>JBAVQS010000287.1:0-6261 GCA_049694275.1 Anaerolineae bacterium | reverse complement strand
CATCTCCACTGTCCGCAAAAATGGTCAGCCCATATTGGCGGCTCTGCAGTTGGCCCTGACCGGGAAACCCTATATTCCACCTGCCCTTGCTCCTCAGCCCGCTTTACTAGGCTGAGCAGTAACCATTTGGCACCCTATGCAGAGCGCGGACAGCTTGGCTGGTTGGACTGGACCCAGCCGGGGTTGCCATTGCGACTTGGCAAGGGAATCCAACTTCCAGCGCTGTATGCGCATCCCACCGGGAAACCGTACAGCTATTTCATTCAAGATGGACGTTTTTACACGCGGCAATAGGATCCGTTTCCCCGTTGTTGTCATTGTTCTGATCGGAATTTTTCTTGCGGGTTGTTCTGTTCCCGCTCCCACTCTGATTCTCACCGCCGCGCCGAACATCGAGTCGCCGCAATCGACCCTTTCGCCCAGCCCTTCCGTGGTCATTGGTCGAGAGGTGCAGGGTTCGCTTTTCAGACTTTTGAATCTGACGGAGGCCCGCGATGGAAGCAAGAACAATCGAATGGCTCTTGGAGAAAGAGAATCCTTCCGTTCGCTATCTGACCCTCAAGCATTTACTGGACAAGCCGGAAGAGGACAACCAGGTACGGTCGGCTCGCCGCGCCATTATGCGCTCCGACCCCGTCCGAAAAATACTCGCGGCGCAGAACGCGGAAGGATACTGGGTCAAACCGGGCGCCGGTTATAGTCCCAAGTATCGCTCGACGGTTTGGCAAATTCTCTTCCTCGCCGAATTCGGCGCAGATGGGCATAACGGCCAGGTCCGCAAGGCTTGCGAATACCTGCTGAGCCACAGCCAGGCCGCTCACGGCGGCTTTTCCGTGTACGCTGCGGTCAGTCCAAGTGGGGCTCTCCACTGCCTCAACGGAAACCTTATATGGTCACTTGTCACACTCGGTTTTGCGGGTGACGAACGAGTCTGCCGCGCAGTCGATTGGCTGGCCGGTTCAATTACCGGGGAGAATTTCGACGCGTACTTTGCCTCGGGTGTTGCCGGACCCGGCTTTCGGTGCGGCGTGAACCTGAAACAACCCTGCGCCTGGGGCGCTGTCAAAGCTCTACGCGCGCTGGTCAGTCTACCGCGTGAGGAGCAATCGGCCAGGGTCAAACGGGCGACGGAGATGGCGGTCGAGTTTCTGCTCAGTCGGGACTTGACCACGGCGGACTATCCCTACACCCGCCGAGTGAGCGGCGAGTGGTTCAAGTTTGGCTTCCCGCTTTCCTATACCTCTGATATCCTGGAAGTCCTGTTTGCCCTCGGCGAAGCGGGCTATGCGCGTGACCCACGTCTTCTGAACGCCCTCCAGGTGGTCCTCTCCAAACAGGATGCCGACGGACGTTGGGCGCTCAAGCACACGCTGAATGGCAAGATGGTGATAGATGTCGAAGCGAAAGGCAAGCCGAGCAAATGGGTGACCTTGCGTGCCCTGCGGGTGCTCAAGGCGAGCGGGTACGACGCGTGAAATGCCGGAATCGTTTAATTGGAAATGGAAAGCGAATGCTAAAACGGGATAGGCTGTTCCTCTTGGTCGTATCGCTGATTTTACTGGCTGCCTCGGGCTGTTCTACCTTTACGCCCGCACCCACTCCGCTTCCCACCGCCGCGCCGAACATCGAGTCGCCGCAAGCGACCCTTTCGCCCAGCCCCTCCGCGGTTCCACTTTCTTCCGCCACGCTCGCCCCGCAGGGGACGGCGACACCTGCTCCATCTCCCAGCCTGTCTCCTAGCCGCGCGGGACCCGTCACCCCGCGCCTGGTCGTCATCGCTGTCGGCTTGTCCAGCCCGGACGACATGGTGCTTGCGCCCGATAGCTCGCTCTATTTCACGGATGTCGGGGATGGCACGGTCCGGCGCCTCTCGCCCGATGGGCAGGTGACGCTGGTCCTCGCCAGGTTGAGCGAACCGGAAGGGCTGGTGTTTCTGCCGGATGGCTCATTGATTATTGTCGAGCAGGGTAGGAACCGGCTCCTTCGCTATGATTTTGCCAGCAAGCAGTTGACCCCCTATCTGCAACTGGAAAACCGGACGAACCAGGCGGGCGTCGATAGCATCACGCTCGACCCGCACGACCAGAGCCTGTTGGTCCCGGATAGCCCGAACGGGGCGATCCTGCGCGTATCGAGCGCCAAAACCGTGACGCGCCTGGCTGGCGGGTTGGTGCGGCCGACCGGTCTGGCGCTCGCGTCCGATGGCTCGCTTGTCGTCGCCGACGAGTTCGGTAATGCCGTCGTCCGGGTGCGCCTGGACGCCCGCCCCACGACCGAGGTCATCGCCCGCCTGTCCGAGCCGGACGATGTTGTCATCGGCGCGGATGGGGCCATCTATGTCAATTCTCTGACCGAAAGCACGATTCATCGTATCGACCCAGCCACCGGGCGGGACGAGGTCTTGTACCGCGGTCTCAAAACTCCGCAGGGGATTGTTTTCGACCAGGACGGCAATCTGGTCATCGCCGAGGCTGGCAGCCACCGCCTCGTCAAGCTGCTCTTGCGCTAGCTCACCGCGATTTTCTCCATCCTGTGCTATAATAGTTCCCGTCCTACCCGATCTCCCTCGCTCCGTACAGGGGATAACTGTGGTCCACGCTCAAGACGCTACCCGCGCCGCACCGCACCCAATCGCCGGTCCCTCGGCTACACCCCGGGCGGATGATGCCCGCTATGCCAATCTCCCCTATTACATCTTTGGCCTGCACGATTCCGGTGGAGAGGCGCAGATGTTTGCTGCCGGTAAACCTGGCTGGATCGTCGTCAGCGTCCAGGTCAATCCGCCTGACTCGACCGGCGATTTCTCGGCGCTGGCGAACCAGGGGCTGGGCGTCATCGTCCGTCTCAACAATGGTTATGGGCGTGCGGGAACGCTCCCGCATTCGACCGGGTACGAAGAGTTTGCGCGACAATGCGCCGAATTTGTCGCTCATTCGCGCGGCGCGCGCCTTTGGGTCATCGGCAACGAGCCGAATGCCGCGCAGTCTCGACCGGGCGATGAGAGTGCTTCCCATTCAGGCGAGGTCATCACCCCCGAAATGTACGCCCGCTGCTTTAACCAGTGCCGCCAGGCCATCCGCAGTCTGCACGGTCACGAGCACGATTGGGTGATTCCGGCGGCGGTTGCTACGTTCAATAGCCAGACGACCTATCCGACCAATCCATCCGGCGATTGGGTCCGCTATTTTGCGGATGTCCTTGTGCAAATTACCATGCAAGGGGGCAAGGCCGATGCGCTGGCGCTGCATACGTTTACGCACGGCGCTGCTTCGAGCCTTATCCCGAGCGATGCTCAGGGGACGGGAAAATTTTCCAACCGGCACTGGCATTTTCGCGCCTATCGAGATTTTTTGGCGGCGGTCACACCCACCATGCGCCATTTGCCGGTCCTGATCACCGCGGCCGCTCCGCTCGACCCCGGTTGGACCTCACGGGACAAGGATTGGATCCAGGCGGCTTTTGCCGAGATCAATGACTGGAATGCCAACCCCACGAATCAGGCGATCCAGGCCCTCTGCCTCTTTCGCTGGCACGCGTTCCCCGACGAGCCGTCAGGCTGGGGAATGTCCGATAAGCCGTCGGTGGTGGATGACCTGTGCGCGGCGCTGCAAAACGATTACCGGGTTCGCTGGCCCTCACTCCCCCCCATCCCGGACTATCGCGTCCAATGGATTACCCCTTTCAGCGTGCCTGAGCATACGATGGCGGCTCGCGGTACCGTCACCGGACGAATTGTCCTGAAAAATACCGGCGCCAAGATCTGGGAGACCCAGGGGGCGCACCCTGTTCATCTGGGCTGTCGCTGGTACCGTCTTGACGGCGGTGAGCTCCCGTCGGATTTGCTTGCCGCTTTACCATTTATTGATCTCCCGCATCCGGTCCTTCCCGGTCAGACCATCGAGCTTGACAGTATCGCGGTCGTCGCACCCAAGCTCGGTGGCCCCTGTATTCTCCGCTTCGATCTCAAGCCGGATGAGGGTGAGTGGTTCAGCGCGCTCGGCGCGCCGGTGGTGGATTTACATCTCGCCGTTGTCGCGCCGCCGCTGGCCGGCGAATGGGTCCGGACGCCCGCGCCGGCGGGCGACAGGTTACTGCGTGCGTCGAGCACCGTCGAATCGGTCGCAGCGCGTAACCTCGGCGCTGGAAATTGGGCGAGCCGTGGCGCACAGGCGGTGCGGCTGGTCTATCAATGGCTCGATCAGGAGAATCGATCGGTAACGCTTTTGGGTTCGTCGACAAGTTTCGATTTGACTGCCGATGTTGCGCCCGGCCAAGTGGCGACCTTTGAGCCGGTGACGCTGACCACTCCGCCGGATGAAGGGGCCTATACCCTCCGTTGGAGTTTGCTGGCGGGGGACACGGATCTGAGCGAGCAGGGCATAGAGGCTTTTTCTCAACTTGTCCATGTTTTCATTCCCATCCCTGATTGGTCGGTTGAATGGGCTGGCGATTTCAATATCCCCGCTCAAGTAGAGCCTAACGACACTCTGTGTGGTTCGTTGACGGTCAAGAATACGGGCGCCCGGATCTGGAGCGTGACCGGCGAGGATCGGGTCCACCTTGAATACCGCTGGTATGATGCCCAGGACCGGGTGATCGAGGGCGCGCTCTATCGTGGGGTCTTGTCTCTTCCTGTGGATGTCGTCCCGAACGACGCCGCGACTTTTGCCGATGTCGCGTTGCGTGCGCCGGTCGCGCGCAGCGGGTATCGTCTTGTTTTCGATCTGGTTCAGGCGGGTACTAACCGTTTTGCCGACGCCGGAAACCGTCCCCTTGAATTCCGCGTCGTCGTCCAAACCGATGCGCCGGACTATGTCGGGGAATGGCTCCACACCCTCGATATTCCGAAACGGGCGCTGATCACCGGCGAAGTGGTTCGGGGGCGCGTGGCGCTCAAGAATACGGGGGCGCTATCCTGGGATGTGGCGGGCGATCATCGAATGGCGCTGGGCTATTGCTGGTTTGACCGCAAGGGACAAACCAAACTTGTCAATCCGATTGAATCGCCAGCCCTGACAGAACCGGTCTTACCCCAGGAGACCGCGACCTGGGCCGAGGTTGAATTGCGCGTGCCCGAGACCCCGGACAAGTATGTGCTCGAATGGAAATTGCAGCGCGGGCCTGGTGATACCCCCACGATTGCGAGCATGATGCTCTCGGTCCAGGTCAAAGCGCCGCCGCTCGAGTGGGGTGGCGCCTTTCTCGGTCACGATATTCCACCGAGCCTCGTCACCGGTCAGACCGCGACTGTCACCCTGCACCTTGAAAACACCGGCAAGAATACCTGGCCGAGTGAAGGTGAGCATCCGGTCGTGCTCATCGGCAAATGGTTGGATCAGGATGGGAATGCGCTGGAAGCGGCGGGTGCCCGTGTCCCTCTGGCAAGTAGTGTGTCGCCAGAGGCCGCGCTCGAACTCTCGGCCGAGGTGATGGCGCCTCCATTGCCAGGGATGTACCGGTTGCACTGGGACCTCTACCCTCAAGGTCTGGATGGGTTTGCGGTGGGAGGGAATGCTCCGCTCGTCGTCCCAATCAAGGTTACAGAAACGCCTGCTCCGCACAACCTGTGGCGCGCGCAGGCGAGTCACAACGCCGCCGCCGCATATCTCGCGATTGACGGCGACCTGAGCACCTTTTGGTCCAGTCAGGAGTTTCAGGCGCAGGGGATGTGGTTCCGGCTGAACCTGGATGCATCACGCATCATCGATGGGATTGCCTTGCGAAGCGCGGGGCAGGGCTATCCGCGTTCCTATGTTGTTCGTATCTCTGCGGATGGTGCGACCTGGCGGACCATCGCTCAGGTTCCGCAAGGCAATACCGGCGATCTGGCGGTAACCTTTGCGCCGTGCGAGGTCCTGTGCGTGCAGGTCGAGCTCCAGGTCTCTGCATCTGAGGAATGGCATATCGCCCAGGTCCAGATTCATACCAGTCCAGGTTGGAGCGCGACGGCGAGCACCAATAACGATGAGGCCATGCGCGCGCTCGACAACGACCCGGACACCGCGTGGTCGACCGGAGAGATGGAGCAAAAGCCGAACATTTGGTTCCAGCTTGACCTCGGCCGGGTGGAACAACTTAATGGGCTTGTCTTGATCTCGCCTGACAACGAAATTCCGGCCGGCTATCGCATCACGGTTTGGAACCAGCAAGCGGGCGGCTGGCAAAAAGTGGCAGAGCGGCTGGATAATCGTGATCCCGTCACCCTGGCCTGGGCCCCTGTCCAGACTCAGTATATTAATATCCAACTTCTTCAACCCGCCT
>JBAVQS010000286.1:0-7639 GCA_049694275.1 Anaerolineae bacterium | reverse complement strand
ATACCAAGGAAGGATTCTCTGATCTCGCCATGGTTGTTGCCTGTGGGTTGCATAACTTGCGGATTCAGCAACGACCACAGCCATTGCTGCGATGAGCTTGATCGCTATTTCGGATAACGCCTATTATACTCCGCATTCGTGCAGCCGCTTGATCTCAAAAAACAGGCGCGGGCGCTCTTGACTTGAAACCATAAAGCGGTATCCTTTGACTATGCCGAAAAAGAAGACTCTTGCACGGAGTGCGCCCCCACCCCTTCGGCTCTATCTGTTCGGCCCGCTTCGTATTGAAAAGGAGGGCGAGGCGATCAACCTGGGCCGGCGCAAGGTGGAAGCGCTGCTTGCCTACCTGGTGCTATATCCACAGGCGCACCCGCGCGAGCACCTTGCCACCCTCTTTTGGGGTGATTCGACCGATCAGCAGGCGCGCGCCTCCCTGCGCACCCACATGATGGTCCTGCGCAAACAGTTCGGCGATATTCTTGTTTCGGATCGCGTGACCTGTCGCCTCAACTCCGAATATTCCCTCTGGGTGGACACGCGCGAGCTTGAAAAGGGGAGCAAGGACAATCCGCCGACGCAGCTTGAACTGTATCGCGGCGAATTGCTTGAGGGGGTGGACGACGAATGGATTGCCCCGCTGCGCCGGCGCTATCGCGACCTCTATATCGACGCCATGCTCCGCTCTATCCAGGACCTACGGTCGGCGAGCGAATATGAGCAAGCGGTCCAGCACGCGCAGGCGGTTCTCATACAGGACCCCGGTAATGAACGCGCCTATCAGCATTTGATGTTCTGCTATATGGCCCTCGGCAATCGGTCCGCCGCACTCGACGCCTATGCGGAATGCGTTCGCGTACTCCAGGAAACCTTGCACGTTGCGCCGGCCCGCGAGACCCAGGCGCTGGCCGAATGGCTCAAGCAGAGCCGCGTCGAGCGCACGGTCCAGGTCGCTCCCATCACCAATCTGCCGATTCCGCTCTCCCCCTTTGTCGGGCGCGCCCGCGAGATGGCCGCCATCAAGAATCTGATTGCCCATGGCCGCCAGGTCACGCTGATTGGCCCTGGCGGCAGCGGCAAGACCCGGCTTTCGATTCAGGTCGCCACTGACTTGATCGATCGCTTTTCCGGCGGCGTGTGGTGGGTTGAGTTGGCCGTGCTGGCCGACCCGACGCTCGTGCCGCAGGCTGTGGCGCACGTCCTCGGCGTCCAGGAGAAACCCAACCAGCCGCTGGTCGACGCCATTGCCAGCCGGATCGGGAGCCAAAAGCTCTTGCTCATTCTCGACAACTGCGAGCATCTGCTTGCCGAAGCGGCGCGGTTGATGGAACAGTTGCTGGACGCCTGTCCCAACTTGCGGGTCCTGGCAACCAGCCGCGAGGCGTTGAACAATGCCAGCGAGATTCTGTGGCAGGCGCCGCCCCTCTCCCTCCCCGATCAAAAAACGACGCTGCTCACGGACCTCTTGCTGTCGTTTGAGGCGATTCGCCTGTTTGTCGAGCGGGCCCGCGCTGTCAAACCGCAGTTTGCATTGACTGAACAGAATGCGCTCGCCGTCACGCATATTTGCCAGCGTCTCGACGGCATTCCGCTCGCCATCGAGCTCGCCGCGGCGCGTATCAACGTGCTGACGCCGGAGCAGATTGCGGCCCGCCTCGACGACCGGTTCAACCTGTTGACCCAGGGCAGCCGCACGGCGCTTCCCCGCCAGCAAACCCTGCGCGCCCTCATCGACTGGAGCTATGACCTGCTCACTCCGCCAGAGCGCCTCCTCTTGCAGCGCCTATCCGCCTTTCGCGGCGGGCGTAACCTGCCGGCGATCGAAGCCGTCTGTGGGGGGGAGGGTATCGAGCCATCGCAGGTTCTCGAACTGGTTTCGCATCTCGTTAACAAATCGCTCCTGGTCACCGAAGAGAAACAGGGCGAGCTCCGGTACGGGTTTCTGGATACGATCAAGGCTTATGCGCGGGAACGGCTCAAGCAGTCGGGGGAAAAGGACCGCATCCGCGCCAAACACCTCGACTATTTTCTCGAACTGGCCGAACAGGCGAATAGCCAGCTCACCGGTCCCAACCAGATTCATTGGCTCGATCGATTGGAAATCGAGCACAACAATCTCCGCAAGGCGTTCGATTATGGTCGCCGGTACGGCCATACGGACCAGGCAATGCGGCTGGGCATCGCCCTGGCCGAGTTTTGGGATGTGCGGGGGTACCTGACGGAAGGGACCGCGACCCTGCAACGCGCGCTCGATGCTGCGCCGCCGCCCGCGGCGGCCCATTCGCGCAGCTATCGCCTTTGCTATGCCGCATTGCTGGAACGGTTCGGCCGATTGATTTACCAGCAGGGAGACTATGGCGCCGCGACGAAACAGATCGAGCAGAGCGTGGAGCTGTTCCGCGAGTTGGGGGATGATAAAGGGTATGGCGCCGCGCTCAACTCGCTGGGAATCGTCGCGCGGCTCCAGGGCAATTATGAAGCCAGCCGGCGCTTGCTGCAAGAGAGCCTGGCTCTCAATCGAAAATTGGGAGATCGCTACCAGATCGCGGTCGCGCTCGAGGCCCAGGGCTTGCTGGATTATATGCAGGGTAATTATGCCGCCGCGCGCGAGTTGTACCAGCAAGGACTGGAGCTGTTTCGCGAGCTGGGACACAAGCGCAAGATCGCCATTGCGCTCACCAACCTGGGGAGCGTCGCACAACAACAGGGCGAGTACGACCAGGCGCGCGCACTGTATAGCCAGGCGCTGGAGATCCAGCGCGCGACGTTGGACCGGTGGGGGATGGCCGCGCTCCTGACCAATATGGGAAATGTCGCGCACTCGCAAGGCGATTATGCAGCCGCCCGGGCGCTTCACCAGGAGGGGCTCGGCGTGATGCGCGAGCTCGGCAATAAACGTGGGATGGCCATCCTCCTGGGGAACCTTGCCAATGCCTGCTATGCCCAGGGGGACCTGGATACGGCATGGAACGGGCACCAGGAGAGCTTGAAACTGCGCCGGGAGATGGGGGACAAACGCGGCATCTCGCTCGAACTGGGCAACCTGGCCGACATTGCGCGGGTACGCGGCGAGGATGTCCTTGCGCTGCGGCTGTATTCAGAGGCGCTCGCTCTGCTCTGCGAGTTGAATGATTGGCGTACGGCGATCAACAGCCTGGTCGGCGTAGCAAGCATTGCGACCCGGCAGGGCCGATTCGAGCGCGCCGCCGCCATCGCGGGACTCGTCGACGCGCGTGCTGCGCAGATGAAGACGCCATTGGACAAGCTGGAAGCCGGCCTGCAAGCGCGCGTGGTGGAAACCGTACGCGCACAACTCGACCCGGTCACCTGTGCAGCGCGCTGGCAGGAGGGCGCCGGGATGACCTTTGAACAGGCTGTTGGCCTGGTTGATGAATTTCGCCAATCACTTTAGAATAGCGGGGGAGGAAAAGCATACAACCGGTGAAAAAGGTTCATTGGAGCATCTGGGTGATCCTGGGGATTGGCGCGCTCTATTTGTCGCTCGCGCTCGTACTCCTCGTCTTTGACCCCAGCTATTATGATCCCCAATCCCCCGTCGATTACCTGACCATCGCCCTGTACAGCGCTGCGCTGCTGGCTCTCCCGGCTGGATTGGCGGGACTCATCTCTCTACAGAAAATCGGCCACCCGCGCCCGCTCGAGTTATTCGGATTTTCCCTGACTTTTATCGGCGCGGTCATGGCGGCTACCGGCAATTTCGCGGGGGCCTGGTTAAGGGACTCTTTTGCCGATTTGTGGATGTACCTTCCCGGCATGCTCCTGATCCTCGTGGGCCTGGCGCTCTTTGGCATCGGTTTGTTTCGATCACGTCTGCTCCCGGTCCGGTATAGCTGGCTGCTCACGGCCACCCCGTTCGTGGGGTTCTTTCTGGGTGGCCTGTTCAGTAATGGGTGGGGGACACTGCTCTTTGCCTTGATCTGGATTGTGATGGGCAGCGCTCCCCCGCCCGCGTCGGCCGATTAGCGCGCCGGCAAGCTATTGAACAGATTCAAGATGACCTGCCCCTGGTCAAGCAACCCTTTCACTTGCCCCGCATCCAGGTTCTGCCCGTTGAACGCGACGCCGTCGAGCTGGGCGGCAAGCTGCGCGGCCAGGGCGTCACGCCGGGTTGTTACATCGGACAGGCGCGTGTCGAACTGCGCATACGCGCCATCTTCGCTCAATAGCGCCGCCGTCGCGGCCTTCAGGCTCACCAGCGCCGGCTCGGCGACCGGCGCATTGATCTGTTTATAGAGTTGCGCGATCTGAACAAAGGCGTCGCGGTTTGCCTTGAGCGCGGGCGCAAGCGCCGTATCCTCCAATGCCTCGACAAGCACGCGGCCATCACTCCGATAGTCATCCTTTAATCCCAACAGCGCCAGCATCGTCGGCCGAATATCGGTGTGGTCTGTCCAGATCGTATTGTTCTCTCCCAGGCGTTTGATCCCCGGTCCGGCCATCCCTACCCAGGTGGTGTAAATCTCCGGCGAGACGTCGCCGTGATTCCAGGCCGCGCCCGGATTGATGCAAACCGCATCCGTACCGCAGGATTTCGGGGCGCTCGTCGCCAGATAATAGTCAGGCTTGGCAAAGAGGGTCAGCGTCGGTGTGCGCGCTGCGTCGGCCGTGACCATGTGTAGCAGTTTCATCTCGACCGGGTCCGCAATCGTGTTGGCAAGGCTCTCGTGCTTGCCCGTATAGGGGTTCGTCGCCGTGAGCTTGCCGAGCGCCTGTGCGAAATTGCGCACCGCGGGATCGGTCCGCGCCGGATTGCCGGTCAGATAAAAGGTCGGGGCGGAATCGGCGTGGAGCGTAAAAGCCGCGGGGGTGATATTCTGCGTGGCAAAGAGCGCGGGCAGGTTGAGGTTGATCTCGCCGATCCGGTCATAGGTGCAAGGGGTCTGGACGCCGTCGCATCCTGCAGGCGTGGGCGCGGCGCTGATGAGGTGGTCCCCTTCGTCAGAGGTAAACACAAAGAGTGTGTTATCCGGTGTGATCCCATCGGTAGTCATGCGGTCAAAGAATTTTGCAAACCCATCGTCGTACACCTTGAGTTGCTGGACATAGCCCGCCTGTCCCGGTCCGTACGATCCGCCGGCCGGGTGCGCGTCGTGCGCGTCCGAGATGTAGGCATACGTGACCGGAATGCCATGCTCTTGCATCGCGGCGACGTAGGCGAGCGACACGGCGGGGGACAGGCTATCGAACCCGGGGAAGCCCGGCTGTCCGCTATCCGCACGAATCGGCTGGCCGAGCAGGTCGTTCAGTGCGCCGTTCGGGCTGATCTGTGGGCCGGCGTATTTATAGCCAAAGAGCGCCATATAATCTGTATAGCCGCCCGGCTCGTCGGGCAACGTGTCGGGCCGGCCGCCGTGCGCTTGCGCACAGAGGTCCGCGCCGGCCGCGCAGTGGACCGCGATCCCGACAAAATCGCTCGTCGCCAGTTTGCTGTTCGACGCGACCTCTTGCGCCTCGGGTGAGCCGGCGCCAAAGACGGTGGGGATATCGACGCCGATGTTCTCCAATACGATATTCGCGGCGCCGGCCGCGCCGACATTGCACCCCGCGCGGGTATAGGCGACCCAGGGGGCAGGCGCATTCCTGCCATCGGCGGTGAGCATGTTGTATTTCGTGTCGGTCGGCTTGTTGCTCGGGTCATAGAGCGGCGCGGTCCAATAGGCAAACGAGACACCCGGATTGGTCGAGCCATCGGGGTTGAAATAGCGAAAGCTGTTGGCGACCGGCACACCCATCCGGTCGGGGTAGAGACCGGTGAGCGCGGTCAGAATGTCGGTTGCGGTGTGAGCGATGAGCGGGGTGTGATGGTTGGCGAGGAGCGCGCCATTGCCCTTGATGAAATTCAACAGGTGCGGCATCTGTTCAAGGTCCGATGGCACGTTCGGGTTGTCGCGCGTGAAATGGACATTATCGAACTGGATGTAAATGACGTGCTGAATCGCGCCGCCCTGCGAATTGAGCCGGCACGTGGTTGCCGCGCCCGGCGCGGTCACGGCGGCAGGCGATGCGGTGACGGTGGGGCCGGAATTCGGCAGAGCGGGCGGAACCGTCGGCGTGGGCGTGGGCGAGGCGCACCCGGCGAGGATCACGACGACGAGCAGGATTGGCAAGCAATAAATAAACCGACGAAACATTCGGAACCTCCTTCTTGGGAAAAAAACGGGGGACTGCCCGATTATACATCAGACCGACCTTCTGTAGCGGTGTCATGTCATGACGCTTTTTCCCCTTTGACGCATCCGTGAACTGGTATTATGCTATAGGCAAATGAAACGGGCCTCCAAAATCAAAAAGGTCTATACCAAAACCAGCTTGTGCGATCAGAAAAGCGATTTTGCCTACTGGCAGACGCAATCTTATCAAGCGCGCCTGGAAGCGCTCGAACAGATTCGGCAAGAATATCATCGGTGGAAGTACGGTGCTGAACCAAGACTTTTTAGAGTTTGCAAAATCGTTAAACGCTAACCGCGTGCGTTATCTCGTCGTTGGTGGGTATGCCGTTGCTTTACACGGACACCCGCGCTATACCAAGGATATTGACGTCTGGATTGAGATGACGCCAAAGAACGCCGCCAAGCTCATCCAGGCGCTCGATGAATTCGGCTTCGGCGCCCTGGGTCTGAAATCCATTGATTTTTTGGTTCCTGACCAAATCATCCAATTGGGGTATCCGCCCAGTCGGATAGACCTCCTCACGTCCATACCGGGCGTCGATTTCGGGGACTGTTACAGATCACGGGTGCGAGCCAAGTTCGGCGGCGTCCGTATTAACTTTATCGACCTGGAGAATCTTAAAAAGAGCAAGAAGGCGTCTGGTCGGACCCAGGACCTGGCGGATCTGGAGAATTTGGAATAGAGCGTAATACTGTCTATGCCAAGGATCCGACGTGCCCAGGGTTGCCGGTCGAGCCAGCGCCGACGCCGGGTAAGTGATGAGTGGGCAGCGGACAGTGGTAAAGATGCAACAAGCCAAATCCATGCTGTGGACCCTCATTCGCCGGCTTTCGCTCCGGACGGTGCTCACCGTTCCGTTCGTGACGATCGTCGTCTTGACCGTCGGGCTGACCGGCTATCTCGCCTTTGAGAATGGTCAGAGCGCGGTGAATGACCTCGCCGGGCAGTTGCAGCGCCAGGTGACGGCCCGTATCCAACAACATCTTGATAGCTATCTTGCCACCCCGCTACTAGTCAATCAACTCAACCTCGACGACATCCGCCTGGGGCACATCGATCCCCAGAATGTGACGAACCTCAAGCGCCCTTTTTTGAACGACCTGGAGCGTTTTCCGTCGGTCGTCTCGATTGCCTATGCTAATGAGCAAAAAGAGTACGCCGGCCCCACGCGGAATGTGATGGGCGTGGAACGGGGATGGGCTATTTCGGGCCCGAGCACGAGCTATACGCTCAACGGGTACCGGCTGGACAGTCAGGGTAACCAGGGTGAATTGGTGTACAGCGTTCCGGATTATGACCCACGACCGCGGCCCTGGTACCAGGCGGCCGTGCAAGCGGGCAAGCAGACCTGGACGCCCATCTTTATGTGGCCCAGCGGCGACGTCGGGCTGGATGCCGTCGCGCCGGTCTATGACCAGAACGGCAAGCTGTTGGGGGTGCTCGATACCTC
>JBAVQS010000285.1:0-29283 GCA_049694275.1 Anaerolineae bacterium | reverse complement strand
ACGAGGACCTCGTCATCAACCTCGGGGACGATAAACAGACCGCGGTCCTTGCCCGCCATCGGCGAAACGAGACGCGCCCAGTCGCTCTCGACCGGCTGACCCGTATCGGTGACGAGCCAGGGGTACTTGACCTTGACGCGTCCCCACTTTTGAGGGTCGTCGTTGTTCGAGACCAGAGCGGGGACCAGTCCGGTCTGCTTGGGTTGAGACTGGGCATCGTGCATGAGGCTCCACACGTCGCGGTCGCGCCTCCCGCTAGCGGTAAAATGGGTGACGAGCCCCGCCTCGCGATTATAGACGTGAACGACTTTGGTGACATAATAGGTCCCGCTAAAGCGCGTGCCCACCCCCGAGACCTGGACGCGCTTACCGGGCGCAATATCATTGTTCCCGTCGCAGGTTCCTTCCGCCTCGACAAAGCTCGAGGTAAATTCGTCGAACTGGGCCTGGGCGCGCTTGGTCGCTTCGGCGGTGGTAAAAACACCGTATTCGGCGACCTTGTACTTGGCGCTACCCCAGCTCGACTGGCCCAACGCCGAGCCGGTCTGGCTCTCGCCGATAGAAGGAGCGCCAGAGCCGGATGATACCGTCTCCGCAATCGCTTCTTTTTTGGTCATATCCCAGCCGTACACGCCGACTTCGTTGACCTGTTCGGAAGCCGAGAGCCGCGCCCGGAAATCCCCCAGATTTTCTCCCCATTTCAATTGGGCCGCTGCGCCGGAGGAGGCGGGCGGCTTGCGAAAGTAGAGCGTATTATCATCCACCCACAGCTCATAGCCGATGCGCCGGGCGCGCTGGAGCAGAAATTCGGCGTCGGTCTGGTTATTCTGAATCACCTGGTCATACTTGACCGAGGTTGCGTCGGTCGAAGGCGTCAGACCATGCTGACCCGCAATCTGCTGCACAATATCCGAATCCATCACATCCAGATAGGTGCGAGTGTGACGTCCGCGGTAGAGCTTGTGCGAGAGCGCATAACCGCGGATGACGATCGTCGGATTGTCATGGTACAGCTCCGGTTCGATGGAGGCAATTTTACCGACAAGCAGGCTGCTGATTGCCCCGCGTCCGCCCATAATCTCGATTTTGGCGCCCAGCTTGAGTGAGCTGCTTTCCGCCCATGTCATCTTACCATGAGCCGCGTACAGCTGAATCGTAAACATGCTCGGCAGATGGAGACTGCGATCGATCACGACCTCTTTCAGATCCTTCTGCAGTTCGTCATTCGGCGCGCTGCCATTGACTTTGATGTAAAGCTGAGAAATTTCCAGAGTGAGTGGCATAATAGTTCCTTACAAGGGCGGAACGGCCAGGGCCATTCCAGGGCTGATGGCAAGCGGATCTTCAAGATGGTTCGCGTCGGCGATGCGCCGCCATTGGGTGGCATCGCCATATTCCCGGTAGGCGATCCAATCCAGCCGGTCGCCTTCATTTACGACCCAAATGCGCCGTCCCGGCTCGCCGCGCGAGGTCGGGTTAGTCCCGCCGCGATTGTCCGGGTCATGTTCTTCTGCAAGCGACAGACTGGCCGTTGCCCGGATCGGGACCCCCGACTCGTTGAACAGCAGATAGGTGACCGTGCACGAGGTGATAAAGCAGTCAAACTGGTAGCCGCTGTCCTGTCCCCACACGAGGCGGCATTTGGGTGGGCGCCCCATGTGCGATTCAGTCCCTTTGAGTTGGGAATCAACCGCCATGAACGCAAAGAGTTTGTTCGTGTCCGTCCGAACATCGGTGGTCTGCACGCCGGGCCGGGGCATAAAGCTATCGAAAAAGAGTTCGAGCGTAATGGTGCGGGCTTGACCGCCTTGAAATTCCCAGGACGGCACGTTGGTCCCTTTCCCGCCCTCCGGCGTCCAACTGTTGGTCTTGGTCACAACGTACTGAGTCGGATTGAACATGAAATTGACGCTCTGGTTTTGCTTGGACCCTTCCTGGACCTCGATTTTTCCTTTGAATAGTTCACCCATAGTTGTTCCTCATTACCGTGGATCGAAAGGATGGCGGTCGCGCTCGGCGCGGAGGCGCGTTTTTAGAATGTCGTACACCTGGCGCGCCAACTTGTCTACATTCAGTGGCGTGCTGCCTTCACTCGTGTGCGTATCCACACGCTGAGTGCGCTCGGACACGACTGGTTGTTCCTGCGACATGGCCCGCTGCACGGACTGGGGCGCAGAACCGCGAATCAAGTTCACCCCCTCCAAGCCGCGCGTGCTCGACGCCGAATCGCTTCGAGTCCCGGCCTGCGTCTGGGCTGGCATTCGGCGCAGGTCCATCCGCTTCGGCTCTGGCCAGCCATGCTGGATAATGCCCCGGATCTTCTGCTCTTGCTGCTGCGCGGCGCGTTCCTCCGGGTCCTGCGGTTCGGGGGCCGGCCCGGCCAATTGCTTGAATGCGAGCGGGAGGCCGACATGCGACAATTCGTGTCCCAGCAGCGCCAGGCCCTGGCCCGATTTGAGATTCATACGCCCCGGCGCAAAGACGACCCGCTCGCCGGTGGTAAATGCCTCCGCGCCAAGGAGCATAGCAACCGGGTCTGTGTACAGGCGCACATTGCGCAGGTCGCGGCGAACCAGCCGTTCCATCGGTTGGCGGATACCCTCCGACAGCGGCTCCCCCGCGCCCCGCGCGGGGAGCGCCGCCAGAGCAACGAGTGCGGGCTGCAACCGCGCCGGGGCCAGACCGCGCAAGACCTGGACAGCGGCCGGTTCGGTGTGCGAAGCGACGCTCGCCAGGACCTGCTGAACGACGCGCAGCACCGGCCATTGTGCACCGACCTGCCGCGCCGCCACCTGTACCGTACGGGTCGCAGCCGACATGGACAACTCCTGTACCGGAGCGCCAGGCACATGCGATTCAGATAAAGCTACGCCGGTCCCAGGTTCAAAATCCGTTTGCGGAAGAATCGTCGTCGCGAGTCGACGGAGAATGCGCGCAGGCCGGGAGAGTCGTCGAAATAGCGCCGCATAGCCAGCCTGTGCGCGCGGCTGAGGCGTGCTCGTTTCCGTCACCCTGCCAGCTTGCATCGCGGCCGAACGCGCGATCACCCGGCGCATTGGCTCGGGCTGAGCACCAGCCGTCGAATCGACAGCATCAAATGTTTCCCCGGCAGAGACGTTGCGGCGCAATGTCTCCAAGCCGCGTTGGCCAAGCGGCGCAGACTGAGCAATCTCCCCATCGGGAGAGACAGCACCGCGCAACGTCTCTGTGTCGCGTTGGCCAAGCGGCGCAGACTGAGCGATCTCCCCATCGGTAGAGACGTTGCGCCGCAACGTCTCTACGGGCAATACCCATTGCATCTTTGCGAGACGAACAGACGCCCGCGGTGCCGGTGTCGCCGAGACCAGCGCATTTCCGGCGCGTTCCGGCAAATGGAGCATGGCGGCCAGTCGCTGCAAGGGAACAGGCAACTGCCGCAAGAGCCGAGCAACCGGTCCCACAGAACGCGGCGTCAGACTCCCAATCCGCGCCGGCGCCGGAATACCCGGTTCCATGACCGGCGGAGTGAATGGCCTGCTCTTGACGGTGGACGCATCATTGTGCAGAGTCTCTTGCGCCGCGACGCGTAGAATCCTTGCCGCCGGAGTCACAGGGCTAGACAGCTCGACGCGCCCCGCCCCGGATGAGGAGGGCACGGCTGGACGCGGCGCAGTCGGTTGTGCTATTGCCCCGGGGGTCACCGTCGTATCGAGCATCTCGGCCGCCGTAAGCGTCTGGAGCGCGAGTTGCCGCAAAATGAGCCCCCCACCCCGGCGCGCGCCACGCGCATCGCCTGTCGCCGCTGTCGAATGGGTTGCCGCTTTTCCACGAACGGCTTGTACGCGAGCAGCTGGCACCATATTGGACAGTGCGGCATCCGGGCGATGGGACGTTACGCGAGACCGCTGGACGCCAACCGGTTCGGGAGACAGAGGCTGGCTGACCTGCCGGGCAAACGCGACCGCCCGCGCGGCGATGAAGCCGGTTGCAGGTATCTGGTTCGCCGTCCCCGATAAAGCGGGCGTCGTGAGTACCGGCGCGGCCGCCACAGGACGCTCGGCCAAAGTAGAGCTCGACGCGAATGCGGCCGGCCCAACGGCGAGCGCTGGCCGCGGCCGGTCCGCCGGGGCGCCGGGCGCATTGCTCTCTTCTCCGATTACAGGTTCCACGCGTGCCCGATAGACAAACCCTGGTGCAGGCAGTGGCTTCGTGCGAGCCCGCATCGCTGGCGCCGCGGCGGCAAGCCGCACAAGCGCAAAAGGCCACGCCGGACGTTGAAGTTGGCTACGCTGCGCGAGGACTGTCGAACGGGATAACCTGGCGGCGGGCTGTTCACGATTCGCAACAGGTTGAACCCGCGCCGGCACGACCGGGATACCGGCACGCGGCTCCACATCCGGCTGAGAAACCGGGCGCGGCTCTGCCGCCGGCGCGCCGGAGCTCACCGAAATATTCGGAACGCCTGGCGGGGAGTAATCGGGTATTGGGTTGGCCGGTGTCTCCTCCGGCTCACGAGCAGGTGTAACGGGCTGGCGATAAATGCGAGCAACGCCCCGCGCCCTAGGGGTTGGCGCCGCCTCCTGGGATGCTTGCTGCAATGGAGCACGCAGAGTCGTGGATTGCGCTTGAACTGGCAAGCGCATCTTTGTAGGTTGCGACGGCTGAGATGGCGAACGCCGTATGGACCATTCGCGCGGCAGGCTCACCGGCTGAATGCCCGGACCACTGGTTAACCAGTCCGGCCGGGACTGTTCTGCAACTGGCTGGTCCGCCTGCTCTTCGGCCAGGTCCGGCTCGGCCGGCAAGCGATAGTCATAGCGGGGAGAACGGGCGGCGCGCGGGAACCGGGTTCCGGCTCGCCGGGAAAAGACAGCAACCGAGGGAGGCCGGCTCCAGCGCGCAAGAACGGCGCGCGAAAAAGCCAGCACGGCTTGGACCTGCTGAACAATCGGGCGCACCGCCAGGCGCAGGGCGCGCACGGGCGCCTCGATCCGCCCCATGCGCCGCCGCGCCACCCAGCCCGGCGCAAAAGGCAGCACGCGGGGTTCCCTTTTATCTCTGCGTGTCCCGTTCGCCATCTTATTGCGCAAAATCCATGCCCTGATGCGCCAATTGTAATTCCTCGACCACAATCTCGGTTGCGTTGGCCGCAATCCCGGAGAGACTCCACTTGGTCGGATAGGCGTTGTGCAGCGTCCAGATTCGGATTGGCACAAACCCGAGCGGATCAAGCAGAATCACGGTGACATCCTTGGCCTCGATGTGACCATTCACCGTCTGCTTGACCCAGTCCCAGAGCACGGCTCCGTCCATGCCTACGCCCTTTTTCAGTGTCACCGGGCTAAACTTGAAACGCCCCGGCAGTTGATGCACAGTCGAGTTCAGGCCCCCTTCCTCGTAGGTCTTGATCTCGGCGGTAAATTCGAGCCCCGAGCACTCGGTAAACCGTCCCGCGACCATATGTCCGACCTGAACCAAAAATCGGAATGAGGCCGCGGGATCCGGAATCCGTATATATCCACTCATCGGTGATTTCTCCTATTCCCATCCGCGCCGGATGCGCTCGATTTCAATTTCGTCTCGCAGCAACTGATACACGCGCTCGGCAATCACAAACGGGTCCACGCCGGTCGATACCGGCGCAGGCAGATGCTCCGGCGCCGGCGCCATGTCCGTCTCCACGCGCTGGATAGCGGGAACAGCAGGGATCGTCGCATCATGATCGGGTTGTTGTCGCAAGACCATTGCCGGTCGTCTGGATGTTTCGCTCATGTCAGTCCTAACCACTCTTGCAGCGGCACCCCCCTGGATTTGGAGCGGGAAGCCGCGGCGCGGCTGTCATTCATACGCCTGTTGATCGCCGAGATCTCGTCAATGAACCGCAGGCGGTCAGGGTGCTCCAGGTTGAGAACGTCCTCCAGCGGCCAATGAAAATGATAGGCGATGAATGCTACCTCCTCGAACAGGCTGTCGAGGGGGTAGCTTACGATTCCCCCGGCGGGGGGGCCTCCACCTGGAAGGTATGCTCGCAATTCGGGCAGGTCACAGTCAGTTGCTCGTTCTCGTTGCCATTGATCTTGCGATAGAGGTCTTGCAGATAAGCCAGGTCGGCGGTAAAGAGATTTTCAACGACCGTGGTGGTGACCTGCGGCAAGCCCTCCAGTTTGGTCACGACGCGCGACAGGATGGCGACCGTCAGGTAGGCCTGATTATCGCGCACCCGGGAGTCGCGGAGCGGCGCGATCTCATCCAGCGCCGTGGCGAGGCGCATCGACCCTTTTTGGTGCACATGCCCTTCCGAATCCACATACCCTTTCGGCAGGGTAAACTCGTATTCGGTCCGCAGACCGTTCGGTTCCTTTGCCATTTTCGATCCTCGCGAAAAGTGTTATCCTGACCGCCGGGGCGACAGCCCTCGCGCCTTACCCGACCGCGGCAAGCGCCCCCAAGGGACTCCCTCTAATGCCGGGCTTGCCCCTGCAGGATGGGGGAGACGCCCCGGCGATCACGATTCGTCACAAACATCCGGTTACTTGCTGCGCGTCACCGATTCGCAGACGATGTCAATCTCTTCGACGGCATTCTCATTGCCGCCCGAGTTGCCGCTGGGACCGCTGATCTTGGTCGGCCAGGCGTTCGTCACGTCCACCTGGACGACCGGCTTGCCCGTATAGTCATAGATGATGATTGAGCCGTTGGCGCGCGCATCGGCGATCTTGCCATCTTCCACCAGCTTGCGCCATTTCCACGCCGAATTGTCCGACGTCATGCCGCGCTTGAGGGTGATGTGCCCCTGCTTGACCTTGCCCGGCATCGCCGTATAGACCGGCTTGCCCTTTGCATCCGTCTGGTATTTCTCGATAACCTCATGCTCGGCCGAAACGACAGAACACTCGGCGAAGGTGCCTTTGAGGTGGCTGCCGAATTCGGCGCTAAACGAAAATACTCGTAGGGGATCTTCACGTCCCGGCATTTTGGGTTCCTCCTATTTGGATCTGAATCGCTAGAAACGGGTCTCGACTTGGGCTATTCACTTGCGCCGCCCGCGCCGTCCTTCTTCTGGCTAATCTTGAAAACGACGAACTCGGCGGGCTTGACCGGCGCCATACCGACTTCGATAATGCAATAGCCGAGGTCGCGTAGTTCGGGCGGATTGTTCTCGGCGTCGCACTTGACAAAGAAGGCTTCGTCCGGCGTGGCGCCAAAGAGCGCGCCTTCGCGCCAGACCACGTTCAAAAAGGCGCGAATGTCGCGGTTGATCTTGCCCCACAGGATGGCGTCGTTCGGCTCGAATACGATCCAGTTCGTGCCGCCGAGGATCGACTCTTCGACGTTCGAGAACAGGCGGCGCACATTGATATAGCGCCACGACGCATCGCTCGAGAGCGTGCGCGCGCCCCAGATGCGGATGCCCTGGCCGGGGAACGAGCGGATGCAGTTGACGCCGATGGGGTTGAGCAGGTCCTGCTCGTTGCGGGTGACATTCTTTTCCAGCCCGATTACGCCGCGCACGATCTCATTGGCGGGCGCCTTGTGCACGCCGCGTTCGGCGTCCACGCGCGCATACACGCCGGCGACATAGCCGCTCGGCGGCACAAGCTGGCCGTCGACATTGACCCACGGATAGTAGAGCGCCGCGTACTTGGTGTCAAAGTTCATCTTGTCCTTGCGCCAGGCGATAGCATCCTGCGGCGAGAGGCCCAGCGGCGTGTCGATGATCGCGAAACGGTCCTTCATCATCTCGCAGTGGTTGATGATTGCGGTCTGAACTGCCTTGACATCCATTTCGGTGGCGACGCCCCACTGGTAGGCGGCGACAATATCGGGGCACGCGACCAGAGTAACCTCTTCAACCGCTTCGAGGCCGGCGATGCCGGTGCGGGCATCGACATTGCCGCGGAAAAGGTCGGGCGTGACCTGCTTTTTGAGCTCATCCTGAACCGCGGACTTGGGCTGCTCGGGCTGCGGCTGGAGGGCGACCTTGCTGCCAACCGCCGGCATCCGGTCCTGAGCGGAACCGGGGGCGTCGAGGATTTCCGCGGCGAGCAGGTTGTCTGTCTCTTTGGTCAGGACGTCGACCAGATTGCGCACGCCCCGGCCCTTGCCAAGCGAAACGTTCGAGACCGTTTTGGGGTCCGCGTTCCCACGGCGCACGACCAGATTAAAGTTTTCGGGCGGCTGTCCTTCGCCAGCCGGCTGAATTTCGAGGTTGATCGGCTCATCCTTCTTGAGCGGGCCAGTGGTCGTGACGCGCACAGTGCGCGCGCCGCCGGCATTCAAGAGATAGCCTTCGCCCGCGGGCAGGAGCGGCACGTTGGGCACGACCTCCGTCTTGACCGGCACGGGGAGCCCGACCACGAACGCCTGGGCGCCGCCGTTCAGAAAATAACCGTACATCGCGCTGTGCAGATAGCCGCCGGGAACCGCCTGGTCCACATCCCCATAAGTATTGACAAACTGGGTCCAACTGGTCACCAGGGTCGGGGTGTTGGGTGTTTTTTGCGTCACCATCCCCTGGCCGGTCTTTTCGACCTGAATGCTCTCGGCGCAAAACCCGATCATCGCCAGAACCGAGGTGCCGGCTGCTTCGATCGGTTTGGCCCCCTTGTCTACCTCTTCGATATAGACGCCGGGGGATTTATAGTTAAAAGGCATTTTATTTCCTCCTCAAGAATTAAGACGGACAGGACGGGGAGAGTGGAGATGCGTAATGACTTATAGGGGCACCTCCACCTGGTGAACCAATTCCGGCAGCGGCGCGCCGCGCTCGCCCAGGGCGAGGGTCAGTGGCTGCTGCTGCGGAGCTTGGCCCGCGACTTCGACAACGAGCGTATATTCGCCGGGAGGCACGCTGCGGAAAATATAGTGACCGTTCGCATCGGTCTGCACCGTCGGACCGAACTGTCTGGATTGTCCATCGGTTGTTTTGCCAATCAAGCGCACGGCGGCATCGGGAACGGCTGCGCCTCCTTTGTGGATGACGATGCCGGCCACCTTCACAATCGTCCCCTCCCATCCCGGTTGTAGAGCGTCCACGTATGTGGTGATGCCCTGCACCTGGCGCGGGGGCAGTTGCTGGCCGATCTTGAACACCGGCACAAACACCATCGGCGCGCTGACCTTCTCGTCCAGGTCAAGCTCCAGGGTGGCAATGACGCTGATGGCCGGGCGAATCTGGTTTTCGAGCGCGCCCCAGAAATCGGACGGGTTTTTCAAGATACTGTCCGGCTGCGCCACCTTGGTCTGAATGGGAAACAGGAGATTCTTGAGGCTCCCCTGAAGCACCTCCTCGGGCAAAGGAGAATAGCGCATGAACGTTTCGAGCACACGCCACAAGAGCCGATGCTGGTCCTCCATCGCGCTGGTCCAGCAGGTCACCATGTACGAGAGGTTCATGCGGCGCGGTGGACGCTTGCGGCCGGCGCGCATGCTATCTTGCACGTGCGTCTGCCAGTGCAGGTCACGCAGCTCGATGTTCTCGTGCACATCGTACAGGTAAATATTGATCGTCGGGCGCGTCACCGGCGCGGACCAATCCTTGGTGGGCACGTCAAAGCTGATTTCCACCTCGGTCGGATTAAGCCCCGCCTTTTTCAGGAGCAGTTCCTTCAAGCTCTCGTCCAGTTCGTTAATCATCGGTTAGACCACCCCGGTCTATTATTTTTTCCCTCTCCCCTTGCCTTTGCCCTTACCTTCATCTTCCTGCTCCGCCTCAAAAACGGGAAAGACCGAATCGGGATTGACAAACAACATCATTCCAACCGCCTCTTTCTTGGTAGTCTTGTTTGAGACTTCGGAGATATTGTTCTTGGCAGTGCCGCCGTTTTTGATGACATCTTCGATCTCGGCTTTGGACCAGGCGTTCGGCCAGAACGTCGAATTCTTGGCTTTTTGAATCTTCTCTTTTTTATTGCCCGTCTGGTGTTCTTCCTTGGTCTGGACCTTGGCTGTATAGATCCCCAGTTCGTTTGGCCCTTCGGCCGGGCTCCCCGCTATTTCGGCGACGGCCTTCTTGTCCCCAGTCCAGTGGTATCCCACGAGATACGGTTTCTTTTTCTTGGCCTCGTCCTCGTAGCGCACTTCGCCCTTGGCGATGTGCGTCCACTGGGCATCGGTGAGCGCCAGGCGCTGAATCGGGGCTTGCGAGGCGTCTACCTGGCGCTGCACACCGCCCGTCTGCTGGACGACGTGCGTCAACTCGTGCGCCAGCAACTGCTTTCCCGCGTTCGACTGCAGATCCGTTTTGCCTTCGCCCAGGTAAATATCCGAGCCGTGGGTAAACGCCTGTGCGCTCACCTCGCGGTTCAACTGCGCCGACTCCCCGCCCGAATGCACCCGCACCCCACTGAAATCCGTCCCAAAACGCGACTCCATAAATTCGCGGGTTTCACCCGGCAGCGGGCTGCCGCCCCCATGAGCCGCCTCCAGTCGTTGCTGGAAATCGCCGCCCGTCTCAAAGCTATCAAGCGAATCCGCGCGCTTGGTCTGGACCTCGTCCTCGTCCTTTTCCTCTGCAGCGCGCTGTACCAGCGGCGTGATGGAAGCGGCCAGCGGCTTGGTCTGAACCTGCTCTTCCTCCGCGCCGGCGCGCTGCACGGCCGGCCTGGCCCCGGCGTGCGCGGCTGGTGCGCTCATCACCTGGTTCGCCACCCGGTCCGCCTCCTGCTCATACGCGTCGTGCGCGGCGCCGACCACTAGCTTGGTCTGAATCATTCGCCGCACCGCGCGGTTGCCCACCGTATGTTGCAAAGCCAGAATGTTTTCCGGCGTCAAGGCGCGAGGGTCATTCTGCATTTTGCCGGCGACAACCGGCGATCGCGGCTGCGTCAGCTCGGCCTCGACGCGCTTGAGCGCAACAACCTTGTCTCGTCGCGGTTTGAACTGTTTTTCTTCAAGCTGTTTTTCGTGCCCCATACCCCTTGTCGATCCTTCCTCAAGGTTAGAACCGCTCAAACATCAATCTTCCACCACTCGGGCTTGGTCCAGCGCTCGGTCAATTTGGTGACGGCATCCCAGACCGTCACAAAGTGGTGCGGCAGGAATTGGTCGCCGGAACCCATAATGGTATCGTGAAAGATGCCAAAGGTGGTTGGAACCGGCACGTTCGCCTTTTGCGCCAGGTTGAGCATGCTCGCCTGTTTTTCCGGCGTGAAAGGAACGTCTTCTGTTCCCGGAGTCACGGCTTTCTTGACCTTTTCATGTACCTCTTTGGTCATCTGCACGTCCAGGCCCTTGCTCGGGTCCTTAAAGCTGTAATCGGACATGCGATGCTCGACATCCCGCGGCTTGGGCGTACCGGTTCCCTTGTCCACGTCCCGGTAAAGGCCCACATAATCGTCCGGGAGTCCCAACATATGCCCAAATTCGTGCGCCGCCGTCATCTGGCTGCCCACATTATCCGCCTTGGTAGCCATCCAACCGGGCTTGACATAGAGCTTGGTCTGCCTGCCCTGCGCCAGATGCTCGATTCGATTCTTGACTGTTGGAAAGTTGTCGTTAAAGGCAGCATATTGGCGGAGGTGCGTCTCAACCTTTTGGGTTTTGGCCGCCGGCCCCTTGATCACGAGCGGATGACTCAGGGCCAGCTTGGGGTAAAGACCTTTGAGCGCTTCAGCAAACTGGTTCAATCGAACCGTGGAACGGTCGCCGATCGCCCCGAGACCCTTGACCTTGAATTTAAAGTTGATGTCAAAACCATCGTTGCCGATAAAGGCCCGGAGAACATTGCGTTCGGACTCTGTAATCTGTTGGAGCCGGTGCGCATTATGGTTGTCAAACTCGGCATCCTCGTGATGCAGACGCGCCAGCCCGCGCCCGGACGGCTTGAGCGGGTCCATCGCGTGCGCGGTAATGAGCTTGCTATCAGCCGCGGAATCCTTTTTCGCATTCGCCGCGAGCAAATATTTGGGATCCTTAGAACCAAGGCTCTGGAATTCGCCTGATGCCCCTGAGGTGTTATAGTTGCCCTTAGCCCCTCCCTGACCGCGATAGACAGTCGTCTTGAAATGCGCCCCCCCCGGTCCGATCTGGCCGATATTGGCACTGTCCACCGATGGCGTCCCGGCCATGCCTACCGGCTTGAGCTGCTCGTGCATGGAATAGCTCGCTGCAATCTCAAAAGTCGGCTTGAGAACCAGATCGGGCTTGGGTGCATTGGGCCGCTCTAGTTTGAACTGAGCCTTGTTGTTCCATGCGGTGCCCAGATTGGTCTGGAGCTTGAGCACCCAAGCTTGCGCCTCCCCCCCGCCCCAGCTTTCATCAAGCTTGGAGGTCTTGAGCGCGATGAGGTCAAGGTGCAGTTTGACGATGACCTTGAGGGTCTTGCCGGCCGGGTTCAGCTCGACGTCAAACATGCCCGACTTGGTCGAGGGCACAAAATCCTGCAGCTTCATGACCTCTTCAGCTAAAAAGACCTCGATATTCTGCTCTTCGCGTTCCTTGATGCGCTTGGCTCGATTCTGTTTGTCGACCTTGTTGGTATGGGTGTGCCCGTGGCGCGCCGTCAAGCCATGCTCGCCGCGCACCATATTCTCGGTGATCTCGGTCCCGGTCGAGATGGTCTGCTCCTCTTCCAGATGCTCCCAGATGTGCTTGGGATCGTGCTCGGTGTATTCCGTCTCTTTTTGATTCGTGCCGCGTAAATTGTGCAGCGCGTGAATCAGTTCATGCGCCAGCATGACAAACATCGGCGCCAGGGTTTCATCGCCCGCCGTATCATGCGTTCGCACGTCCGTGTCACGATACCCTGCGGGCAGCTTGATGCCAGTGCCAGTCCCGGTCGGAGTGACTGACTTGGACTTGTTAATCGCCAGGGCTTCATCCTTGGCCCCGGCCGCCGCGATGACGCCGCTTTCCGCGTTGCTTCGAAGGAGCGGACGAAAGCCAATGCTCTTGGCGCCAGGCCCCCCTTCCGTCAGGATTTTATGAACGAGCTCGCGCCCTTTGGGCTTGGACATTAAGCGAGCAAAAGCGGAAAGGACTTCGGTCTTGAATCCGGGTTCCGTCGTCTCGAGCGCCTTTTGGTCATTGCCCACATTGCTGACCGTTACGCTACCGGTCCCTTTGACGAGCTTGTCCCAATCGTCGTCCATCTCCTTGACTGCGGTCCCGCCCATGGTGTCCTGGTCCGCCGCGTAGAGCTTGCCGCCCTGAGCGATCTTGTTGTTGAATTCAAGATGGATGTCGTCCAGCAGCCAGTACAATTGCTTTTTCCAGGGGGCGTCCGCCCCTTTCTTGGGTGCGGCGTCAAAGGCCTTGTAAATCTCTTCTTCGATCTTGTGAAGAATCTTGAACTGGTCCTTGCGCTCCGCTTCGGTCTGTGGAATCACCGCGACGCTCACCTTGTACAGCCCGAGCTGTGTATCGATGGTGTCCAGCACCGGATAAGTTCTGCGGTCCAGGTCCTTGGTAAACACTTTGAAAGCGGTGTCGCTCACCAGGCGTTGGACAAAAAAGGCGCGTTGCAAGGGCGCCGTTTCAATTGCAAGGCGATGTGCGGCGCCGGTCTGTTGCACGACATGGGTCAATTCGTGCGCCAGCAGGCGCTTCCCCTCGCCCGATTGCAGGTCCGTCTTGCCATCGCCAAGATAAATGTTCTGTCCGTGCGTGAACGCCTGTGCGCTCACTTCGCGGTTCAACTGCGCCGATTCGCCGCCGATATGCACGCGCACGCCGCCGAAATCTGCGCCAAAGCGCGATTCCATAAATTCGCGCGTCTCGCCCGGCAGCGGGCTACCGCCTCCGCTGGTTGCATCCAACCGCTGCTGGAAATCGCCGCCTGGTTCAAATGGCGAGTTCGCATCGTGATTGCCGGTCACTCCTGATTGTCGGTCACGATGCGAACTCGCCAAGCTCCCCATAGGGTCTACGCGCTTGGTCTGGACCTCCTCCTCTTCCTCGCCAGCCCGCTGCACCGCCAGCGTGGTCCCGACATGCGCGGCCGGCGCGCTCAGCACCTGGTCCGCCACCCGGTCTGCTTCCTGCTCGTACGCGTCGTGCGCCGCGCCGACCGTCAGCTGGCGCTGAATGAGCCGCCGCACCGCGCGGTTGCCGACCATGCGCTGAAGCGCGAGAAGCGAATCCGCAGACACACCACGCCGGCCCATGATGGTCTGTCGCAACTCTTCACGCGAGACTTGCGGTTCAGCCAACATGATCTCCGACGATCCCGTCGCAGGTTTTGCCGGTTGGACCTTGTCTCTGTTTGGCTTTTTATCGGCTACCGAATGACGATCTGACATCGTATTGCTTTTCTTGCGGTCGGTAATCCTTCGCTCTATCTTTTTTCACTAACCGTCTGGTCTGCAGCCCACTGCGGCGATTCCTGGCCGTGTGGCCTAGGCGTTGAATGGAATATATTGCGTATCGTCGTTTGGGCCGCCCAGTTCCTTTTTAGCGGTGCCCGCAATCGGGTTGCTGCCCAACATTGGACCGACGTACTGGACATGGTCGGACTGGTAATCGATGAATTCGACCTCGCCATGGCTTCCCCGATGGGCAAAGAGCCAGTGCCCTCCATAATTCGCTAGAACCACAAAGACAAAGTTGCCCTTCGCCAGCAATTGGGTCATTTCATTCTTAGCCTCGGTCGTTTTCATCTTCTTACTCATTCCGCCAGCGGGTTTGCCTCCATACTCTTGGACGATTTCGATAATTCCTTCCGCGGCCAGCTTATTGACCTCGCTGGCTTCCCCGAGCCCGCTACTGTAACCCGTACCTTTTTTCGGATCCCACATATCAGGATGCTGGAACTTTTTGATCTGCTCTGTAGTAGGAACGATATTCGGATCTTTCTTCTGGAGTAGCTTGACGGCCAAATCGCCGGTGGTCACTTCTTTGCCCGTCGTGTGACGAATTGCGGCAGCGCAGGCCGCGAGCGAACAGTTCACCTCGGCCGGAATCTTGCCAACAGGCTTACGCTTCGTTACTCCCAAGACGGGGTCGCCTGACGCG
This sequence comes from Anaerolineae bacterium, assembly GCA_049694275.1. Taxonomy (GTDB): domain Bacteria; phylum Chloroflexota; class Anaerolineae; order UBA4142; family SHND01; genus JBAVQS01. The sequence goes on along the minus strand of JBAVQS010000285.1, from coordinate 14,352 downwards.
TCATTGACGGACTTGGGAGGAATTGTCTGTTTGAGCTCCTTGTCAAAGAGCATGGCGAAATCCGCGACTGTGCCATAGCCGGGCGTGACCGGTGAATTGCTCGTTACAAAATCGCTGAACGCCTGCTTGGCGGACAAAAGACGCGCATATTTCACATGCTCATTGTGCTCTGTGTAATCCCGGTAATATTTGAAAGCCTTTTGCATCTCGGCCGGTAAATCCCCAGCCAGGGTATCAACATGATGCTCGGGTGGTTCGAGAAGCGCCTGCCTTCTCGCCTCGTCGACATTGATCTTTTTGGCGGCATCCTGAGTCTTTTTCTTTTTGCGTTTGTTATAGCTCACAAGCCAGGCATTGCACAAAGTGACCAGATCGGTCGCCCATTTTTGGCGCCCCGCTGTATCCTGGTTCGCAATCGCCTGATGATATTTGTCCAGAGTCGTGAGCAGTTTTGAAAAAGAACTGCCGCCCAGCTTGGTACCGGCGGTCAATGCCCCTTTGTTGGTAAAATCCTGGCGGGTCATGACCCGGCGTTGTAGAAACGCGCGCTGGGCACGCCCTGTTTGCTGGACAACATGCGTCAACTCGTGCGCCAACAAATGCTGGCCGGCGCTCGATTGCAGGTCTGTCTTGCCATCGCCCAGGTAGATATCCTGCCCGTGCGTGAACGCCTGTGCGCTCACCTCGCGGTTCAACTGCGCCGATTCGCCGCCGGTATGCACGCGCACACCGCCGAAATCTGCCCCAAAGTGCGATTCCATAAATTCGCGCGTCTCGCCCGGCAGCGGACTGCCGCCCCCGCGCGTGGTATCCAACCGCTGCTGAAAATCCCCACCCGCCTCAAATGGCGAGTTCTCATCGTGATTGCCGGTCACTCCTGATTGTCGGTCACGATGCGAACTCGCCAAGCTCTCCATGGGGTCTATCCGCTTGGTCTGGACCTGCTCCTCATCCTCACTGGCACGCTGCACCGCCGGCCTGCTCTCTGTGAGCGCGGCCGGCGCGCTCAGCACCTGATCCGCCACCCGATCCGCTTCCTGCTCGTACGCGTCGTGCGCCGCGCCGACCGTCAGCTTGCGTTGGATGAGCCGCCCCACTGCGCGGTTGCCGACCGTGCGCTGGAGCGCGATCAAATTGGCCGGTGACAGCGTGCGCGGGTCGTTCAAGGCGCGGCGGGACACAAACGGGACCGGCGACTGCTCGCTCGCCTGCTCCGGCGCGCTCGGTTCCTTTGCTTTCCCAACGCGCTTGATAAGCGCATCTTGCTTGACCTGTATTTGACGTTGCGGCTCAGACATATAATAAATCTTCCTGATTTACCTTTGCTTACCGGCATCTGGATCAGAGAGCGCCTGTCGCAGCGACCTTGCCCATGGCCAATCACGCTTCTTGCGGATAGTCATCCAACCCAATGATCTGAAACACCTTGACCCGCGCGGTCACATCACCCTGCCTGGACCAAAAACTCCCCTTATTCATCGTCGTCAGAAATTCGTCGTCGATTCCGACATTGCCCACAATCCGATCACCCTTGTAAAAATTCATCCGTACCCGGGCGACCGGCACCCCGTCGAAGGGCACGGTCCATCGGTCCGGGTAGGTCTTGACCCAATCCACAACCTGCCCAATCACCTGTGAGTCGTCGATGACCTTGAGCGAGGTATTGAGATTTGTCGTCACCTCGATCCGGTCCGCGCCGTCGAGATTCTCGAACGAGAATTCCTCAGATGGCGGCTTGTAGCCGCGGGCGGCGATGGAATAGAGGAACCGTTGAAGAAAACTCATAGATGAACCGCCCTTTAAATATTTTCAAGGTTATAGTCCAGCACAAGTCCCTCAAATTGCTGATCGCGCCACTCGTAGCGAATCTCGACAAATTCTCCCTCGGCGCCGCCTTTGAATGACGGATCGACGACCATAACCTCTGTGCCCTGTGGGAGGAAATGCTGAACGGTCTTGGACCCCACGCCCACGACCTCGGTATCGATAGACAATTGGAACGCTTTGCCACCCAGAGGCGGCAGTTCGAGCTCGCTCTCTTTTAGATAGCCGATCTTGCTCGTCTCGTACTTGATTCGGACATTGCCGCCGCCGATCTGGTCCAATAATTGGACCGGTGAACCCCCCAGCAGTTCTTTGGCCATTTCTCTCAAAGTGCGGTCGATGTAAACCTTGACCTTGGCATCTGATTTGCCTTTGATCACCATCGGCTTGCCAGTGGTCCCGCTGAAATCCTCCTTTGCGGGCTGGGCGTTTTCCTTGCCGACCGTGCGCGAGCCCAGCGCGGCGCCCCATCCCGGATGTACCCCGGAGGGCTTGCTCGTCGGAATCCCCGCGCGATTCAGAATGGTCCAGGCGGTTGCGTTACAGTTCTCGCCCGACTGACCGGTATAAGGCACCGCCATCGGGTTGATCGCATGCGTCGCCTCAATCAGGGCATCCAATTTGGACCTGGCCGCATCCCCCGATAGGACCGTGACCGAAGGGGCCGAGGGATCCCAATCCACCGTGTTGGGCGTATAATCTCCCGTATCCGCGACGGTCTTGTTGCCATTGCCCGGCCCGCCTCTAAAGTACACCTGCTTGCCCTTGGAATCGGTATAGACGATAAAGAGGTGTGCGCGCACCTTCACCCCGAATATCGGCCCGGCAATAAAGGTGCTCCGCACGTCGATGCGCGGTCCTTTAGCAATCTCGGTCTTGCTCTGCTCTGGAGTCACCGGCACCACATCGGCAAACCCGTGAAAATTCAGCCAGGCCTGAGTCTCGGGGGCGGCGACCCCCTTTTCGACCAGCGACTTTTGTTTATCCCGCTCGTCCTTGACGCGGTCATAATATTGATCGCGCTTTTTGTCATAGTCCTTTTTACCGAGCTTTTGAGCCTCCAACTTGAACAGGCGCGCAGCATAGGAGGAGAGAAGCCAGGCACGCAGCGCATCCTTGAGCCGTTTTTCGGCCTCGGGGGATTTGCTCCGCCAGCTCGTGGTTTTACCGCGCAGCTTGATAATCTCTTCCTGGTGCCCCTTGGGCATCAGCTTATCCGTGTGATCCTTGAGCTCGTCATAGGTCGTACTGAGACTGGGGTCGCGGACATCCGTATAACCCCGCCCTGCAGCCAGCTTGAATGCCCGACCTGCTTCGGCTACCAGGACGCGCTGGATAGCCTTGGGGCGGCGGCTGATTCGGGAGACCCCCGTTGCGCCCGTCTGCTGGACGACGTGGGTCAGTTCATGAGCGAGCAAATGTTTCCCCTCGTTCGACTGGATATCCGTCTTGCCCTCTCCCAAGTAAATGTCCGAACCGTGCGTGAACGCCTGCGCGCTCACCTGGCGGTTCAACTGCGCCGATTCGCCGCCCGAATGCACCCGCACATTGCCAAAATCCGTCCCGAACCGCGACTCCATGAAATCGCGCGTCTCACCGGGCAGCGGGCTGCCACCGCCGCTATTAGCATCCAACCGCTGCTGAAAATCCCCGCCTGGCTCGAAACTCTCGAAGGGGTCAGTCCGCTTGGTCTGGACCTCGTCTTCTTCCTCCACTGCGCGCTGCACCAATGGCGTAATGGAATCGGCCAGCGGTTTGGTCTGAACTTCGTCCTCTTCTTCCTGGCGCTGCACCAGCGGCTTGGTCTGGACCGCCTCTTCCGGATTTTCCTCAGCGACGCGCTGCACGAGCGGCGTAATAGAATCGGCCAGCGGCTTGGTCTGGACCTCGTCCTCTTCTTCCTGGCGCTGCACCAGCGGTTTGGTCTGGACCTGCTCATCCTCCTCGCCGACGCGCTGTACGGCGGGCTTGGCTTTAGCTTGAGGCGCGCTCATCACCTGGTCCGCCACCCGATCCGCTTCCTGTTCATACGCGTCGTGCGCCGCGCCGACCGTCAACTTGCGCTGAATGAGCCGCCGCACCGCCTTGTTGCCAACCGTGCGCTGGAGCGCTATCAGGTTGGCCGGTGACAGTGAGTGCGGGTCACCGGAAATCCGGCGCGGTGTCGCTGGAGACATCGCCGGCTCAGAGGTCTGTTCCGGCGTACTTGGCACGGGTTTGTCAACCCGGCGTGCACCCTGTTCTTGAGGTTTAGGTTCGTGTCTTTGCTCTGGCATCCGTCTTTCCCTTACTACAGGCGTCAAGGCATGCCATGCCTGAATCCATTATGTCGAAAGCCCTTTAATCCATTGAATGTGTCACGCGTGCTATGCGCCCGCCCCTTCGAGCTGGTCAATCGCCTTGGTAGGCGGCATCGAACCATAGGTTATTTCTAACATACGCGACATATACCTGTCAAGGGCCCTTCTATTTAAACGGAGCGTGTTATTGGAAAATGATTCGACGAGCAAACACCACCCTCAAGTCCGTCACACCGATAGGCCCTGGCTTTGGAACACACGTCACGCGTGCAATGCGCCCGGCCCTTCGAGTTGATCAATCGCCTCGGTAGGCGTCATCGAACCATAGGTTATTTTCAGCATACCCGGTAGATACTTGTCAAGGGTCAATACATTTAACTGAACAATCCCCTGCAATAGACCTGTCTCGAATTTCTCATCCAGCACCGTGCTCGTTTTAAAGCGCACTTCGCCATCCCGATAGTCCATCTCAAAGTTGCCGATGATGAGCCCATAGTTCGCGCGGGTAAGAAATTCGGCCATCGCCGGACGCTTTTCGGGCGGCACGTTCACCGAGCAAACGGAATAGAAAACAAACTCACTCTGCGCTTCGACCACCTGCGCAAAACAGGTCCAGCGACCATTGACGCCGGTATAGTCCGAGATGCGCAGCACCGGCTGCCCCTCGATCGGCGTCGCGGGCCACCCCATCGTTTTGAACATATCGCGCACCTTGTCGAATGCTTCTCCCATCTCTGGCGATCCTCCTGTCCCATTCGTGATTTATTCCAATTCAGTATAGCTACGTACCCGCGGCTTGGGTGGTCGTTCATCCTCGTCCATCTCCGGCAGATCATCGTCCAGCAACGACGAATCGTCCACCACCGGCAGATCATCTTCTCCCAATTCGTCTTTTTCGGATTCCTTTTGTTGCTTGATACTCTGGAGCATCATTCCCATCACGAGCACAGATGCCATGCCAAACTCTGGACTTTGTACGGGCGGTTTCATTGGAAATAGATTGGGGTGTAGAACGGACCCAGAGAAACCAAGTCTGCCCGGGTGTTGGCCCGGCAGCCCCCCCAAAAGCCCTGGCGAGTGTATCCCCCCCAAGTACATTGCGGAATAGGGCGAGAGCTTGGGAACCACCGGCGTCTTGCTGGGAACTTCTGGCATATGGATGGAAACCGGCTTGCTGGGAACCTCCGGCGTCTTGCTGGGAACCTCCGGCATATGGATAGAAACTGGCTTTTTGAGGCTTGACGGTATTTTGTCCAAGCGCTTTTTGCCATACTTGAGCCGCCGGCGCCCCTTCAAGCCTCCCGACGATGTCATACCCTTGCTTTTCAGCTTGGGTCTGGGGACCACGTCCTCGCTTTTCGGCTCTGAATGGGGTAGATCAGACCCCGGGAAACCAAGCATGCCTGGGAGATGGCCCCGCGGCTCATCAAAGAAATCCGGCGATAACATCGCGGAATAGAGTGAGGACTTTGGAAATCCCGACATCTTGAGAGGCCTGGAGTCCCCACGCCCCAAGTCCCTCAGCAATGATTCGGGAATCACGCCCTCACGTTTCGGCTCCGATTTGGAAACCTCGCCCCCGCTTTTCGGCTCTGATTTGGGCGCTTCCGGTCCAGTCATAAAAGTCGCATACACACCACCAAGCAACCCGCCGATAATCGCGCCGGGCGGTCCAGCCACAAGGCCCCCCAGGATGCCTGCGGTGACAGCGCCCCCGAGGACCGTACCGACGCGCTGCATGCTGGGAAGCTCTTGATACTTGTCAATATCTTTGAGCTCTTTAGCGCTGTCCACATTCTGCTTGACGCCATCAATATCGGAATGGCGTTGGTCCCTGACCCACTCGGCAGCCTCCTGGGGCTTGTTGCGTATCTGCGCGCCTTCTTCGAGGGCGTTGATGAAACTATCCAGCCCCTTGATGCCATATTGCACCATACTCATCAACCAGCCGCCCCAGGTGCTGGCCCCCTCCCGGAGCGCCCTGGCCGCTGAGGCCGCCATATTCCCGATGCGCTGACCGATGGCCTTGACCCGTTCCCATTGCCGCTGGATCATTTGGCCGAGCGGCTTTAACCGGTCCTTGATCCTGTTCAGGACATGGCTTAATTCAATTGGATCGGTATTGGGCAGCGTTGTGCCCGGCTCCCCTTTTTCGGTGGGCACACGCTCCCACGGCTTGGTCACTTCCTGGACCGGCTCATCCTGCGTCGGTTTGTCGGTCGTGTCTTTAAGATCGCTCTTGGATGGCGTGAGCTTGTCCAGCTCCTTGGGCGCGCCGGGCTTGAGGTTGCCAAATTCAATGGGCAGCTTGAGGAGCTCTTTGGGCTTCATCACCTGCACCTCTGGCAATTTGCTGTATGGCTTTTCGTCTTTCAAAAGTCCGAACAGGACGTTGTATTTGACGTATGGTTCGGCTTGAGCTCGCAATTCGAGAATGAGCGGGAGGTCGAGCTTGAAATTGCCTTTTGGCTTGCGCGATTGGTCATAGACCACAGTGACGCGGGAATTGGCTTTGAGCGCAGCCATCCCTTTGAGCATAAAATTCGCGCCGCCCTCCACCGAGGCAAAGCCGTCGGTCAGAATCATCGCGCCGACGCCCAGGCTCGGGCCGCCGCGCAATTCTGCTCGGATTCCACCCTTCACATCCAGAAAAGCGTAGGCTTCGTCGTAGGTGTTCTTTTTGAAATCGACATTGGTCAATCCCACTTCGCCGCCGAGCTGAACGCCCTGAGAGCCAAAGGCAAACTCGCCTTTGGCGCCCGCCTTGCCATAAATCGACCCCAGGCCGATACTGGCAACCGGAAAAGTGAGGCCGGGGTAATCGAACAATGTCTTGGTATAGACATCCTTGGGTTTAAGGACATGGAACGGCTCGATCGCCAGGCGGCCCTGTTTGGGGTCATCCCCCTTGCCCTTTTCCTGTTCGCCCGATTGCTTTTCGCCGCCCTTTGCCTTGCCGTACGTCATCCGGCCCTTGGCTTTGATCCCATCCTCGCCTTCGCTGAGCTGCGCTTCTGCCTGCATGTCCAGTTCCAGCCCATCGTCGGTCGAGTAGCTGGCTGAGCCCTCGCCCTTGAATCGCTCGCCCTTGACCTTGACCGTGCCTTTGAGGAATTTGAATTTCTTGTCCTCGTACAAAAGGCCGATTCCACCCCCGCCATGCTCCCCGAAATCCACTTTGAGCAAGCCACCCCCTTTGAGCACGCGCTCAAATTCCGCGGTGGGGGCCTTGTCCCCGCTCCCGACCTCGGTCTTGGGCTCGCTCGGGGGCTGTTGCTGTCCCTCCTGGATGTTTTTCTGCACCTCTTTCGGCTCGAGCGCCAATCTGAAATCTTCCAGCGCGAGATAACTCCCGATCCGTCCGGCGCCTTTGACCTCGCCGACCAGCCCCGCCACGCTGTCATAGCCCAACTTGAAATCCAACTTGGGCTTTTCCTTGCTCCCCAGGCGCGAGAGGTCGAAATCCATCTTGCCGGCCATATCCACTGCCAGCTTGTTGTTGCCATAGACCGCGCCGCCGGAATAGGTCCCCTTGACAAAGGGGTCTTGAGTTGGAATGCCGATCTGTTCGCCGCTCTTGAGCTGCAGCTTGGCTTCGGCGATCTTGCTCTTGGTCATTTTGAACGCGGACGCCGCCGAGCCGCCGATGGGAAATTTGACCGCCACATCGCCGGCGGCGTTGAATGCGCCTTCTTCATACTCCAGCCATGCGAACTTGGCTTTGCCGGCCACGCCGGGCAGATTGAGCGGCGCCATGCCATCCTGCCCCTCAAAACCCAGGCCCAGTTTCTGCCGGCCCAGATACAGCCGCGCTTTAAGCGGGCCCACGGTGGGGATATTTTCAATGAGCGCCAGGCCGCCCATCCGCCACCCGCGCTCGTCGCCGGCGACCTCAAAACCTTCAACGGTAAACGGCGATTTGCCGACCTTGCCCGGCGTCACCAGGGAGAATTTATCGCCCTTGTATGCAAAGACCGCCTCCACTGTTTCCAAATACGGCAGCCACGCCTGTCCTTTGCCGGTAAACTCGACTTCACCGCCGCCGCTCCGTTTAAAGGCCAGATTCTCGACGCTGAGGTAATCCTTCTTCAGGACAACCTTCTTAATCGGTTCGAGCGTGCTCACCTCGAACACCCAGTTGGGCAAAATCCTGACGTTCGATTTGAGGGCAAAGGGCTGGCCTTCGTTGAGATAGGCTGTATGAACCTGGAGGTCGGCGTTGATATCGGCATTCTTGAACTTGGCGTCCTCGACGATGAGATTTCCGTCGAGCATGCCGCTGATAAACGGGTTCTCCGTGGGCATCTGGAAGCGTTTGGACTGGTACGCGAATTCGAGCGCCTTGAATTTATTATCCACCAATTCCATCAGCGCGGTGGCGCGTCCGAGCTTATCCACCTCGATGTTCAGTTTGCCCTTGGCCGAAACACCCGCCTCGCCCACCGCATAGTCGAGCACCTCGCCGCTGACGCTGCCGACCCCTTCGATCGCGGCCGAAACCCCGCGCCGTGCGAACACCCAATTCTCGCCCTTGCGCTCGAACGAGAGGTCCATCGGCACACTCAATGCAAGGCTTTTCCCTTTGTTGAGCGGATCGGGAATGCTCGCCGTGGTCTGGTGCTTGAGATTGAGCTTCCAGACCCTAAAGACCGTATTCTCGAAACTGCCGGCCAGTGCGGGGGGCGCTTCCGTAAAGGTCTCGATGAATTTCCGGGTTGGCTCCACCGTTGCACCCACAAATTCGGGCGTGACCTTGCCGCCTTTTCCAATTTCGAGCTTGAGATTCTGAAGAACGCCCCAGTCGCCAAATGCAAGGCTACCTTCAAGCTCGCCCCGTTCAATCTTACGCGCCTCGTCGAGCTCCAGCTTGACCGCTTTCTTGAGGTTAAGGCCGCCCTTTTCGGCCAGCTTGTTTTCCGCGATCTGGCCCTGGCCCGCTTTATCGGCTTCCACATAGATACTGCTTGCGCCGAGCACCAGTTGATAGCGCACGAACAGCGGCCCTTCCCCCACCTCCCCCTCTCGTCTCTCTGGCGGTTTTTCGCCCTCCGGCGCCTCGAGCGCGCCTTCCGATTCTTTGCCCAAAAGCCGCAACACCAAACTACCCAGTGATGTCAGGGTTAATTCAGCGGCCTCTTCGACCTTGTCCGAGAAGGCGTTCAGACGATCGACGCCCGCATTAATCCAGCCCAGCAGGCCGAGACTGTCCAGCGTGTCGAGGACGGCATCCACCGATGCGCCGATTTTGGCGGCGATTTTTTCAAACGTATTCGCTGCGCGCATCACGGAATCGATCCAGGGGATCCCACCGAAAATTCCGCGCACGCCTCCAATAATGTCGCGGAACCCGATGGGGTCAGGGGCATCGCCGCCCTCGGGCGCCTCAGGAGTTGCGGCGACAAAGGCCGTCGGGACAAAGTTGCTGGTCTGCTCACCGGCTTCGGTCGCTTCGATTTTAGGCCCTTCACCCACGCTGACTGCGGCGGCCACTCCGCCGGAGGCCTCCGGCGCCTTGTCGAGCGATTTGACGTTTTCTTGCAGATTCTTGTCCTGGCCTGCCGTTTTCAGCCCCGGCGTCCATTCAAAGACCTTGCGCGGCGGCCAAGCCTTTTCGCTCCGCTCCAGGGTCACCAGGTTCTTTTCAAACCACCCCTTGAGCGCTGAAATCGCAATGATCGGTTCAAATCCAATCTTGCCGCCCAGCACCAACGCCAGCGGCAGGCTCAACTCGGGCGGCTCATAGCCCTTGCCCGCGGTGTACTTGATATTCTTGTAGCGGCGAACGAAATCCGCCCCGCCTTTAACGGCGGGCGCGAACCGGAGGCCGCCCGAGACATTCAAGAGATCGGCCTTGCCAAAGAATGCGCCAAACAGTAAATACGGAAAACCTTTCACTTCGGCGCGAACCCCACCCTTGAGGTCGACATCCAGCGGATCCAGGTCTGCATGGAGCTTCATCAGGTCCAGGTTTTTAAGATGCGCGTCGGCGTCGAGCGTGACCGGCCCGGCGGAGAGGGCGATCGTGACCTTGCCGCCCATTTCCCCAAAGACGCCAAACGCCCCCCACAGGCGTTTCTCACCACGGAGTTTTTGCCCCATGATGGTCGTGCGGTTATCTTTATCAAAGGTCCACACCGGCATGTCGGGCGTCGAATGCTGGTTCATTAACTTGAGGTCGCCCATTTCGCCCTGGCCGACCAGGCCTTGCGTGGGATCGTACTGCAATTGCCCCGAAATAACCGTTTGGGGGGTCAGCGCGACGTTCGCTTCGCCGCGCACGTCGATGCCTTTGAACAGGTCGAGGCTCAACTTGGCCTGGCCCCAGATACCCTCGCGCTCCCGGCCAAAGCGGTACGTCTTGCCCTTTAAAACGTCTTTGAGCCCGTTCTTGGCATCGCTCAGGGTGAACTTTTGAACGTCCTCGACCCCTTGAATGCCGGTGACCGCCAGCGCGCCCTCTGCCATCGGTTTGCCGCCCTCGGCCGTTTTGACCTCGAGCTCTTTCACCTCGGCGAATTGCGCCAGCTTGAACGGTTCGCCCAGCCGGCCGGACGTCTTGAACTCGCCGCCCTCGATGCCCGCGCTCACTTCAAAGGCCCGGCCTTCGCGGGATTCGCCTTTGCCCGGTTGAAGAAGCGTGCCGTGGACAATGACCTTGCTGTTCTCCCACTTGCCCTCTTTGTAGAGCAGCTCGCCGCTCGGCGTCCCAATGACGAAAGGACTGGTCGCCGGGAACTTGATCTCGTTTCCTTCAAACTTGAGCTGCGCCTCTTGCAGCCGGCTCTTTTGCAGAACCGCCTCTGAAGTGGTCTTGCCCAAAAGTCCGAATTGCCCCACCAGTTTGCCCTTGCCTGAAAAGCCCCCTTCTTTGGAAACATACTCGACATCTTCCAGCTCTGCGCGGGCGTCAGTTCCTGCCACCTTGGGAAATTCGATATCGATTTTGTGCGCGCGAATTGCCACGCCCTGTTCCTGGGTGTACGACATCGGCGCGTCAAACGGCTTGACGCCGACAATCCCTTTGACATGCGCGACGCCGTGCAGGCTGAATTTGTTCTCGCGGTGCTCCGCCGTCAGCGCCTCGATGTCCAACAGTTTGCCCACCTCGATGGTCTTCATCACGGTCGCCATGGCGTGAACATCGAGCTTGGGGCTGAAATCGACGGCGAGCTTGATTTCAGGGGACTCGAACTTGAGCCCTGGCACATGGAATTGACCGGTCCCGCCCAGCGTCGTTTTCTCAAGGACATCCTCTTTGATGGTGATGCCGCCCTGAATGACGCCGATGAGAATCGGTTCGGCGGGCCGGGCCGGGAATTGAGCCGCGTGCGAGGTGAGCGCATAGGTACCGGATAGTTTATTGGCGGCGAGCGAAAGGTTACCCTCGACCTCGCCGAGCGGACCGAGGTTGACCCAGCTCGCCAGATTGCCGTCGAGCTCATCGCCGACCGTGTTGTAGGTCGCGCCCGCTGCCAGGAAATTCCGGTTCGGGATGAGCTCGAAGCTACCGAGCCTGAACCAGTCGAGGAAGGATTTGATCTTGGTGGGGCTCGTGCTTTTCAGGACAAGCTCTTTGGAATTGGGCGCAGACACAAACTCGAAATCGCCATCGCTTTGTATCGGCTGATGAAACCGCAGCGCGCCGTGCAGGGAGGTCGCACCGCTATCGTGTACGAGTTTGATCTTGCCACTCTGTACATTCTTGCCAATCGGTCCCAGATCGGCCTTCGCGCCGATCATCGCGCTGGATGCTTCGAGCGATAGTTTGGGAGCAACTGATTGGATGGCGGGCGGCGTAAATGTCCCGACGAGCGCCGGCTTTTCCAAACCGGTCTGCGTATGGATGGGGAGTTTGATCTCGGTCAACTTGATTGCGCTGCCGAGAATCGCCTCTTCGGCCAACACCCACAAAATCGCCAGCGCGGTGTCGCGGAGTTCAACCCGCGTCGTCCCGCGCAGGGGCCGGTCCTGGTTCACGCCCGGCAAGGCGGCAAGCAGACTGCCTTCCAGCGTAGCTTGCGTATAGGCATGACCGTCATGCTGCGCCGTCAGTCGCACATTGCGACCGGTCAGGAGCGGCGTTCCCCCCCGGCGCGCCGGCAGCGCCAACTCGGCGAAACGATGGTCGATAACATGTCCCGGCTTGCCGTTGACTGTGCCCGGCTGCCCCTCAATTTTTCCCAGCAGTCCGAGATCAAATTCGCGCCTGGATAGCGCACCTTCCTCTTCGCCATCGCGCTGGGCCACGGGCTGCGCGGTGTGCATCGTCGCCGGCAGAGACGGCACGCCCGCCGTCACCTGATCGGCGACACGGTCTGCCTCTTGCTCGAACGGATCGCTCGCCGCGCCGACGATGAGCTTGGCCTGCGGCGTTTGGGGTTGCGCGTGTCCTTGCTGGACGACATGGGTCAGCTCATGGGCCAGCAGATGCTGCCCTGCGCTCGATTGCACATCCTCCTTGCCCGCCCCCAGGTAAATGTCCGAGCCGTGCGTAAATGCCTGCGCGCTCACCTCGCGGTTCAACTGCGCCGATTCGCCGCCGGTGTGCACCCGCACATTGCCAAAATCCGCGCCAAAGCGCGACTCCATCACTCCACGCGTCTCGCCCGGCAATGAGCTCCCGCCTCCACGGGTCGCCTCCAGCCGCTGCTGGAAATCCCCGCTCGTTTCAAAACTGCCGAGGGGATCGTCACGCTTGGTCTGGACCTCCTCATCCTTTTCTTGTGCGGCGCGCTGCGCCGGCGGCGTAATAACATCTGCCAGCGGCTTGGGCTGGGCCGGATGCTCCTTCTCGCCAACCCGTTGCACGGCGGGCCCGGCATCCGCTTGAGGCGCACGGAGCACCTGGTCTGCCACCCGGTCCGCTTCCTGTTCGTACGCGTCGTGCGCCGCGCCGACCATCAGCTTGCGCTGGATCAGCCGCCGCACCGCGCGGTTGCCAACCAAGCGCTGGAGCGCGAGAAGATTTTGCGGGGACAGGGTGCGCGGATCGTTCAAGGCGCGGCGGGGCGCAAACGGAATCGGCGCCCGCTCGCTCGCTTGCTCCGGCGCGCTCGGCTCCGTCTTTTCGACGCGCCGGCCGATTTGATCCGGCTTGGGCTTGACCTGGTGTTGTGGCTCTGACATGTGATGGGTTTTGGGGTTGACTCTCTCGCCAACGCCTGGACCAGAGAATCCCTGTGAGTTTCTACGGCGGCGGCTCGCCCGAGTCCGTTTGTTGTGCTTGCGCCTGGGCGCGCTCTTGCTCTTTTATTCTCTGGAGCAACAACGCCCCCGAACCGATCGGCATGACGCCATCGAACGGATCGTCGTTCGGCTGTCCGGCAGCCTCGATGGGCGCAGGGATATAGTGCTCGAAATCAATCCAGATACGCGGGTTCTTGCTGCAGTCATACCCCCGGCAGGTGGCCGGCCGCTGGGTATGGATCTTGCAGAAATGCGTCTCGCGGTTGTTATGAATGCAATAGCCGTCGGCTTTTTGCTTGATCCAGTAGGGATTGCCATAATCCCATTCCGCCACCCCCTCCCGCAAATCCTGCTTGGACAGGAAAAAGTGAAAGGTGCAGCAGCGCGCCTTGCAGAGATGGACCCGGTTCTCACAATCGACGCGGATATTCTGCGATTCCGCGTACTTGTCCGGGCTGTCGGCCAGGTGCACGCGCGGAAGCGCCATCGCGCTCACCTCGGCGCGGGCCTGCTCCAGGCGCGCCGTGAAATCCTCCGGCAAGATAATGCCCTTTTCCGCCAGGAGCTGGCCGAGCGCCTGAATGTAGGCCATCACCTCGTTCGCCTGGTCACGGTTTGCCGTCATCATGACGTGCGAAAAGCGCAGCCCGCGCTCGAACTCGGCGCGCGCTTCGGGACCCAGCATGAGCTCGCCGTCAGGATACTTGCCGTGATCGTCTGCCATTTACGCTCTCACCATTTCAAAATACTGCTCGAAATCGCTCTCGTGGACCAATTTGCCCATCTTTTGGCATTCATGCCCTGCGCCGCGCACGAGGCGCCGCATCGAAATCGGCTGTTGTTCCTCCGCCGCCAAAAAAGCCACGGCGAGGATGATGCTTGTGAGTTTCTACGGCGGCGGCTCACCTGAATCCGTTTGTTGCGCTTGCTCCAGGGCGCGCTTTTTCTCTTCTTCTATCTGTATCAACCGCGCCCCCGAACCGATCGGCATGACGCCGTTGAACGGGTCGTCGTTCGGCTGTCCGGCAGCCTCGATGGGCGC
>JBAVQS010000284.1:0-22239 GCA_049694275.1 Anaerolineae bacterium | reverse complement strand
TGCGCGTCGAGGGCAAGCTGTCGGATATAGGCGATGAGATTGACAATCTCGTCCTGGCTGAGATAGCTGCCAAAGGCGGGCATGTTCCCGCGCCCGTTGAGAATGACATCGTGCAGGTAAAATTCGTCGTGCAATAGAACGTGTGTCGTGAGGTCAACCGGCTTGACCGGGAGCGCTGCCCCGGCCGGGCCGTCCCCCTTTCCCAGAGGACCATGACACGATACACAATACTCTTGATAGGTCGTGCTTCCGGCGCTGGCAAGCTGCGGGTTGACCGAGACGTTCTGGTTAGCTAGAGTGATCGCATTCACGGCGTCTGCGAACAGGCCAACCCCCGCGACGATACACACCACCGCGACGCCAATCGCCGTCAGTTGCAGGGGACGCGCGAGCCGTCGCCCCAGGCCCAGCGCTCCTGCCGCAATGCCGGCAATGAGGAGGATGAGCGCCCCATCCCCTTCAAGGTCGCCGGTGATGAACCCCTGTGGCCGCCGCGCCCCGGTCAGCGGCGCGGCTACCACCGCCGGGTTGGGGGTAGCCGCCGGCAAGGGGGTGACGGCAGTGACGGCGGGCGCTATGATCTGAATATCGGGCGCATTCGGGTCGTGATAATACTCAAACATATAGTGCGCATCGGTCACCATGGCGTACTGAAGCAAGCGCCCGTCCTGTGTCGAGAGCCAGTACGCATACTGGATTCCGGCCGTCCCACTGCTGTTCGGAATGGCAAAGCGAACAATTTGCGCCGGTTCCCCATCTGTCGCATTCTCGCTCCGCCCTGGCGCAACCCACATTGCCTGCTTCGATAGATCGAACTTGGGAAAGACATAGGGGACTGCGCGTGCGCTGGCGGTCCAGGCCCCGCTCTGTTCGAAATACTGCTCCCGCCCAATGGCAATCGATGTCCCCTCCCCGCGCAGGGTAAACCGCAACCGGTCGGGCGCCTGAAATTCAGAGTCGGTAATCAGCACGCCGTTTGCGCCATCGTTCAAATACTGGGTCGAGCGGAGCGACGTCAGGTTGTTCATCCAGGCTTCGGCTTGGACGAGCAGGGTGCGTGCTGGGGGGGTGTCGGTTGGAGTGGCGCTCCCGCGCGGCGCGCGATAGAACGGGAATTCGACGCTCGTATCCTCGATCCCCTTGCGCCGCACGATGACTCGAATCCGCCACATGCCGTCGAGCGTGATATAGTTGCCGCTAACCGTATAGTGTCCCTCTGCGCCGGGATCGGCGTTGAAGTTCTGTGTGCCCGCATCGGAATCGAGCAGAGTGAAATTGAAAATGACGCGCAGGATGTTGGTCGTCGGTTGTCCCTGCGCATCGACCACACGCGCATCGAACTGAGTGGGCGTTCCGGCGTCAGGGCCGATCACCAGTGTGACTCGCGCATCGGGGGCGGCATCGCCGGAGAGGACGACGCGGGTGTTGGGAACCGCAGTGGGCGCGCCCGGGTTGAGCTGTGCACGGGCAGGGGGCTGCAGGGTCAGGAGCGCGGCGAGCAGGATCGCGCCGAGCCCTAATACGACTTCGATGGCCAGCGTGATCCGAAAGCGGGAGAAAAGCTGCGCCCCGGCCGGGGGCGATGCGACGCGCCGGAAGCGGGGTCCAATCCAGAACAGATTGATTGCGCCAAACAGGAGCATGACGCCAAAGAAGGCAATCTTGATGGTCAGCGTGTCGCCGTAGACGGTCTGAATGAGCGCATCGAGCGATGGCAGTTCGAGCGCCGAGTTGTAGAGGCCGGTCAGGGCAATGACGAGGGTGGCAAAGATGGCGACGATCGAAAAGCGCGTAATGAGGCGCGCCAGCCAGCGGTTGCGTAGAGTTGGCTCAAGCACGCGCCAGATGAACGGCAAGAGGAGCGCAAAATAGACCAGCCCCCCGACCCAGACTGAAACGCCGATCAGGTGAGCCCAGTCGGCCAGAACCGCAAGTGAGAGGTCTCCTTCGACCGCCGCGCCATGGCTGCCGAGCGAGCGGGTGAGCAAGACCAGTTCGGACAAGAGGGCGAGCACGACAAGCCACGTCGGTCTCTTTAAGAGACCTCGCGCGCGCGCCAGCAAGAGCGCGCCGATGACCAGGAGAAACGCCATCCGGATCAACCAGAGTGAGCCGAACCGCGTGGCGAAGAGAATGTTGGTCAGCGATGGGATGGAGAGTTGATCGGTAACCAGGCTGGTTTCAAGTAATAGTTCGGCTGTGTTGGCAACCAGCGCCAGGATCAAGGCCAGGCCTGCAAGCCGGATCCACCGCCGTTGAATGTTCCCTCCCGTTGCGGTGGTCCAATCGAATTCGATTGTCCGAAGCGAGGGTGTCAATAGTGCGAGCCAAAAGAACAGGCCGCCGGCGAGGGCGAGGAGCGAAAGGAGCGACAGCCAGCGTATCCCCGCCGGTATGGGCGAGAACTCGTCGAGGCCGCTGTTCGCTTCCAGGGTGCTCGTGCTCGAACCGGTTGCCTGGCCGACGCTGAATGCATAGACCCCGCGTGTGATATGCCCATCGGTCGCGGAAAGGACTTTCCAGACCACGGCAAAGGTCCCGTTTCCCAACGGCTTGAGCGGCGTGACAAGGGATTTCGAGTCGCCGGGGGCCAGCGCGAGCGATCCGCTGTCGACACGCGTGCGCGCCGAGTCGATCACCTGCACCTGGCTAAAGGCAGGCTCGACCTCTTCGTCAAACCATAATTGGACCTGTCCCGGGGCTTGCCCCAGTACCGCATTCGGCGCGGGATTTGCCTTGACCAGACTGGCATGCGCCGAGATCACGCTCACACTGGCGAGCAGAAGGGAGAGGGCGACGCCGAGTCGCACGAACCATTTCATCATCCGCGAGCTAACGAACAGCCGGGCGACGGGTCAGGCGCACCGAAAAGATGATTAACAAAAAGATGCCGATGGTCAGCACGGCCATGACCGGGCCCATATTTGAAACATTAAAGGCGGCGTCGGGCGTACGCGGCGCGGCGGTGACATTGACCGCGGCGCTGGCCAGTTCGCTTCCTCCGGGGCCGGCGAGCGCAGCCTGGATCGTGTGGGGACCCGATACCGTAATCGAGAGGGTATAGGTAATGGCGGCGCCGGTGGCGCTCCCGGCCGGTTTGCCATCAATATAAAACTGCCATTGGGCGTCGGTGTTGGCCGGGAGATTGTCGGCGGTCACGACGATGGGAAACTCGCTAATGGAAACCACGCCGTTCTCAGCCGGCTTGACGATATGCACGTGGGGCGGCCCGCCGGCCGGCGTGGGGGTCGACTGTTGCGCCGGCGTATCCGCCGGCCGGTCCGCCAGGGCGGTTCCGGCGAGGATCAGGTTGAATAGGAGAAGGGCGCCAAGGCCAAATCGCACAAAGCTTTTCATAGTTTATCCATTCGTCTGTAATCGGGGTTATTTCATGACTCCGTTGGCGAACCTTGATTCCGTAGGGGCGTGGCCTTGTGCCCGCCCCCGAGGGCAACCACGAGGGATTGCCCCTACGCGTTCGCCAACAGGGTAATTTCATTGGGGGGCAGATCATTTCCAGTCCACTTTGACGATGCGGCGCTCGCCCTCGAAATCGATGAACGCGACGCGCCGGTTGGCGACGCCGTACTCGAATAGCTGCCGTGCAATTGTGACATCGCCTGCACAATAGCGTTCGAGCCGGTTCTGGAACCAAGCCCCCAGTTCCTGAACGCGCGAGGCCCCTTCCGCGTCATTCGCCTCGCGCAATGAGTAAGCATACTGTTGCTTGAGACGCGCGGCGAGCCGGTACCAAATGACCGCGAGCGGCGCGCTCCCGTTCTTTTCGCGGCCCAGCGTTCCCTGCGCAAGCGCCTGGAGAGCCAGCCGGTAACCCAGCCGCATTTCCAGGTCCAGCTGCAAGTCAAAAGTAGGGGCGTCGAGCAGGGCCTTGAGTTGGTCGGGAGATTCAGGGAGGTTCTTGCCGGCGCCATCCCGGGCCGAGCGTTCGGGTTGATAGGCGAGGACGGCATTGTCAAAACGCTTGATGCTAAATCCGATGATCCGCTCGTGCGCCAGGAGGTGCTCGGCCAGCGCGTCCGCGCGATAAAAGATCTGTTCCTTGTGACATTCACACCAAGAGACGCCAACCGAAAAGTGCAGCGAGCGAATGGCCATGGTCTGGTCCTCGAGCGACAGATCGAGCAGTTCCCTGGTTTCGAGGTCGTAAAAAATATCCGGCATGCTAATCCGTCCCTGTCTGCATTTTATCACGAATCGTGAAAAGATTCCCCGGTTGAGAAATGCCCCCTTTTGGCGTAGAATGTTGCTCATGAAGAGATGGTGGAATATGCTGCGTGGATTTATCGAGCGGTCCGGTTTTATTTTGAACCTGCGACGCGTCTGGTTATTGATCGTCCTGTGGGCGCTGCTTGCCAACCTCGCCTATCAAACGAATCGGGATATTTTTTATCGTCTCTCGTACTTGATTTTCATTATTGTCGTCGTATCGCTCGTCTGGGCTTTTTACAGCGTCCAGTCCTTTCGCCTCGAACGAAAACTGTTGACCCCCCACGCGCAGGTGGGCCGCATTGCCGAGGAACGTTTTGTGGCGACGAGCACCGGGCGTATCGGCAAGCTCTGGATCGAGATTCTCGATCATGGAAATTTGCCGGGACACGCGGTCAGCCGGGTGCTCAGCGCCATGTCCCCCGGCGTGCGCTATACCTGGACGGTGCGCTCGCTGTGCCGCCTGCGCGGGCGCTTTCAACTCGGACCGGTCACGATTGTAAGCGGCGACCCCTTCGGCCTTTTTACCTTTCAACGCAAACTGTCGAATACCGGGTCCAGCATCGTCGTCTATCCCATGACTGTCGATCTGCCTGCTTTTGCCCCGACCCAGGGCCAACTGCGCGGGGGCGAGACGCGCCAGTTGCGAACCCACTTTGTCACCACCGACGCCTCGGGCATCCGTGATTATGCGCCGGGCGATTCCTTTAATCGCATCCATTGGCCCTCTTCGGCGCGGCACGACAAGCTCATCGTCAAAGAGTTCGAGCTCGACCCCTTGTCGGATGTCTGGATTCTGCTTGATCTGGAACACGCGATTCATGCGGGCGCCTGGTGGGAACAGTCGTGGTACGAGCGCGAGTTGACCGACCTGTGGATGCAGGACAAGGTGAGCAAGCTCGCGCCCAACACCGAAGAGTATGCGGTGACCGTGGCCGCCACGCTCAGCAAGTATTATCTTGACAAACAGCGTGCGGTCGGGCTTTCCGTTTCCAACCGGACGCGTGCTTTTGCGCAGCCGGACCGGGGCGAGCGCCAGTTATCCCGCCTGCTTGAAATGATGGCGGTCGTCGAGTCGGACGGCGTAGAGCCCTTTTCGGCGTTGTTGGCGGAAGAGACGGCGCGCCTGGGCCGCAGTATTACGCTCGTGCTGATTACCCCGTCCGCCGAGCCCGATTGGGTCCGGGTGGCGCAGGATGCGCGGCGGCGCGGGCTTCACATTATCGTCGTCGTCATCGACCCGCGCTCGTTTGGGTTCGAGGGGCCAATGGATGGCGTCATTGGCGAGCTGGCCGCCGCCGGTATCACGACCTACGTCGTCCATCAGGGGGATGATATCAGAGCGGTGTTAGGCCGCGAAATGAGATGGGCCGCTTAGCCGCATACGCGGTTAGAACAACCCAAGTTGTTCTTCCCCTCGCGCGAGCGGCGGCTCCAACCCCAGGGCAAGTTGAAATTCGGCGCGTGTGAGGGTAGGGTAGAGGAGGAGTTGTTCGACGAGGGCGCTGCGGAGAAATTCCCATCGCGCGCGGGTCAGTGATTCGTTCAGGTTGGGGATACGGCGCAATTTCTCCCGGGTCAGGGCAACCTGATTTTCCGGCAGAACGACCAGGCCGCGCAGTGGGCTGGCCGGATGGCGCCGCAGCGCGCTCGGGTCGGGGTGGGGGTGAATGTGGACGAGATGCGAGTCCTCGCGGATGCGGTGTTCAGGGATGGCGCCGCCGCTCGATCCCGGAATAATCTTTTCGTCGCGCCAGACCATTCCGCCATCGCCATTCTGAATAACCTCAAATCCCAGCCGTGTCCCCAGTTCGGTCACCTGAGCGTGCACTCGCGCCAATCCCTCCATGTCTTGTTCCCGCCAGCGCCATTCCCCCGAGACCATGTCGGCGTAGGCAGTCACGCAGGCCTCGACCAGTTCGATCTCTGGGGTGAGCAGCTCGGGGAACCGCTCCAGTACCTGTTCCTCTAGCGACTGTAAAGGAATCTGCCTCTCGGATTCGAGTATCTCTCGGACGCTCTGCTCAACGCGCTCTGTGAGCGGCGCATGGCCCGTCTCCTGGTAGCGCAGCCACAGCACGTGCCCACCTGCCTGCCGGTGGTCAAAATCATGCGCATAGCCCTCCTTGAGCCCCGCCTCGATCTCGCGATGCAGGAATTGAAAGGAATTATCGCGTGGGTGCATGGGGGCATTCAGGGTTTGGGCGAGCGTGCCGGCGCGGGCCAACGCGGTGATCGCTCCGTGATGTAGCCAGGAGTAGGGGAGGGCTTCGGCGCGTGCATCCAGGATCTGTTTCGCTCCAGTCTGTGCACCTGTCCGAATGTCCTGCGAAACCTCGTGCGCGGATTGCGCGGGAGGCGCCAGTTCCTGACGCGACCAGGTGAGCCGATAGTCACCCCGCAGCGCGCCAAACTCGGTTGCGCCGGCGACCCCGCGGTGTGGGCGAAACGCGAGCGCATCGAGTTGAAAGACCGGCGCAGCGGCCATCGTCAATGCCTGAACCATCGCGTGGCTGCCGGAAGGAAATGCAGCGACCCAATGACCATCGCGGGTCAAAAGTTGAGCGGCATCGCGCATCGCCGTGACCAGCGCATTTCCATACCAACCCCAACGTTGTCGCTCTTCTTCAAGGAAAGGTTCAAGTGGACGCGCTGCCTGCTTGCCCAGGAGCCAGCGTGTCCAGAGGTAAGATAACTCCCAAAAGAGTGGGTCCAGGCGAGCGGGACTGGTCAGAATGAGCCGCGCTGCGCCATTCAGGTTTTGTGCAAGTGCGCGTGTCGACCCGTGGCCGACGTAAAGGGCCGGAACGCTTGTGCTGGCAACGGCTTCCGGGCCAGCCGCAATGGCTATGCCGGGAGCGAGTTGGGCCAATCCGGCCGCTGCCTGTTCCAGTGCTCGCCAGATATTGACCTCGATGAATGTGGGCGGTATCTTGCGTTCGGGCAGGGCCTCGACGGTTGGATAGACGCTCGCGCCGGTGTCCAGCGCATGCAAGAGGCAGCCGAGTAATACCTGGCGGCCGGCTTCATCCCGCGTGGCCACCTCCAGTTTCAAGGTGAGTGTCACCAGGATATAGAGGTTGCGTGCCGTGTAGAGGGCCAGCCGTTCGCGTAGCAGATTATAATAGGCGCTCTCGGCAGCGGCGAGTCGTTCCAGGATGAGATGAAAGTGAAACCCGCGTGGTTTGTGCGCCGCGGCGCGCGTTCGGTCGGATTCAGTCGCCGGATCGCGGCGTGCGCCGCAACGCGCACAGTGATACACTTTTTCGACCGGTAGGTTGAGGTCCCGGCTCCAGACAAAATAATTGGCGACGACGCCCGCCCCGCAATTCGCGCAGAGCGTGGCATATTGTTCCTCGATATGCTGTCGGAGCGTTTCATTCTCGCGGGGCACGTCGCCCCAGCGCGCGAGCGCAACCTGGATTTCGCGGGGGGTGGGAAGTGTAGCCTCAAGCCGGGCTGCAAAAGCAATCAGGGGGTTGGAATCGACCGCGATGGCGCGGCGGCCGGATTGCAGGGCCAGGCGGGCTGCCGTCGGCGTAGCGGCAAAGGGATCGACGACGAGGTCGCCGGGAGTCGTCAACTCGTCGATGTAGGCTTGCGCAACGTTGGCGGCAAGCGGCTGGCGATGCCGCGCCAGTAAATGGAACCGGGGATCGCGGTCGGGGATGAAAACGCCACGCATCATCACGCAGAGTATAGCACAAGTCAGTCGCCGCCCGCACTCTCCTTCGATGGATGCGGCAAAGAACATACCCCCTTTGGGGCCGGGACGCTTTGTGATACAATAAAACCGGGCGAACAGGGGGATATCCTGTCCCCCTGTCGTCAATCGATTCAAGGAGGCGCATGATGATCAGCCTGGGTGTTGTAGATCTCATTCTCATTCTCTTGTTCGCGGCCGCGGTCTTTATGGCCACTCGCCGGCGCGGCAGGGCGGTTTCCATCCTGATTGCCGTCCTCTTGATTTTTGTCCTGATCGAGCGCATTGCGCCGGGAACCATTGCCAAGGTCGGGGATGCGATCCGCGGCATCGACCAGATCAACAACTCTGGGCCGCACCTCACGATCAATCCAATTATCCAGATACAAAAATAAGCCGGGTTGTTCGTCTTACCAACCAGCGCGAATCGGGAGATTCGCGCTGGTTGTACGGCGGCTAGTACCTTGATTCCATTGACACGTTTTAACCCTCCCGACTATAATGTTCTAATTACCTAATTTTTGCCCAAATTGGGCTACAAATCGTCCAACTTTGACGTTTTGCCCTCCCGGATGGCTTTCTGCGCGAAGATGAATCTTGGCGTTCAATCTTCGAAAGGAAGCGATCCGTATGACGGCATCCGTAGAATTCTCGGCACGCGCGAGCCTGGTCGCGCTCGGTGTCCATTTTCAGAAACTCGGCATCTGGGCCATTGTCGCGGCACACGTCCAGATCAAACAAAAAGTCCGGCAACATACGCCCCTCGATAAATTGTTGGACTGTTTCATCAGCATCTTGGCCGGCGGCGTCGGACTCGTCGAAGTCAATACGCGCGTGCGCCCCGATCGCGCTTTGCAGCGCGCCTTTGGCCGGCAAACGTGCGCCGAACAGTCAACGATCAGTGATACCTTGAATGCGTGTACCGCAGAGAATGTGAGCCAAATGCGGACCGCGATCCAATGGATCGTGCGCCAGCACAGTCAATGTTATCACCACAACTATACGCAGACCTGGCAACTCTTCGACATCGATATGACCGGGCTGCCCGCAGGCCGGCAAGGTGAACACGTCACGAAAGGCTACTTCGCGAAACAACGCAACCGCCGCGGCCGGCAGTTAGGGCGTGTGCTGGCCACCTGGTATGACGAGATCATTATTGATCGCTTGTATTCCGGTAAACGCCAATTGGATCATTGTCTCCAAGAATTGCTGGCCGCCACCGAAGAGACGCTGGAATTGGCTGAAAATAAGCGTAAATCGACGATTATTCGCATCGATGGGGGTGGCGGTGACGACCACGACATCAACTGGATTCTGAGTCGCTATTACTACCTGCTCGTCAAGGTCCGCAGTTGGCGGCGCACGGCAAACTTGATCGCGTCTGTGCAGACCTGGTATCCCGATCCGAAAGTGAGCGGCCGCGAAGTCGGCTGGATCACGGAACCGCATGACTATGCGGCGCCCACGCGCCAAGTTGGTCTGCGCAGTCGCACCCAGAAAGGCGAATGGAGTTATCATGTCTTGGTTTTCAATTTGACCGATGCGATGCTCTTTCATCTGAGTGCGTTGGTCCCACCGGCCAATGTTCAAGCGGCGGATGTCCTCTTGGCGGCGGTGTATGCGTATGATCGGCGGGGCGGTGGCGTCGAAACGCAGAACAAAGGGGACAAGCAAGGGTTAGGGTTGAGCCATCGCAACAAGCAGCGGTTTGCGGCGCAAGAGATGTTGGTCTTGCTCGGTCAATTGGGCCACGACGTTGTCATCTGGACCCGCAATGAATTAGCGCAGATCGATCCGCGATTTGAAAAGTACGGCATTCAACGTACGGTCCGTGATGTCTTGCAAATTGATGGTCGCGTGACCATGAGTGCAGATGGGCACATTCAAGAGATCGCCTTGAATGAGAGACATCCCTTGGCGACCGCTTTTCAGAGTGCGTTCAAGGGATGAAATGTAGCCCAATTTGGGCAAAAATTAGGTAATTAAGGTAAACGGGTTGTAATCCAATCTCCATCTCTATCTGTCAAGGAGCGCATCATGCACAACCAGCACAACATTGTTCCCTCGCGCACGCACCTCGCTTTATTCCTGGCCCTGGCGCTTTTTCTCGGTTTACTTGCCCTGGGGTTCACCTCCGCTCAGGCTGCCTTCCAGGCGCCGATTCAATTCGCGAATGGACAGTCCACCTCGCCTGACCTTGTCGCCGTCGACGGTTCTGCGAACGCCGCTGGCGATAATTCTAATTACATGCTGGGTCCAGAGCAGGGCTCAGGCTTGACCCTGACGGTAAAAGGCGCCGGCACCGGCAATGGCAAGGTAACCGGCCCGAACGGGATCAATTGTACGATCAAGGCAGGAGTGACATCCGGAACCTGCACCACACTGTTTATGCGTGGTAAGATTGTCACCCTTTCTGCCACGCCCGGCGCCGGATCCTCCTTTGGCGGTTGGAGCGGGGCCTGTAATCAGAACGGTACAGTGACCATGAGTACCGACC
This sequence comes from Anaerolineae bacterium, assembly GCA_049694275.1. Taxonomy (GTDB): domain Bacteria; phylum Chloroflexota; class Anaerolineae; order UBA4142; family SHND01; genus JBAVQS01. Next base: position 11,812 of record JBAVQS010000284.1, on the reverse strand, counting down.
AGACTTGCACGGCGACCTTTACCAAAGCGCTTGGCACGTCGACTCCAACGTCAACCAGTACGCAGACACCCACGAATAGCCCTACCGCGACCAGTACGTCTACACCGACGATTACGAATACGCCGACGAATACGCCGACGCCGACGATGACCAATACCCCGACCGCTACATCCACCAACACCAATACGCCGACCGATACCACTACTCCAACAATTACTGATACCCCGACAAACACGCTGACGCCGACGATTACGAATACCCCAACAAATACGCCGACGGACACCCCGACCAATACACCGACGAACACGCCGACTGATACGCCAACGAATACGCCGACGAACACGCCGACTGATACGCCGACGGACACCCCGACCAATACACCGACGAACACGCCGACTGATACGCCAACGAACACGCCGACGAATACGCCGACGAATACGCCGACGAACACGCCGACGAATACGCCGACTGATACGCCGACTAATACACCGACTAATACGCCAACGAATACGCCGACTGATACACCAACGAACACGCCGACGAATACGCCAACCGATACGCCGACGAACACGCCGACAGACACGCCAACGAATACACCGACGAACACGCCGACGGACACACCGACGAATACGCCAACCAGTACGCTCACTGATACACCAACGGTGACTGATACCCCGACCAATACGAATACGCCGACAGTGACCGACACGCCCACCGATACGCCGACGAATACGCTGACACCGACAGTAACTGATACGCCGACGAATACGTCGACGCCGACGGTGACTGATACCCCGACCAATACGAATACACCAACGGTGACGGACACGCCGACCAATACGCCGACGAACACGTCGACGCCGACGGTGACCAATACGCCGACCAATAGTCCTACGGCGACCGTGACGCCCACGGATACGCCGACGGCCATGCCGACTTCGGCGCTGCAGATCACAAAGACGGCGCAGGTCGTGAGCGGTTCCACCCTGCTCTATCACATCTCGGTCACCAATGCCGGGCGTACGGCCATATCGAACGTCGTCGTCGTGGATCCGCTCCCCAGCGCCGTTGTGTACGTGGCGACAATCGTCCCCAGTGGACAGCCGTGGAAGTGCAGCTATACCAGTGGCAACCGTACAGTGACCTGCAGCCTTAGTTCCCTCGCCGCCCAGACCACCGATTCGTTCGCAATTGAGGTGAATGCGTCCAATCCGCCATCCTCGTTTACGAACTGCGCGACGGTCACTGCGAGCCAGGCTGCGGGGGGGAGCCAGGCCTGTATCACCCTGGGTGCGAATCTCCAGCCTATTACCGCCCCAGCGAACGCGCCTGTTGGGAACCGTGTAGGCGACCTGTTCCAGCCACTCTGGCACACCCTATTCGGTTGGCTTGTGCCTGACAGCTAGACCCAGGAGAGACCAATGGATTGATAAAAGGGGCAGCACCCGGCATTCGGATGCTCTGCCCCTTTTCTGTTTTTTTGTGGGAGGTGTATTCATGCGCCGGCAAGGGCGGCCGAGGAGGAAAACCGGCTCAAAATAGCTTGTTTGGGAGGGCCAAGAGCCTCGCGTCGACATTTGCCAACCTGTGATATAATTTATTCACACAGCCAGCGGTAAGCCGCTGGCTGTCTTGTAAACTGAAAATAAGATGATCTATGCCCAAGAGAAAAACAAACCTCGACCCGGATTTTGCGGCGGCGCTGGATAATATGAGAAAGGGGGACGATGTCCTTTCGATGGCGACGCTGTTTACCCTGTCCGATGTGACCCGCCCGGAACTGGAGAAATTTGCGGAGACCTGGGCTGCACTACCCGTTGCCCGACGCCGGCAGGTCGCGCTGGCGCTCAGGGATCTGGCGGAAGAGAGCATCGAAGCGGATTTCAACCGGTTATTCCGGCACCTGATGGAAGATGAGGATGCGGAGGTGCGCGAGCATGCGCTGGATGGATTGTGGGAGGATGAGGATTTGACGCTCATCAACCCGCTGATTGGCGCCATGCGCAGTGATGCCGCCGCCCGGGTACGCGCCGCCGCCGCCGAGAGCCTCGGGCGGTTTGTCCTGCTCTCTGAAACCAAGCGGATTCCGGCCGACCGGGGCGAACGGGTTACCGAAGCCCTCCTTGCCGTCGTTCGGAACCCTGCCGAAGACCCGCTCGTTCGCCGCCGGGCCATTGAATCCATCGCTTACCTGGGGAATGACCTGGTGCGGAATATCATCGCCTCGGCGTATGCTGACGACGATGCATTGATGCGGGCAACCGCCCTGTTTGCGATGGGTCGCAGCGCCGATCCCTACTGGCGACGCACGTTGGCGCAAGAACTGTATTCGTCGGACCCCCAACTTCGCTATGAAGCGGCGCGCGCGGTGGGTGAGCTGGAATACAAGGCAGTCGTCCCCCGTCTGATCGAGCTTTTGGAGGATGCCGATCGTGAAGTGCAGCTTGCCGCGATCACGTCACTCGGCCAGATTGGCGGCAAGGAGGCCAAGCAGACGCTCATCGATATCCTTGAAGGAGAGGACGAAGCAGCGCGCGAGATCGCCCAGGATGCTCTTGACGAGCTCGAGTTTAACAGCGGCTCGGAAATGCTCCTCTACGATATGGGCCTTTCCGATCAGGAGGACCTGCAGCTAGAGTCCGAGCTTCTTGGCGAGGACTGGGATCTGTATAAAGAGGAAAAACTCGATCTGGACGACGATGAGCTCGGCGAAAAAAAAGAGGAAGAAGAGGAATAAGAGAGCGTGGAGGGAACTCCACGCTCTCGTTATAACTCGATGCGCCGGCGCGACCGCGCCGATTCCGCCAGCGCGTCGAGCACACGCATCTGGGCGAGGCTGCTCTCGGGCGGATAGCTCAGGGGATGACTGTTAAGCACTGCGTCCGAAAAGTGCTCTACCATTTGATGATATTCGTTCGCCCCGCGTCCTCTGGCGGTCTCGCTCTTGCCGCCGTGGTCGTAGAGGATCGTGGTTGGGTTCTCATCCATACGAAACGGCGTGACCAATCCAATGTGACCCTGCGTGCCGGAGATTCCCACCCATTGATGCCCGCCAGTCTGGAAAGAGCTGTCGATGGCCGCAATGACGCCATTCGGAAATTCCATGACTCCGACCAGCGACGAATCCACCTCTCCCGGCGTCCAGGTTGCGCTCGCCTGGACGGCTACCGGCTCCACGCCGGCGAGCAGGCGTGAAACGTTTACGGCGTAGCACCCGACGTCGAGCAGTGAGCCGCCGCCCAGCGCCTTATCCCATCGAATATCGTCTGGCCGCGTCAGGTTGAATCCAAAGGTTGCGCGGATGATTCGTAGGTCGCCAATTGCCCCCTCCGCGATCATCTGCTGGACCTGCGCACACTGTGGATGAAAGCGGTACATGAACGCTTCCATCAATAGGACCCCGCGTTGCCTTGCCGCCATAGCCATCGCTTGCGCCGCGGCGGCGTTGTTCGCCAATGATTTCTCGCAAAGGATGTGCTTGCCTTGCTCGGCTGCGCGAATCGCCCACTCTTGGTGCAGCCCATTGGGCAGTGGAATATAGACTGCGTCGATGAGCTCGGAAGCGAGCAGTTCGTCATAACTGCCGAACGCGTGTGCGACCTTGTGCTCGTGCGCCCACGCCTCAGCCCGCGCTTGCTCGCGGCTCGCCACCGCAACCAGCTCATTTTGCGTGGAGAGTGATATTGCGCGGACCAATTGGGTGGCAATCCGCGCCGTGCTCAGAATTCCCCATCGTAGTTTCTTGGGCATCTTTCCCTCTAATGTCGAGGGCGGGCTTTTGCACCCGCCCTCTCCCTTCTTGTGGCCTTGCCCTGCGTTCAATCCTCGACGATCCAGCGCGACTGTTCGCGCATAAACTGCTGCACATAGTAGGGTCCGAGCGCCGACTTGCCGGAAGACCCGCTTCCCTTCCAACCGCCGAATGAGTTGATGCCGGGCCAGGCGCCGGTCGTCGCGCCCGAGCGGCGGTTCGAATAGAGCACGCCCGCCTCGATGTGGTCAAAGAAATATTCGAGCTCGTGTTTATCCTCGCTATAGATGCCCGCGCAGAGTCCGAATTCCACGTCGTTCGCTTCGCGCAGCGCCTCCTCGATGGTGTCGAATCCCGCCATGACGACAAAGGGGAGAAAGAGCTCCTCTTTGAACAGGCGATTGTCGTAGGGCAGCCCATCCACGATGCACGGATCGACGTAAAAGCCGTGTTCGAACTCGCCTTCCCGGCGTTGTTCGCCGCCCATCAAGATGCGACCGCCATCCCGCACGGCTTCGCGCGCCGCGTCCAGGTAGGTATCGACTGCGCTCTGGTTAATGACCGGGCCCATAAAGATGCCGCGCTCGGTCGGGTTGCCGACCTTAACCAGTCGGTTGCAGTGCTCTAGGAACAGTTGGGTAAAGCGCTCCTTGACACTGTTGTGCACATAGATGCGGGAGGTCGCCGAGCACTTTTGCCCGTCAAACCCAAAGGCGCCGCGGGCGCACCCTTCGGCCGCTTGGTCCAGATCGGCGTGCGCTGTTACAATGGCCGGATTCTTGCCGCCCATCTCGGTAATGATGGGGCGCGGCCACTTGTGCGTGAAATTGCGATAGAGATGCATGCCGACGTCTTTGGAGCCGGTAAAGATAAGCCCGTCAATGCCCTCATTGTCGAGTAACTCTTCGCCGACCGTCGAGCCGGGGCCTACCATCAAATTGAAAACACCATCTGGAATGCCGGCCTCGGCCAGCGCCTGATAAATGTACCAGCCGGTGACCGGTGATTCGGAAGAGGGCTTGTAGACAACCGTATTGCCCGTCACGAGCGCGCCGGCGCACATGCCCGTTGCCAATGCCATGGGGAAATTCCACGGCGAAACGACGCCCCACACGCCGTATGGGCGGAGGAGGCTCGCCGTCCGCTGGCCCCGGCCTGGCGATTCGAGTGGGTGGACATAGCCCTTGTGCTCTTCAACCACTTTCGAGTAGTAGCGAAGCAGTTCAGCCGATTCGTTCACCTCGGCAATGGCCTCGGCGCGATTCTTGCCAACCTCAAAGGCCATCGTCGCGGAAATATCATAGATATTCTTGATAAGGTTGTCAGCGGCGCGGCGCATAATCTTGGTGCGCTCTTTATAGGGCAGTGCCCTCCATGCAGGCGCGGCCTCGCGGGCGGCGCGAATGGCCGTCTGCGTATCCTCGCGCGTGGCACGCGGAAAATAGCTCACGATGAGCCGGGTATCGGCCGGGCTGGCGTGCTTTTGTTCCTGCCCATTTTGCGCGGGGCGAGCTTGCCCGTTCACATAATTCGTGTAATGAGTGCCGAGCCGTTCGCGGACGCGTTGAACGGCCTTGTCATACTCGGCATGATCCTTTTCGGTCAGCGCGAGCGTCGCGTAGGTAATGCGAGGGATTTTCACAGCCTTGCGCGGGGCCGGCTTGCGGGGCTTGGCGCGGCTGGGCGCTCCCTTCTTCAGTGTCTTTTTTGCTTGTACTGGCATTTGAATCCTCCATTGGATCAAGAATCTTTTACGATTGTATTACCTTTTAGTTTAATGTCAACCTAATCGCGGGGTCTGCCTCGCGTGGCGGTCTCGAACGATGGAATTTGTCCCCATTTCATTGTATAATTTACGACATGGAGGTGCAACGATGGACCCAAAAATCGAATGGCTAGGACACGATTCTTTTCGCCTGAGCGATGGTCAAAAGGTCGTTTATATTGATCCGTGGAAACTCTCCCCGAATCAACCCAGGGCGGATCTCATTTTGATTACCCACGATCATTTCGACCATCTATCGAAGCAGGATGTGGAGAACCTCAGCAAGCCCGACACCGTTGTGATCGCGCCCCCCCCGGCGGCGGAGCAGCTATCCGGGAATGTGCGCCCCGCTCGCCCCAACGATTCGCTGACTGCGGCCGGCATTGCCGTCGAAACGGTGCCGGCTTACAATACCAACAAATTCCGCGAACCGGGCAAACACTTTCACCCCAAAGAGGCCGGATATGTGGGTTATATCGTGACGCTGGGCGGCAAGCGGATTTATCACATGGGGGATACGGACCATATCCCCGAGATGCGCAAAATCAAATGCGACATTGCGCTGGTGCCGGTGAGCGGAACGTATGTGATGACTGCGCCCGAGGCGGCCGCGGCCGTGAACGAGTTCAAGCCCGGCAAGGCGATCCCGATGCACTATGATGATATTGTTGGGACCCGCAACGACGCCGAAGAATTCAAAAAACTGGCGCAGGTGCCGGTCGAGATTCTAACCGTGACCCGGTAGACGGTAGGCAAGCAAGCGGATCGGTACGTAAGTAGGTAGACAAGTACACAAGTAGACAGGTAGATAAGGGTGTTCCTTGTCTACCTGTCTACCTATTTGCCTGTCTACTTGTGTACCTGTTTACCCTTTGGGCTCGCTTTCGGGATGCGATACGTCGGGCGGCGGAGTGGCCGTATCGATGGTCGCGTCCGGCGCAGCGGGTTTGTTCGCTGCCGCTATCCGTGCGCGGGAAGTGGCGCCGGCGCGGCGGCGAACGCGTTGTCGCTGAACGGGCTGTGCCTCGCGTGCCTGGGAGGCGGGGCCCGTGTGGCGGTAGGCAAACCAGACGCCGCAGACCACGAACGAGGCAACCGCGATAATCTGCGCTGCGGGAACACCGCTCACGAGCCAGGCATCCGGGCGTTCCATCTCGGTGAAAAAGCGGACAAGAGGATAGAGCATGCCATAGAGCAAGAACATGTCGCCATTCTTGAGCCGGCCGCTGTAGCGGCGGCCAATATAGAGCAGTATGCCGGTGACGACGAGCATGGCCAGCGATTCGTACAAAAAGGTCGGGTGAAAGCGTGTCGTATCAGGGAGGGTTGCGAATTGCGGCAGGCGATGCTGTGCGTCGATCGGAATACCCCAGGGGAGGGTGGTAGGCCAGCCGTATAGCTCCTGGTTGAAAAAGTTGCCCCAGCGACCAATCGCCTGGGCGAGCGTAAGACCGGGAACGGCGATATCCACCCACTGCCAAAAGCGCAGCTTGGCATAGCGGGCGTAAATCCAGATACCCAGGATCCCTCCGGCCACGGCGCCGTAAATGCCGAGGCCTCCGGTACGCGGGTTGATGGCGGCGAGGATATTGGTCAGGGTATCCTTGGAGAAATAACCGAGAGGATCACCCTGCGCGACATCTGACATAATATGGTAGGCGCGGGCGCCGATGACGCCAAACACAAGCGCAAAGAGGAGGATATTCCAGACCTGATCAGGGTCCTGGCTGCGGCGCTTGGCTTCAAAGGTTGCCAGGAAAGAGCCGGCAATTGCGCCGACGACGATGAGAATGCCATACCAATAGATGGCAAGCGAGTTCTGTCCAAAGACAGTAAACGGAAGCGGGATGGAGATTGCAACTCCATTGGGAAGAAAATTCATGCGCACCTTTCTAGTCGCCTGGATCAAAATGGAACATTTTTTGAGCCAGGGGGCGGGGAACGTGACGCCGATTATACCACGAATGCGGCCACCCGAAAAATTAGGGTCGGCCGCATTTATTTTGCCATTCCGTCCGGCGCTGGGTTACGCCTGCCCCGGCAGGGCGAGTTGTTAACGGATTATATAGTCAAAGTAGAGAAAAAAGCGGACGTGGGCATGGGACCCCCATCCAAAATTGACGCTGCAAAGGCAAAAGCCGTCAATCGCATCGCTCGGCGCGCCCTGGACCGAGATGCGATAAGGGGCCGCTTCAAATGTATAGGTGCAGTTGCAGACGTCATTGGCCGCTTTCTTTTCGCCAATGATTGTCGTATCTCCTCCCACATTGACGCCGTCCGGGCGGATAGCGTCAATCGATGCTCTGCCAGCCATGACATAGACGCTGGTCCCGGTAGGCCCGCCGGCCATTTCATCACAGCCAAAATTGTGGTTGCGTCCGTCGCTTGGGTCATAGGCATCACAATAGACTGCTTTGGAAAGATGCCAGTACCCTTGTCCCGGAGCGACATTTGCTTGGTAAAAGTGAACACTGCCGGGCCAGCGGCTGGGGTCCGGTTCGAATACGACCGGTGGGGGCGGCTTGGGTGTGGCCGTCGGCGTTTCCGTAGGCTGGTGGGTTGGGAAGCGGGTTGGCGTGGATGTGGCCGTCAGCGTATGGGTTACTGTGGGCGTGGTTGTGGCAGTGCTTGTCGACGTCGGCGTTTGCGTACTGGTGGAGGTTGCCGTGTTGGTGGGGGTGTCTGTGGCGGTCGGGGTCGCGGTGGCGCTCAAGGTTACCAGCGTTGGGTTGCGCGAGCCGAGCGCAACGGACAGGATGGCGAGATGGGTGGCAATCAGATCGCGCTGCGGTGCGTAATCAAGGGCCAGCTTTTCAATTCGCACCTCGACGGTCTTGTCGTGCAGGCGGCCCAGCCGGTCACGGGCGAGGCCCAAATCGCGGTCGCCGGCATAAGCCTCGGCGACCATGATAATAAAATCGTCCTGCTCGGGCGCGCCCAATTCCACTGCATTGGAATCCACCGTGATCTGGGGGCGTGTTGTCCAGGCCCCGACGACGATTCCCAGAATGAGCCCGGCGGCAACGCCAAGAAGGACAATCAGCAGAATAAAACGACTATTCACACTCGCTAAACCAGAAACCGGGCTTTACATAAAGCCTAGCCCCTGCCCCTACTCGATATGTGGGATTGTAACATGCGATGCCAGTGGGAGCAATGGGACTATTGGGCAAAGCGCAGGGCGGTTTGTAACAGCACATTGGCCCCATTGACACAGTCTTGCCACTCGGTGAGTTCCCGCGGCGAGTGGCTGGCGCCTTTTATGGAGGGGACAAAGATCATGCCGGCCGGGCCAAGATGGACCATCGATTGAGCATCATGTCCGGCGCCCGATACCAGCGGCGTATGCGTCAGACCGAGCCCCTCGCATGCCTCGCCCATTGCCTGCTGCACCTGATTGCTCATCGGCGTGGGCGCGTGCTTGCCGAGAAATTCGACTTCCAGCGCGAGACCAAACTGCTGTGCTTCCCGCTGAGCTTGCTCCAGGAGAACCCTGCCCAGCCGGTCGAACTCGCTCTCGTTCGGGGCGCGAAATTCGAGCGACACGGTCACCCGAGCGGGAACGATATTAAAGGCGCCCGGGGCAAAAATAGTATTGCCCACATTGGCAACGCATTCCGGGAAATCGTGCAGGACAATCTCCCTGGCGGCAAGGGTAAAGGCGCTTGCGCCCTGCGCAGCATCCAACCGGTCGTGCATCGAGGTTGTCCCCGCGTGATCGGCCCTCCCGACAAAGGTCAGGCGATACGAGGCAATCCCGACAATCGCCGTGACGATACCGATGTCAATGCCGGCCTTGAGCAGGCGGCGTCCCTGCTCGATATGCAATTCGAGATACCCGGCTACCGTATTGGCCCCGCGTGTAGCGGTGAGCATTCCCGCGTCGGTTAGCCCTGCCCGCGCCATCCCCGCTTCCAGCGCCGCGCGCCCGCCGCGGGGCGCTCGTAAATCCTGTGCGGTGAGCTGGCCTGCTATCGCCGCGCTACCGAGCAATCCAACCAGTGTCCCTTCCTCGTCGGTAAAATCAATCGCTTCGAGGTTCACTGCGAGGCGCATCCCCACATCCCGGATGGTTCGCACCACTTCGAGCGCGGCCGTCACGCCGAGTGCGCCATCAAAGCGCCCGCCGTAGGGAACCGAATCGAGGTGCGAGCCGAGCAGCACGGTTGGGGCATTCTCGGCGCCGCCGCGCAATACGGCGGAGTGATTGCCTGCCCCATCCATCCGAAATTCGAGACCGGCCTTTTCGATTTGCTGCCGGAACCAGGCGCGGGCTGCAAGGTGTGCCTCGCCAAAAGTTGGCCGGTGTACGCCGCCATCGCCCGTCGAACCGATCTGGGCCAGCGCGTCAAAATCCTCGCGAAAGCGTTCGGGGTTGATCCGAAGCAACTGTGCTGCGTTTGCCATGTAGCTTGAATTCTAACCTTGCTTTTCCTGCAAGTCAAACAAGAGATTTGAAATAGTCCAATCCTTTGCAGACTCACGCCAAATGGCGGGTTGAGTCTGAGCTGGCTGGCGCGTGTATGGTGTGCTGGAATATGCGATGATCATGCCGGTGCGGAAATCCGCATCAGGTGTCCATTGTCCCCTTGCGCGAGTGGCACTTGCCCGTTGTTTTGCAAGCCGCAATGACGTATGCTGACTGTGAATACCCTCATAAGAGGAGCGTGAGCCGATGAAGTTTTTCGTACGTGCCATTCTGATGCTTGCCGTTCTGTTGCCAGGATTCTTTGCCACCGGCTGCTCTGCAATGCCGGGAGCGAACACCTCGGCGGCGGATCACGAGATCAAGATGGCGCCAATGTCAATGCTGCCGCAGGCGATGCAGAGCGCGCCGACGACCGTGAGCGATGCTTACCGGTTCGCGCTGGCGAATTCGGACGCGCTCAAGAACGTTCCGTGCTATTGCGGTTGCGGCGCGATCGGGCACAAGAGCAACTATGCGTGCTATATCAAGCAGGTGAATACCGATGGCACGGTGGTCTTTGACCCGCACGCGCTTGGTTGCAGTCTCTGTGTGGACATTGCGCAGGAGGTGATGAAACTCTCGAAAGAGGGCAAGTCGCCCGGGCAGATTCACGAGCAGGTGGTCGCGACTTTTAGCTCGTTCGGGCCGCCGAACCAATAGGCATCGACTGTCATTGCGAGGAGCGTCTTGTGCGACGAAGTGGCACATCCCAAGAGCTGTGCCATCTTGGGACAATCTCATCTGCGCTCGGGAGATTGCTTCATCCTTCGCAATGACAGTCTTGTGATCGAGATTGATGGGGTGGATTCGCAACCGGCGTAAGGTTCTCATTGCCACGCTGACCGTATTGGGGGTCAGTGTGGCAATGCTCGTTCCTCTGCCGCTCTCATTGCCGGGTGGGACGGCGCGAACCATCGACATTCATGCCCGCGCATTTGCCTATGACCCTGGCACGGTGCAGGTGCATCGCGGCGATACTGTGACGATCGCGCTCGACTCATCGGATGCGGTGCACGGACTGGCCATTGACGGCTATGACGTGAATCTTCAGGCTGAGCCGGGGCAGAGCGCACAGGTGACGTTCGTCGCGAACCGGGAAGGGACGTTTAAATTCCGTTGCTCGGTGACCTGCGGCGCATTGCATCCCTTCATGATCGGCGAGTTGCAGGTCACGCCGGACCTGCCGCTCGCCCGCGCGCTCATCGCCGCTGGCATCGCCACGCTCGGCGCGCTGTTTTATTTTTGGAAATGACGACCAACCGTTTCGAGCTCACCCGCTTTCCGCTCGTCAAGCGCATCCTGGTCAGCCGCTGGCTCCAGTGGTCGCTCGTCGCGCTCGCGCTCCCCTTTTTCCTGCTCGCAATTCTCACCGGTTTCTTTGGGACGCCCGCGGGGAGCCGGAACTTTGGGATTGTCTTTGTCTGGATCGTCTGGTGGGCGCTGCTTATCCTGCTGCTCGTCCCGTTCGCGGGGCGCGTGTGGTGCGCCATTTGCCCCATCCCCGCGCCGGGCGAATGGCTTCAGCGCCGCGCCCTCGTCCAGCCGCGCCCCGGCGGCAAGCTCTATACGCTCGGCTGGAAGTGGCCGCGCCGGCTCAACAACATCTGGCTGCAAAACATCTCGTTCCTCGCGGTCGCACTCTTTTCCGCGGTCATCCTCACCACGCCGCTGGTGAGCGGGCTGGTGCTCGCGGCGTTCGCTCTCGTCGCGCTGGGGACGAGCCTGCTGTTCGAGCGGCGCACCTTTTGCCGCTACCTCTGTCCGGTCGGCGGCTTTATCGGTCTCTATTCCCAGCTCGCGCCCGTCGAGATTCGCGTCAAGGATCACG
>JBAVQS010000283.1:0-3798 GCA_049694275.1 Anaerolineae bacterium | reverse complement strand
AATTCTCCTCATCTTCTAGGCGAATAGTTGGATAGTCTAATAGACTTCCAGTCGAATAGTACATAGTGTGCAACTAACAACTACCCGCCTATGTAACTATTCGGCTAGAAGACCAGACAACTATCGCACTAACTCATCGTCAGCGCCATCACTGCTTTTTGCGCGTGCATACGGTTCTCGGCCTCGTCATAGACGACGGAGTGCAGGCCATCGATGACCTGGTCGGTCACTTCAATGTTGCGGTCCGCCGGCAGCGGGTGCATATAAATGGCGTCGGACTTGGCAAGCCCCATCCGCCGCTCGTCCGTGATCCAACTCGAATACTTGCTAATGATCTCGGCGCCCTGCTTTTCGTCGGGCGTATGAACCATCGCGCCCCAGGACTTGGCATACACGATATCCGCATCCTTGAACCCGGCGTCCATGTCGTCCACCACTTCAAAGCCTGTTCCGTACTTCCGGGCCTGCTCGCGCGCCTGCTCCATAATGTCGGGCATCAGCTTGAACTCGGGCGGATGCGCCAGCACCACATCCAGCCCAAAGCGCGGCATCTGCAAGATGAGGCTCTGCGGTACCGACATTGGTTTTTGATACGACGCCGCGTACGCCCACGAAACCACCATCTTTTTCCATCGCAGGTCGCGTCCCTTCTTCTCGACAATCGTCATCAGGTCCGCGAGAATCTGAAAGGGATGGTAAACGTCGCACTGCATGTTCAGGATCGGCACGCGCGAGGCTTTGGCCACATCGTTCAGGTACTGGTTCCCCTTACCCCAGTCCACATGCCGAATGGCGATCCCGTCGAAATACCGGCCGAAAATCTCGCCGATCTCTTTCGGGGTGTCGCCGTGCGAAATCTGCGTCGTGCGGGATTCGATAAACGCCGCGTGCCCGCCAAGCTGGGCCATCCCTGCCTCGAACGAGCCGCGCGTGCGGGTGCTCGAGAAAAAGAACAGCATCGCCAGCACCTTGTCGCGCAGCAATGCATGAGACTCGCCCACCGCGCGCTTGCGTTTCAGGTCGAACGCCAGCTCGAGCACCGTCTCGACTTCGTCCTTGCTAAAATCCAGGTCGCCGATCAGATCGCGGCCGCGAAGATAAGTTTGCATTTTTCTATTCCATCTTCCCCAGCACCAGCGCCAGCAGCGCCATGCGCATCACGACGCCGTTGAACGCTTCCTGCCAGTAGCGGGACCAGCGAGTAATATCCACATCGGCCGGGATCTCGTCCATGCGCGGGAGCGAGTGGAGCAGGATTGCATCCGGCTTAGCCTTTGTCTCCAACAGCTCGCGGGTGATCTTGTAATTGGCCGGAGTCATTCCGGCGTCACCCTTGCGCTCATCGCGCGATTTGGTGTAATCGGGCTGGACAACCGGCTCGACCAGGATCACGTCGGCCTGACCGATGACCTGTTCGATATGGTCGGCCTCGCTGAAATTCAGGCTGTAATTCTTGAGGTCCGCCTTGAACTCATCCGTGAGGCGCATCCCTTCGGGACCGATAAAGGTGATCGGGCAGTCGAACTGGGTGAGCGCATAGGCCAGCGAGTGCATGGTGCGCATGCGCATGTCACCCACAGCCACCCAGCGCAGGCCGTCGATGCGCCCCTTTTCGTTCAGGACCGTATAGAGGTCGGTCAGGATCTGGGTCGGGTGCTCGCCCCACCCATCACCGCCGTTAATAATCGGCACGCTCGCCCATTTGGCCGCTTCGTGCGGCGCGCCCTGCTGGAAATGGCGCATCACGATGACATCGCCGTAAAACTCGAGCATCTTGACCGTGTCTTTGATCGATTCCTGGTAAAAGTCGCCCGCGCGAGTCATCTTGGCATCCGAGAAACCGGTGACCGAGCCGCCGAGGCGGAGCATAGCCGCCTCGTGCGCCAGGCGGGTGCGCGTGCTCGGCTGATAGAATGCCGTCACCAGCGTCTTTTCCTTCAGCAGGTCCGTGTTGCGGCGATTTCGCGCAATCGGCTCAAGCTGCTTGGCGGTTTCGAACACGCGAAAAAACTCTTGCCGTTCAAAATCCTTGAGCGACAGAATGTCGCGTCCTGCAAAACTACGCATGAGAGATCTCCTCCTTGAGAGAAAGTTGATAGATTGCCGGGTCTGTCACCCGGACAATTGAACTGCGGTTTTTACTTGCATCTGACGAAAAGGTTAGCTTGCCTTTCCCAATTCGACTTGCGTCCGGACCACGCCCGCGCGCTCGTGCAGCGCGGTCAGCTTGACCCTTCCCCCCTGCGGGGCATGAACCACCCACTCGGCCTTGGCGCGGTCGTCCGTCTCGTCCACGACATCCCCGGCAAAAGCGCCCTTGTAGGCCCGCCCTTCCAGTTGGCGCGTCTCGAACCGCGCCTTGCCGAGCCGGAGGGTCGCGCCTTCGGGCAGCTCAATCTCGCACATCACACCCCGAGTAATCTTTTTCTCCAGCGCCTTTTTCGAGATATAGGTGGGGAGCCATCCCGTATTCTGCACCACGAGCCGCACGCCGTAGGCATCCTCGCCAAGCGGCGTCACGCTCGCCTCGTACAACTCTAAACGCGGCGAGATCAACAGGTGCCAGACCAGCCACTCGGGAAAGAGCGCCACCTCTTTTTCCAGGAACTGGGGCGGCGGGTTGGACCACGCGTACATGCCGTCCCAGCCGCCGAGCTCCACCTTGCCCAGTTGCGGGTGATCGTACATGTACCAGGGCACATATCCCTTGCCGCCAAGCACCTCATCGCTCCATTTGAGCATCTTGAGGTCCTCTTCCAGCGGGTGTTCGCGATACCAGTCGATGAATTTGTATTCCTTGATTCCTGCCTGGCGCTGTGGGCTCCAGATCTCTACCGTCCATGCATAGAGGCCCAACTGGTCATACGCCCACGTATCAAACCCGCCCGTCGTTATCTGCTTGGGATGATAGCGAAAATCGTGAAACACCGAGACGTTGGGATACCCCGTCAGCTCGGTCCCCTTTTGCCCGATCTTTTGATAGGTCCACAGGTCCTCGGCCGGGAACGCCTCATCGCTCACATAATCGTAGGGACGGAGAATCACTCCGCTGTATGTGTGAAAGGCGACAACGCCGGTGATATTGGAATGATTGGAGATGAAATCGAGCAGGTTGCGCGCTTCCGGCTCCGAGCCCGGATAAGGGCCGGCGCCGCGCTGCTCGTACTCCTGCCGCCAGTTTACTGGGAAATTGCGATTGAGGTCCAGCCCCTCCTTGGTCGGCGCCATCTGAATAAGGGCCCCATCATAGTTTTCCAGCCGTCCTTCGACGAGCAGGCGATAGTACTGCCCACCGGTCTCGGTCGGCTCGCGGCGAATCAAGAGCCGCGGGTCCTCTGGATACAGCTTCCACGCGCCGTTCGGGTCGGGAATGCGCATCTGGAGAATGCGCCCATCCCCATCCAGGTCCTCGGCGATCAGCCCCTCGATCGGATCCTCCGCATACGGATAAGGCCGCGTGCTCGAGCGGATGAATTTCGGCCGATCCGCCATCGCCCATTCCGCGCCATCGGGATTCACGCGGGGGCAAATGTAAAACGCACGCGTGTCGAGACAGCGCGTGATCTCGGGATTCGAGCCATATCCATGAACAAGCCGGTCGATAAAATAGAGACAGGCGGTCGAAGGCGAAAGCTCGGTCGCGTGGATGCTGCCATCAATCCACAGCGCCGGTTTCTCGCGGTCGCCGCCAGTCGCAAAGTTCGTCACCGTCAGCACCCACACGTCGCGCCCTTCATGGCTTTCGCCAATGCTCTCCAGGTGGACCAACTGCGGATACTCGGCGGCCAGGCCCGTCAG
>JBAVQS010000282.1:0-16913 GCA_049694275.1 Anaerolineae bacterium | reverse complement strand
AGCCGCTTCCGGCCCCTCCTTTTGAGTGGATTAACAGGACGCCGCAGGAGCGTGAAAACTTATTGCAGGGGTTTGCCCTGGCAGGTAATCTTGCCCAGTTTGGCCAGGACCTGCTGTTTGACTGCATCCGGCAGCGGGATATAGAGCAAATCGGTGGCGTCTTTGGTCCCATCACTCAGCGCCCATTTTACAAAGGCCGTCACCTTTTGCGCCTTAGCGCAGTCCTGCTGGTCCATATAGATCAACAGGTAGGTATAGGTCGAAATGGGCCACGAACCCTTGCCCGGCGCATTGGCGATCGAAAGCGCCAGCTTGTCACCCATGTTCGTGCCGAAATCGTTCATGGCGCTCTGAATCGCATCGCTCGTGGGCATCACATATTGATTCGCCTGGTTCTGGACCGAGCCATAGGGGAGCTTGTTCTGGATGGCATAGGCGAGTTCCACATAGCCGATTGCGCCGTCGTTTTGCGTCACATTGGCCGCAACGCCTTCATTGCCCTTGCCGCCGAGACCGCTCGGCCATTTGACAGAAGTTGCGCTGCCGACTTGCGTTTTCCACGCGTCGCTCACTTTGGAGAGGTAATCGGTAAAAGCAAAGGTGGTGCCGGAGCCATCCGAGCGGTGAACGATAATGATATCCTTGGCGGGCAGTTTCAGATCGGGATTCGCCTGGGCGAGGACGGGGTCGTTCCATTTCGTGATTTTGCCCAGGAAGATATCGGCGAGCGAAGTGTAAGGAAACTTGATGGTGGCGGTGATGATATTACCGTCATCGCCCTTGATGTTGTAGGTTGGGACGATCCCACCGGCAACGGTCGGGAACATCTGGATGCCAGGCGCCTTGCTGAATTGGTCGTCGTTCAGAATGGCATCGCTGGCACCGAAATCAACCGTCTTGGCGGTAATCTGCGCAATACCGCCGCCGGAACCGATGGACTGGTAATTGAACTTGACTGACGGGTCCACAAATGCATAGTCATAGAACCAGCGCGAATAGAGCGGATAAGGGAACGTCGCGCCGGCGCCGTTGATTGTGAACGAGCCGAGCTTGACGCTGGTGGGCTGTGGAACTGCAGTGCCTGCAACGACAGTGGAGGCCGGTGCAGCCGGGGTGGTCCCACCGCCACAGGCGGCCAGGGCCAGGGCAACCCCCAGGAGCGCAATCAGCGCATAAAGCATTTTTGATCGGAACATGTTTTCTTCTCCTCTAGAAGATGTTGGGTGTGTTTTATCTAACTGGTTCAATTCTAAAACAAGCATATTAAGAATCCTTCAAGGGTTGTCGAACTCTATGTAAAATTCATGTAAAGAATTCTTAATCCGCTCGTTCCAGGGCTTCGCCGGTTGATTCTCACTGTTTTAGAACGCTTCGCGGCTCAGAGTTCGCGCCTCGCGGCTCCAGGCGGGATTTTCGGCAATCTGCGCGGCACGCGGCAGCACAATGTCGTCGACAATGTGAATGATTCCGTTGGAGGCAAAGAGATCCGGGCGGATGATGCGCGCGCCGCCGACTTGAATCACTTTTTCGAAATTGATTTCAATCGTTTCGCCGCAAAAGGAGCGAAGTGAACGCTGGCGCACGAGCAGCGCGGCGGGCCAGATCCCTGGAATAATATGGCAGGCGAGCATCGCTTTCAGAGTCGGAATGTCGTTGGCGATCTGCCAGTCCGTAAACTCCGTTGCGCGGAAAAAGGCCGAATCGGTCGGCGCCAGCAGAGTGAATGGCCCTGGCTCGGCGAGCACATAGCCCAACCGCGCGCGGGAGAGAGAAGTGACCAGGGCTTTGAACGACCCTGAAGTAATGGTTGCCAAAAGATTCATCATAATTGTGTTTTTCTCTGAACCATGTATTGGGCCAGGGTGAACTTGCGTTTCCCCCCACCAGGATGAGCAGAATGGGATCTCTGCCCTTCGCTCATCCTGACATCAAGCTCCACGCAAGCTCGCGACGAGAATACCGCAGGAAGGTAAAGCGGAGATAATGGGGATGTTCGAGAAGGTTTAATTTTCCGTAAGGCTTTATTCATACAAGAGCGGGGCGTGTCGAATGCGCCCCGCTCGCCAGCGATTGCCGGCTGACCCAGGCCGGTTCGAGTTGAATCCTACGCGTCAAAGCGATAACCGATGCCGCGAATGGTCCGGATGCGCTGCGGGCGCGTGGGGTTTTCCTCGATCTTTTCACGCAGCCAGTAGATGTGCGTGTCCAGCGTGCGGGTCTTGGGCGACTCTCCCCAGACGCGGCTGATCAGCGCCTCCCGGCGGAGAACGGCGCCGGGGTGACGGACGAACTCGGCCAGGAGATCAAATTCCTTGCGGGAGAGATTGAGGAGCATGTCACGACAAAACGCCCGCCGCGATACGAGGTCCAGCGTGAGGTCTCCAGCCTGCAATTTAGGCGCCAGCGTTTTGCCCCGGCGTTTGAGGACCGCCTGCAATCGCGCGGGGAACTCGCCCGGCGCAAAGGGTTTGGTCAGGCAATCCTCGGCACCATTGTCCAGCGCCGCAATGACATCGGTGCTATCCCGGCGGCTGGTCAGAATGACAATCGGCGCATCCTGTTCCGAGTGCAGGGTGTGGCACAGCGTGAGGCCATCCAGATTGGGTAAAGCAATATCGAGCACAATCAGGTCCGGTTGTTCCGCGCGCGCGAGCCGCAGCGCCTCTATCCCATCCCCAGTCTGGATGATGGCATAGCCGCTGCGAATCAGGTCCACCGCAAGCAGGTCACGTGATTCCCGGTTCCCGTCTCCCAACAAAATCCTGTTCATGGTTCTTACCCCAAATGCTGAAAACCGATCACTCGATTTTAGTTCGCTGTGGGCAAGGTGAAATAGAATCGAGAGCCTTTGCCCTCTTCGCTCTCCGCCCAGATTCTCCCCCCATGCCCTTCGACAATATGCTTGGCAATCGCCAGCCCTAACCCGGTGCCGCGACTCTCGCCGGAGGTGCGCGCCCGGTCAACCTTGTAGAATCGCTCAAAGATACGGGGCAGATCGCGCGCCGGGATGCCGATGCCTTCGTCCAGCACCTCAATTTCGACATTGTCGCCCTTGCGTCGCGCGTGGATTTGAATGCAGCCCAGCGCCGCGGTGAACTTGATCGCGTTATGAATCAGGTTACGCAGCACTTTGTTAACCGCGGTCGCGTCGGCCAGGACGCGCAAATCGGACGGCACATCGATTTCGACAGAAAGGCCCTTGCGCTCCGCTTGCGGGTGCAGGAGGGCCAGGGCCTCCTCCACAAGCTGCGTCACAGGGACCTCAACCAGCTTGATCGGGAGCTGCCCCGATTCAATCATCGACAGGTCCATCATTTCCGTGGTCAGTTGATGAAGCAGGTCGATTTGCCCGCGCAGCTTGGTCATCAGGTCGCGCACCAACGTGGCATCCGCCGGCAGTTCGTTCGAAATGGTCTCCGCCAGGAGATTGAGCGTCGCGATCGGCGTTCGCAGCTCGTGCGAGACATTGGCGACCAGCTCGCGGCGCATTCTCCCCAGGCGCTGCAGCTCGGTCACTTCGGTCAAAATGAGCAGAACCCCTGCCGCACGGTCAATGGGAATCGTCCGGGCACGCGCCTGCAGCGCCCGCTCGTCCTTGACGACCAACTGGGAGAGGGCTTCGGTTTTGAGCGAGCGGATATCGTCGACCAGCGGTTGTAAATTCCAGCCCCAGGCAATATCGTTCAGTGTGGCGCCCTCGCCTTTGGGTGCTCTAAGCAGGTCCCGAGCTGCCTGGTTCATGAAAATGATTCGGCCGGACGCATCAAGCAGCAGCACCCCTTCGGCGAGGTTTTGCATGATGGCTGCATGTTGCGCCCGCATCAGGGTTGATTCGGCCTGCAGTTGCGCCCCTTCGCGCCGCGCGGCCTCTGCGTCGGACCGCGCGAGGTCAAAATAATGCTTGACCAGGACGGCGGCGCCCAGCAGGGCAAGGAGCGCGATCCCCGCGATTACAAATTCCATGACCTAACCTTCAAACCGATAGCCCAGCCCGCGCACCGTTTGAATCCGTACCGGGTTGGCCGGGTTGGCCTCGATCTTTTCGCGCAGGGCGCGAATGTGCACGTCGACTGTCCGGGTGTCGCCCGAAAAATCAAAGCCCCAGACGCGTTCCACCAGCAGATCGCGCGTGAGCACGGCGCCCTTGTGGCGGATGAGCTCAGCGAGCAGGTCGAATTCCTTGGGCGAGAGATTCACCAATTGCCCCACCCGGTATGCGCGATGCCCGAGCAGGTCCAGCGTCAGGTCGCCCGACTGCAGGGTGGTCGCTTTTTCGCTCTGCCCCCGGCGCATCACGGCCCGCAGCCGGGCCAGGAGCTCGCCCAGCGAGAACGGTTTGACGATATAGTCATCGGCGCCGCTGTCCAATCCCACAATCCGGTCCACTTCGCCGCTGCGCGCGGTCAGGAGCACGATCGGCATGTTCAATTCATGGCGCAGTGTTCGACAGACGGTCAGCCCATCGATTTCCGGCAGCATAATATCCAGCACGACCAGTTCCGGTTTAATCTGCCGGGCCAGGTCAAGCGCGGCGGCGCCATTGCTCGCTTGCGTCACCGTATATCCTTCACGGGTCAGGTTATAGGCGAGCGTCTCCCGCAGGGTCTGGTCGTCTTCGACAAGCAATAGTTTCGTCACAGGGCTGATTCTCAGTGGCTTGCGTCCGTCTGATCAGAGATGGGGTGCTCGATGTTCATGTCCGCCAGGCGGCCGGTGGCCGCGTAAATGACCCGCTCGCCGATATTCGTCACGCGGTCGGCGGCGCGTTCCAGGTTGTGCGCGGCAAACAGCAGGTGCAGGGCGCGGGTCACGGTGCGCGGGTCTTCGACGACATAGGTCATGATCTCGCGAAAAACCTGGACGTACAACGCATCGACCTGATCGTCCATCGTGATGACCTGCTGGGCCGCTTCCGGGTCGTTGCTGGCAAACGCCTCCAGAGCCCGTGTTAACATGAGTTGGGTCAGGTCCAACATGCGCGGGATGTCGATGAGCGGCTTGAGCAACGGCTCATTTCCCATGCGCATGACGATCTCGCCGAGATTCTTGCCATAGTCGGCGATGCGTTCCTCTTCGATGGCGATGAGGAGAATCGACATAATCTCACGCAGGTCGCTCGCCATGGGCTGCTGGGTGGCAATTAGTTTGTAGCAGCCCTCTTCGATGTCGTAACGGGCCTGATTAATTTCCTTGTCGTGCACGATGATGGTCTCAGCCAGCGCCCGGTCGCGCGTTCGCAGCGCCTCGACCCCTTCCTGCAGCGTGCCGCCGACCTCTACGCCCAGTTCGAGCACTCTGTTTTTGAGCGCATTGACCTGAGTCTCGAATGTGTTTCGTGGCATGTCAACTCCGTCTTAGCCGAATCTGCCGGTAATATAGTCTTCGGTCTCTTTTTGTTTGGGAACGGTAAAGAGTTCCGTCGTCGGTCCGAACTCGACCACATGCCCGGCGCGCTGCGGGTTCATGTTCATAAAGGCCGTAAAGTCCGACACACGGGCGGCTTGCTGCATGTTGTGCGTCACAATGACAATCGTAAATTCCCGGCGCAGCTCGCGCATCAACTCTTCGATCTTGAAAGTGGAGATAGGGTCCAACGCCGAGGCCGGTTCGTCCATCAAGATCACTTCGGGCTCAATGGCGACTGCTCGCGCGATACACAGGCGCTGCTGCTGGCCGCCGGAGAGGGCCAACCCCGAATCGTGAAGCTTGTTCCCAACCTCATCCCAGAGCGCCGCCGACCGCAGTGACTTTTCGACGATTTCATCCAGCGTGCGCCGGTCGTGAATGCCAAGCAAGCGGGGCCCATAGGTGACATTGTCATAGATGGATTTAGGGAAAGGATTGGGTCGTTGAAAGACCATCCCGACCCGCCGGCGCAGGCTCACCACGTCGATATTGGGCGCAAAAATATTTTCGCCGTCGAGGATAACCTGCCCCTCGATCCGGGTTTTGGGGACCAGGTCGCTCATGCGGTTCAGCGTGCGCAGCAACGTGGACTTGCCACAGCCGGACGGGCCGATGAGGGCGGTGATGCGGTTTTCGGGAAATTCCAGGTTGATTTCCGACAACGCAAGGAAATTCCCATAATAGAAATTCAGGTCCTTGATGCTCATCTTGACCGGCGTTGGCCCGGTTTGATCCCCGGTCTCTTGCTGGGACAGCGCACGGGTAAAGACCTGCAGGCGCTCTGAGGGTTGCATGTCCATGGGTTTTTCTTGAATCACTGATTCCCTCTCAAATGAACAGGTACATACTAACGTAATCCGAGTTTCCGAGTACGCCACCACGCAACCCCGCGCGCTGTAATGTTAAGGCCCAATACAAGCGCGACGAGCACAAGCGCAGTCGTCCAGGCCTTGTCGTGCCAATCCTTGTACGGCGAAGAGGCATAGACGAAAATCATGTGGGGCAGGGTCGCGATCGGCTGATTGACATCCGTGCTGAAAAAGGGATTGCCAAAGGCAGTAAAGATCATCGGCGCAGCCTCCCCCGCCACACGGGCGATTCCCAGCATGATTCCGGTCAGCACGCCGTTCATCGTGGCGGGGAGCAGCACCTGAAAGGCGGTTTTCCATTCCGGCGCGCCCAACCCCAGCGAGCCCTCGCGCCAGGTGCGCGGGACCAGCTTGAGCATTTCGGTCGTGGTGCTGGTCACAATCGGGACCATGATAATCGCCAGGGCGATGCCTCCGGACAGCGCCGAAAAGTGTCGCTGCGGTAAGACGATGATGGTATAGGCAAAAATCCCCATGACGATGGAGGGGATGCCTGCCAGCACATCGGTGCCAAACCGGAGCGCAATACCCAATAGGGTATTGGGGTGGTCAAAGGCGTACAGGGCCGCCACAATGCTGATCGGGATGGCAATCAGACAGGCAATGCCCACGACCAGCGCCGAGCCCATCAAGGCATTGGCGATACCGCCGCCGGGCACGCCGACGGGCGTCGGCAGATCCGTGAAAAAGCTCGGGCTGAGGAAACGTCCCCCTTCCTGAACGACGTAATACAGAATCCAGATCAGCGGAAAGACAGCCAGGACCGTCGCCAATCCGGTCAGGCCAAGCATAACGCTATTGGTGTATTTGCGCAACCGGTAGTGCGGATTGGCGAGGCTCAAGCGCCGCTGCACGGTCGTCATACGCGCACCTCCCCGATGGTCCGGCGTGAAACCCGCCAGACCAGGAACCGGGCGATGAGATTCAGCAGGAGCGTGATGACAAAGAGCACGAGGGCAATTTCGATGAGCGATTGCACATAGAGATCATAGGTCGCCTCGGCAAATTCGTTGGCGATGATGCTGGCCATCGTATAGCCCGGGTGCAGGAGCGAAGCGGAGAGGTCGAGATTGTTGCCGATGACCATGGTGACGGCAATGGTCTCGCCGAGGGCGCGCCCGAGCCCCAGAATCACCGCACCCAGAATGCCGGACATTCCATAGGGAACCAGGACCTGCGAAATCATCTCCCACCGGGTAGAGCCAAGGGCCATGGAGGCTTCGCGCTGCGCCGCGGGAATTGCGCGAAAAACGTCGCGGCTGACGGCGCTGATGGTCGGCAGAATCATAATCGAGAGAACCAACGAAGCGGCCAGACGACTCGTGCCGAACACCGGTCCCTCAAAAAGCGGCAAAAAACCCAAGGCGCCGTGCAAAAGGTCCGCCGTGGGTTTGATCAGCGTGGGAATAAAGACGTACAACCCCCATAGACCGTAAATGACGCTCGGGACAGCCGCCAAAAGCTCGATGAGAAAACCGAGCGGCTGGCTCACGGAGGAAGGGGCCAGCTCGGAAAGGAAGATGGCAATTCCCAGCCCAATCGGCACGGCGATGAGGACGGCCAGAAGCGCTGTTTCGAGTGTGCCAAACAAGAACGGCAGCGCGCCAAATACCTGGCTGACCGGGTCCCAGTCCAGGCCGGTCAAAAAGCCGAGACCGAACTGTGCGCGTGGGAGCGCCGAATTTTGCCACAGTTGCCCCCCTATCGCCACGACGACCAGCAGAATCAGCAGCGAAGCGGCTACAGTCACTCCGTTATAAATGACATCGCCGTGATGCAGCCGGCGTTCCAGCTCGACGAGCCAGGGCGAGCGCCCCATTTTTTTCAATCGTGTATGAACAGCCATGCCTGGCTTGTGCTCCTTACATTTCTTGCAACCTTGGAATTTATCTAAAGAGATACGCGAATAAAATTTCAATGAACGTGGTAAGGACGATTGCAACATGACAAAACCAATCTGAATACGGTCGCTTGTAGCTCTTTTCCGGTTCACTTGGGTTTCGCCTGTCCCTATTTCGATAGCTGCCGGAGAATGGGGCAGGAAATTCCGCCCTCCTCCAGTTTATAGGAGAGGTAATCGATCAAGACAGCCACGACTATAGCTTGCGCATATTAATTTCTCTTCAAGAGACATAGATAACTATGTAAAATTCCTGTTAAGAAAGCTTTACAATCGCAGCCCGTTTCCCAGCGTCATTTGATGTAAAGTTTTTCTTACAGCAAATTTACTTGTTCCACGACGATTCATGAAATGGGCTTTACACGGCCTGGATAAACTGGGGCGCATTCAGGAAAATCGCTCACGAGAGTCCTAGCAGGAGGAAGAAATGAAGCGCGTGCTGTTTATTGATTTGCGGAATACATCCCGCAGCCAGATGGCGGAAGCATGGTTCAACCAGTTTGCGTTGGGCTGGGGGGAAGCCAGATCGTGTGGCACCATGCCGGCCCAGTCGTCTGATCCGTTCACCGTCACGGTCATGGCCGAGGCCGGGATCGATATTCGTCAGGCCAAGCCTCAAGCGGTCAACCAGCGCCTCTTGTCCCATTCCGAACTGGTCGTCATCATGGGGCCGGATGTTTACCCGCACGCCTTTAATCCGACGCATATCTGGGATTTCCTGGACCCGACCGGGGAGTCGATTGTCCACTACCGAATTCAACGCGATGCGATTCGACAGCGCGTGCAGGAACTGGTCATGGAGATGCACACCGGCTCGGAGTATGGCAAATTCGACCCGACCACCGCCGCACTCTTGCAGAGCCAGTTAATGATAGAGTATCAGTTGTTTCGTTAGCCCCGGGTTATCTGGCTTGTGCCTGCTAACTCGGCAAACTGAAACCAGTCCCAATAGAGTTGTCGTTCCCCGTTGAATCGGCTTTACTGATGAACAAAGGGCGCATCGAACAGATTGGAGCGCCCTTTGAACTCGGCCATCCATCCAGGCTCATCCTGCCTGGGTTTTCTGGTTTGTTCACGCGGGTTTGGCTGTCGCCGGGGCGAGCGCGCCAACCGCGCCGTGCCCATTCTTGGATGCCGGGATGATGGCTTCCGAGTCCACAAAAGTGATCGTAAAACGGGCGCCGGCGGCCCGCGAGATCTCGAGCTGTCCGCCAATCTGCGCGGTCAGCGTATCGACCAGTTGCAGGCCAAGCGAGTCAAGCTTTTCGATATCCAGCCCATCGGGGAGACCCACCCCGTTATCTGAAACGGCCAGGCGCACGCGGCCATCGGGCGTGGCCGTTAGCTCCACCTGGATATTGCCGGGTTGACCATTAGGGAAAGCGTGCTTGAGCGCGTTGGTCACCAGCTCATTCAGAATGAGCCCGCAGGGGATCGCGCGGTCGATCCCGAGACCGATAGGTTGCAGGGCCAGGGTCATTTCAATCTGTCGAAGGTTGGGTGCATAGGTATGGTAGAGACTGGCAGTAAGGCTGCGAATATAGGTCTCCAGGTCAATGCGGCTCAAGTCCGTCGAGCGGTACAGTTTTTCATGGACCAGCGCCATGGCCCGAATGCGCGTCTGGCTGTCGCGGAGAGTGGCCCGCGCGACCGGGTCGGTGAGGGTCCCGAGCTGCAAGTTCAGGAGGCTGGCGATGATTTGCATATTGTTTTTGACCCGGTGATGAATCTCTTGCAGTAACACCTCTTTTTCGCGGACCCCTGCCTCAAGCTGGTCCTCATGCGCCTTGAGTCGGTCTGTCATTTCATTAAAAGCGTCAGCCACCGTCCCAATCTCATCTTGCCAGCCGACCGCAATCCGGTGCAAACGATCGCCTTCCCCAATTCGGATTGCGCCGGCGCGAAGGGCTTCAATTGGCTCAAAGATGGAATGCGTCAGAATGCGCCGGGTGATCAAGAGCGCCGCAATTCCAAACGCCGCAATTCCGCCCAGGAGGAGCCAGAAAGCCGTCGCGGTCGTTTCATACGCTTCTTGACGCTCGACTTCGGCAATGACCAGCCAATCCGTATCCGGCACTTCCGCCACCGCGCCCACAACCGACACCCCTTCCAGGTTGTTATACTCGCCAAACGATTCTTGCGATGTGGGGTTGACGAGCGACAGGGGGACGGCGTTCGGCGCGAGTTTCGGCGTATTGTCGATGAGGGTGCGATTGGTGTGGGCGATCAGGCGGCCATCCCGGCTGGTGACATAGGCGCGCCCGGTCCGGCCAAAATGGATATTGGCGACGACATCGAGCAGGACATCCATCCGCAGGCGGCCGACGACCGCGCCGCCGGTGGGCACGCGTACAGCCATGACGAGCGCTCGCTCGCCGCTAGCCAGTTGTGCCATAGCCAGAAAGGGTTGATCCGTGCTCGCTTGTGCGCCCCATTCCCGGGTACGTGGAAGCAGGTCCGGTTGGACCAGCACCGCGCGATCCGCAAATGCCGAACCGACCACATTCCCCCCTGCATCTAACCGGACAATTTCGACCAGCGAAGGTTCTTGGTGCAAGAGGTTCAAGAGGAGCGGGCTGTGCTCTATCTCGCTCCGGTCGAGCAGGCTCGCCAGGCGGAGGGTATCGCCGACGCGGTTGGTAAAAGCGGCGACGGTAGCCGCCGCATAATGCACCGCTTCGCCCTGCCGGCCCTGCCAGGCGCGCGCTTCCGTTTGAGAGATAAAATAGAGCGTGCTGGCGGCCCCGAAAAGGAGGGTTGCAGACAACAGGACGACAACCAGCGCCAGGAGGCGAAGCCTCAGGCTCTGCGCGAGACGGTTAGGGTAAGATAACTTCCAGATACGCGCCACAACTACTCCTGTTGATACAAACCGTGACGAACAATTTTATAGGTGTATAAATAACACTCTTCTGTAAAGACAGAGTAAGCCAGGATACCCCTTTCTGTAAAGCTTGTGTTAAATTCTTTTAACAGTTCGCGTTTCTTGACGGCGAGCCCCAAACATGGTAATACAGCGGGGATGAACCAGACCTCTTTTTCTTATACCGCATCCATTCACCATGACGGCTCGCGCCGTTATGTCCAGAACCGGTCCGCGCCGGGCGTCGCCCCACGTCTCGGCGATGAGATCACCCTCCGCTTGCGCGCCGCGATTGACGCGCCCATCGACCGGGCCTTGCTGCGCACGTGTCCGGATGGCGAACAGCACTTTGCCGAAATGCACCGGCAGGACGGCCCCGCCTGTCAGTGGTGGGAGGGCACGCTGGCGGTGAACATGCCAGCGGTGGGCTATCGTTTTCTCCTCTTTACCGCCGACGGCGTGTACTGGTTCAACGGGACCGGCATCCATCGATACAACCCGACCGACGCCGGCGATTTCCGGTTGCTGGCCGATTACGCTGCGCCGACCTGGGTCAGGAATGCGGTCTTTTACCAGATCTTTCCTGACCGTTTTGCGGATGGCGACCCGGAGAGCAATGTGCGCAATGACGAGTTTGCTTATTGGGGCACGCCCGCACGCGCCCGCCGCTGGGGCGACACGCCGACACTGCACGGGCGCGAGGCGATGGTCGAATTTTACGGCGGGGACCTGCGCGGCATTCAGGACAAACTCGATTATCTCGCCGACCTCGGGGTCAACGCCCTCTATTTGAATCCGATCTTTACGGCGCGGAGCAATCACCGCTATGATGTCACCGATTACGAGAATGTGGACCCGCACCTGGGCGGTAATGCGGCGTTAGCGGAACTGCGCCGCGCTTCCCAGGAGCGCGGCATGTACCTCATGCTCGATATTGTGCCAAACCACTGCGGCGTCGAACATCCCTGGTTCCAGGCAGCACGGGCCGACCCCCAGAGCGATACGGCGGCCTATTTCACTTTTCACCGGCATCCTGACGATTATGCTTGCTGGCTCGGGGTCAAAGGGCTGCCCAAGTTGAATTATCGCAGCGCCGCGCTGCGTGACATCATGTATCAAGGCGAGAACGCCATCTTTCGCCGCTGGTTGCGGGCGCCCTATGCGGTGGATGGCTGGCGCATTGATGTCGCCAACATGCTCGCCCGCCAGGGCGCACATCAACTCGGGCTGGAGGTGGCGCAGGGCATCCGGCAAGCGGTCAAGGAGGAAAACCCACAGGCTTTTCTGATCGGGGAAAACTTTTTTGACGCATCGCCGCACTTGCAGGGGGATTGCTGGGACGGGGTGATGAACTATGCCGGGTTCACCATGCCGCTCTGGTACTGGCTCGGACAGTTCTCAGTGGACCAGCATGGCGAGCCGCGACGGGTCGAGTCCAGGGTGGCATGGCCAACCGAGGCGCTGATGGATACCTGGCAAGCCTATCGCGCCGCCATCCCGTGGATGATCGCTCGCCAGCAATTCAACCTGATCGGCAGCCATGACACCGCACGCATCCATAATCTGGCCGGGAATAACCCGGCGCGGCATCGCCTGGCCGCCGCTGTGCTCCTCACCTATGTGGGAGTCCCGAGCGTGTATTACGGCGACGAGATCGGGCTGGAGGCGGAGAATGGCCTTCTGGCGCGCAGTTGCATGCCATGGGATACGGCGGCGTGGGATACGGACCTGCGGCGCTATTACCAAAAACTGGTTCACCTCCGCCGCACCTCGCCCGCCTTGATTGACGGCGGGTTCCAGGTGCTCGCCACCGAGGCGGACAGTTTTGTCTATTTGCGCGATAGTCCGGAAGAGCAGATTATCGTCGTCGCCCATCGCGGGCCGGCGGTCCGGCCTGCTGGGCCGCTGCCGGTCGCCCATGGGGCGATTCCGAATGGGACGGAATTTGTCGAGCTGTTCACAGAGCAACGCGCCACGGTGACCGAGGGATACCTGCCCCTCCCGACGCTCGGGACAGGGGCAAGCATCTGGCAATCGCGCTAGACGCGCACCCCGCGGCACCGCGCCAGCATCTCTTCATTCGAGGCGAACTTGTACTCTTCAACGCCGCACTGTTTGGCCTCTTCGCGCTCGATCTCTTCGAGCCGCTGGACATCCGCCTTGGTCACAATCGGCCTGTTCAGCCCTGCCATATAGTCCGGCAGCCGCGTCAGGGCCGCGGGATCGGCGGGCGGCAGCGTCTGCAAATACTGGAGCACCGCCTTGGCCCCCCGTTCGCCATCTTTGCGTGCCACCCCGACCAGTCCGGTGCTCGCGACGCGCGCCCAGCCGGCCAAAAAGACGCCGGGCACAGGGGATTGCTTTTCCGGGTCGAACGCCTCGTAGGAAATGCCTTCAACCGGAAAGCTCGGGGTGGGGTTCTTGGCAAACTCGTTTCCCTTTAGCGGGAGGCCGAACTGTTCCTCGACGCGGTCGCCGATGGCAAAGATGACCGTATCGACGTCGAGGACGCGAAAGGTCCCCAACCCGCGCGCCTTGGTATCGTCGTTGGCGCGGCGCAGGGTATTGTCCTCCACCTCCAACCCGGCCACCTGTCCGGCCTCATTCCCGATCATACGAACCGGCGAGGCGAGAAACTCGAACCGCAGGCGCGTGTCCGACACGCGCGGCAGGGCGCGTGGGAGACCGGCAAGGATTTCGGCCCGGGCCTGCGCCGGGTCCTGCCCGATGGCCTGCATAGTCGGGGTCACGCGCGCCAGCTCGGCATCCAGCGCGGCCAGATCGACATTGGCGGCAACCCCCTCAAACTCGCGCTTGTCGAACTTGACCTCGGCAGGGCCGCGCCGCACGACGGCGATCATCTCGCTCACCTTGCGCTCGCGCACCAGCCAGTGCGCCATATCCATCATCACATTCCCCGCGCCGATCACCGCGACGCGCCAGCCGATCTCGAACGGCTGCTCGCTGAACGGCGGGAGCTTGTTATAGTGATAGACCAGGTCTTTGGCGTGATAGACCCCGCACAAGTTCTCTCCCGGCAGACCCAGCCATTTAGTTCCCTGTGCGCCGACCGTCGTCAGAATCGCCTGAAATCCCATTTGCCGCAGATTGTCCAGCGGTATATCTCCCCGGTTGCCGACACGCACATTACCGTAATAATCCACCTGCGGCGAGGCGAGAATCTGGCGGAACTGGTTACGCAGTCCTTCCTTCATTTTGTACTTGTCGGGATAAATGCCATATTCGGCAAGCCCCCCCGGTTTGATGTCTCGATTCAAAAGGACGACATGCACGCCCGCCGCCGCGAGCGCCCTGGTCGCATATAACCCGGCCGGGCCTGCGCCGATAATGGCGACAAGATGTTGTCCTTGTTTGGTGTTCTCCACGCGCTCCTCCTCTTCATCCAGCGATAAATGACCCTTGCTTGATACGTATATCAGAGTAGACGTGCACGGTCGTGAGCCGCAAAACCTTTTCGGCCTCCTGAACCTGTGCCTCCGTTGCCTGGGACGCAATCAGGGACGCACCCATGATAAGATGTGCACATGACAAACAAGATTGATCCAAAAACAAAAATCGGCTATGTTCATCTTACCATCTCGGACTTTGGCGTCTCTCTTCCCTTTTATCAGGAGGTGCTTGGGTTCCAGGTACACCGGCAGGATGGCGATACGGCCTATCTCGGCGCAGGGCATGAGGACCTGGTCGTGCTGACGGAAAATCCTCAAGCCCGGCCGCCGGCGCGTGCAACCGGATTATACCATTTTGCTATCCTCGTCCCCTCGCGGCGCGAGCTGGCCCATTCCCTCCGTCAATTGGCCGAAACCCGGGCCCCTGTGCAAGGGTTTTCTGATCACGGGGTGAGCGAGGCGCTCTACCTCGCCGATCCGGACGGGAACGGCATCGAGGTCTACCGGGACCGCCCGCAGACCGATTGGTATGATGCCCGCGGCCGTTTTCGGATGGGCACCGATCCGCTCGACGTGCGCGGTGTGCTGAGTGAACTGGAACAGGACGGCGGGATATGGAAGGGCCTGCACCCCGATACCCTGATCGGGCATATGCACCTCCAGGTCGCTCAGGTACAGTCTGCCGAAGCGTTTTACCGTGAGGTGCTTGGCATGGATGTCATGATAAACATGCGCACGGCCAGCTTTATGTCGGCCGGAGGCTATCATCACCATATCGGGA
Source organism: Anaerolineae bacterium (assembly GCA_049694275.1). Lineage (GTDB taxonomy): Bacteria > Chloroflexota > Anaerolineae > UBA4142 > SHND01 > JBAVQS01. The sequence continues at coordinate 1,684 of JBAVQS010000282.1, read as the reverse complement.
TGAACGTCTGGAACAGCGCCTGCGCGCCGCCGCCGCCGCCCGACTCGATTGGCCTGCGCTATTTCACTGTCCAGCTCTCCGACGCGCAAGCCGTGGGACGAATTGCCGATAATGTTCATAACGCCGGGCTCAAAGTTCAGGAAACGGAGCAGGGACTCCTCGTGCACGATCCATCTCGAAATGGGATTGTCCTGACGACCGTACCGGAACGCCAGAATATCCAGAGCCGATAGAACAAATAGATCAAATTGTAGGGGTGAAAAAATGACAGTACAAGGATTGCATCATATTACGCTCGTCAGCGCAAATGCGCAGCGAACGGTTGATTTTTATACGCGTGTGCTCGGATTGCGACTGGTCAAAAAGACCGTCAACTTTGACGATCCGGGCGCGTATCACCTCTATTTCGGCGATGAGCTTGGCCGCCCCGGCACGGCGATCACCTTTTTCGAGTGGCCCGACGCGCCGCGCGGCTATCCCGGCATCGGCGGCACCCATCACCTGGCGCTCCAGATCGCCGATTACGAGGGCCTGCTCAAGTGGAAACGCCGTCTGACGGACCTGGGTCATCCAGTGACCGGCCCGCTCGACCGGCACTATTTCACGTCGATCTATTTCAATGACCCGGACGGCGTCATTCTGGAAATCGCCACGCGCGGCCCCGGCTGGGCCGTGGATGAAGCGCCCGGCGAGATCGGGACCGAATATCGCGAGCCGCCGCGCGAGATGATGGTCCGCAATCGGGACGAAGCCCGTATCGCGGCGACGACCTGGCCAGAGCCGGTCCCGGCAATCACGTCCGAAATGGCGCTGGTACACGGCATGCACCATATTACGGCCATCGGGTCCGACATCGGGAAAACGCACGCCTTTTTTGGCGAACTGCTGGGCATGCGTCGCGTCAAAATGACTTCGAACTTTGACGACCCGAACTCGGCGCACTGGTACTGGGGTGCTGGCGACGGCCGGCCGGGCACGCTGATTACCTATTTCGAGCGTAAGGCAGAACGCGAGCGCCGCGCGCGTATGGGCGCCGGTCAGACCCACCACTTTGCCCTGGCTGTTGCCGACGAAGCGACCCAGCTCGAATGGCGTGATCGGCTGCTCCACGCGGGGCTGCGCGTTTCCCCTGTGATGGATCGCATCTATTTCAAGAGCATTTATACCAACGACCCGGACGGCCACATTGTCGAACTGGCAACGGCCGGCCCCGGTTTCACCGTGGACGAGGCGGCAGACAAGCTGGGCACAGCGCTCAAGCTCCCGCCCTGGCTCGAACGCTCTCGCGCTGACATCGAGCGTGTGCTTGCTCCTATCCAGTCGACTGAATGGCGCACAGTCCAGCCGGCCTGACGCCGGGTCCACTCTTCGCGCCGGGCGGCCCTTTTGTGGCCGCCCTTTATTGTCAGGGGGCCGGTAATCCTATCATTAAGGACGAATGAGATGCCGTTCGGGACACCATCTAATCATTTTCTAATGAAAACTGGGAGTCCAAGGGACACGCGCAAGGACGGCCGCCTGATACAATGTTGGCAATCAGTAAGAGGAAAAACAAAACGTAACCGTTCAGTCAAGTGATGGCCCGGGCAACAACGACGGTGGTTCAGCACCGCTGATGGCCGCCGCACAGGCTGCCGTCAGATAATCCAACACGTCGCGCCGCTGCTGACGGAGTGTCGTAACG
>JBAVQS010000281.1:0-7744 GCA_049694275.1 Anaerolineae bacterium | reverse complement strand
TTGACATTATAGTTCCACGCATAGATACCGCGCACTTCGCCCCCCACGCGCGTAGGGAGGTCATAAAGCATCAACAGGTTTGTCGCCGCGTCGGCGGTGTCGAGCGGAGAGTCGGATTGTTGGGCGAGGCCCCAGGTGTTGGCTGCGCCCCACAGCATCAGGGGTTTGTGATAGACCTTTGAATAATGACCGAGCGTGGTCAGGAAAAGCTCGAGCTGTGCGATCTCGCCGTCGGTCGCCGGCTTGGTGGGCAGGTCGTCATGGAGATAGGTGTCAAAGGCGACAACAAAGTTGGAAGGGGTCTGGCTAAACAGCCGCTCGACCTCGGGGAGGCCAGGGCGCGTTCGCGCATCTCCGCTGTGGAACGAGATCGTGGTCAGGATCCGGGGATCGAGTGCCTTCCAATCGCCCGCGCTCCAGGAAGCGAAATCGGCAACGACTCCTGCCTGGAATTCCCCCAGCTTCCACTGTTCATCCAGCGCCAGCGCATCCATTGTCTTGCCATAGCGCCGCGCAAACTCGTCCCGCGCCGCGGTCGAATAGTCGCCCCCCTGCGGCTCGTCCGAAAGCGAGAGCATCTCGATGATGCCGCGGTAGGGCTCGACCCATTCCCGTTCGATCCATTTGTAATACTCCGCGATGTCGGCGCGATAGGCCGGAGCATACGGCGACGCGGTTGGCGGGCTGCCGTAGATCTGAAGGAGTTGACCGTCAAACGTCTTGCGCAGGGCATCGGGATGGAGGGCGTTCCACGTCGCGCCCATCATAATCTGATAGCCGATGGGGAGCACCACCTTGAGACCGGCCGCTTTTGCCGAATCCAGTGCGCGCCGCACCGCATTTGCCATTTGGCTGGCCTGTGCCTGTCGCGGGCCAGTCTCGTGCTCGAGCGCGTACCAAACCGCGAACGACAGCCCCGGCTCGACCTTGCCGGCATCCACATCTCCCGGATTGTTATGCCCGATCCAGATCGAGTTCGCTCCGCCGTCCCGCATGCGCGTCATCTCGGCCAGCATCTGCGGCGCACTGGCTTCGGGGTAGGCTTCGTAGGCCCAACCGATGGAGATCTCAGATTTCAGATTTTGGATTTCAGATTGTTGTGTTGGAGTATTCGTAAATGGAATGGGCGCGGGAGGTGAAGGCGCGGGCGAAGGAGAACATGCGAACAGTAACAAAATGACCAGGAGGAGTGCAAACCTGGAATACTGCATCTTTAGGACAGGACAACCGGCATGCCTAGAAACTTGCTATAGCGATTGGCTGCGGTAGCAAAGGCGCGAATTTCGGCAGCCGTGAGCTCGACGAAAGGCTGTGTAGCGATGGACGCGGAATCCTTGTTCAAAGTACGCTTCCATCTGCCGACGACCTGGCCGTCGACGACCATCATTGGATCGAGTATGGCATCTGTCCGGCTATCCAATTTTACAGCCTTGATCCTGCCCCGTACGGCGCTGCGGTCGGTATAGGCGACGAGATATTCATCATAGTTGGGCAGGAGATGTGCAGTCCCTGTGTGCTTTTTAGCTGAGGGGGTGGATTGGGGTAGCCAGTATATCTTGCCGTCAATGTTTTCCTCAATCAACCGCAATTTGACCGCTTCCAGACCGGCCCGGGCATCGGTAATGGTAAGGCCGGACCACCAGGCAAAATCTTGCAGTGTGGCGGGGCCGTGGCTTGTGAAATATCGGATAGCGAGTTCGGCTAATGCTTCATCGCGTTCGAGCATCCTGCCCGGCAGGACCCATTCATCCAGCAGCGCAAACGTCGGCTGTTTTCCCTCGTGAGACGCAAAACAGATAGTCCCTTCTTCCGCCAGGTAGTGGAGGATATAAAGGCCACGCTGGTTTGCCGTAGAAATATGCGCGGCTTCCAGCAGCTTGTATATCGCGCCGCGTGTCAGCCGTTTGCCGCCTTCCAGGGCCTTGACGAGGAGTTTTCGACTGCGCGCAAATACAGCCTGGTCCAGGCCCGCCTGTCGCAAGCGCGCCGCGCTACCCGCAGCCACGCGCGGGATCAAGAGCTTGAGCATCCAGCGAATGTCTGCCGCTGCGACAAAGTGCAAGGTGCCGCGCATTGGCCAGGTGCGAACGATGGCTCTGTCGGCAATGGCCCGCTCGATGTCTCGATCGGTGCTGTTGGGCAGGCGCAGGCCAATTGCCCACTTGCCGCCGGGGTAATCTTGAGCCTGGACGGCGCCGAACCATGCGACAATTTCATTCGGCGTTGCGAAATCCGTGCTGGTAATCTGTTGATTGTTCAGCCGCTGACGGATGATGTCCGATGTGGTCATTGGGTGCGCGCCCTGGCGCGCGCGGGCTTGAAGCCGGTCGAGGTCAAATCCAGAGCGATGATAGCGGGTAAAGGGAATGGCCGGATCGACTTGTGACCGGTCCAGTTTCTGGCGAAAGCGCCGGCAGAGGATAATCATGGTCTCTGAAAAGGGAATGTCGCGTTCCAGGTGCCTGGTCAGGGCTTCCAGAAACAAGACCGATTCGCGTTCTTGCGCTTGAAAGCGCGCGACGGCATCGCCAAAATCCCAATAGCTCAAGACGGAACCCGATTTCATCTGTGCGCGGATTTCCTGCAACCGGGCGACGAGTGCGTGATATCGCTCCTCCAGTGCGGTGCGTTCGGTATCGAGCTGCGCGGGGTCGAGTGATTTCTCAAAGAGAACCCCCATCGGCAGGCTGGCCTTGAACGTCGTCTGCCCGTCGGCGCCGGTCACGCGATTCATCTTGGCCGCAATCCGGACTCGTTCCGGCGTCATTTCGTTCCCCAGAGTGAAAAGAACTTGCGCTGGAGGTCCAGGACCTTGTGGTAATCGGGCTCGGGGTCATTCTCCATGGTGAATTCGATCAGGCTCAACGCCACGCATTTAAAGACGTGATAGTTGAGGTTGCCCGATTGGGCTGCTTTTCTGTACGCGGGATGCGCCTGGTTAATCGTGACGGTTGTGCCGTCGAACCAGGACTCTTCGCTCTTGTCGTCCCGATCGTCTTCAATCAGGTGAATGCCGCCGCGGATCACGCGGGGGCGAATCTCGCCCGGCGCGGCATCCCCCAGCGTCGTCAAGACCTCCCGCGCCTGCTCTTCGGCGCTCAGCGTGGGCTCGGCCGGCGGCGGCGGCTCATCGACCAATTCTTGATCGAGCCGGGGGACGCGCTGGCCGCTCGATACAAGCTCCCCGCCTGGTACAAGAACCGCCGCATCTTGTCGGGCGTGGGTGGCAAAGAGCGCCAGCTCGGGCATACTCTTGACGATGCTGTTGATCTCTCGCTCGGCGCCCGCAAAATTGCTTGCGCTCTTGCGCGGCGCGCGCTCGACGAGGTGATGCTGTTCGAGCCACATGGTAAATTCCGCCTGAGCGCGCCGGAAAAAGCCCTCCCACTTTTTGTTCCCCTTTTGGAAACGGCACTTGTCGGTCGTGACGGCTTCAATCAGGTACGGGGCTTCGATCCAACCGAAAATCTGTTCCTTGTCACGCGGCTCTTTCTTGAAATAGCTCCGCTCGATGACCTTGCCGTAGGTGCAAACCATAATGCCCGGGGGGATCGGGAGCGGGTCGCTGCCCGTATAGACGCCGAACCAGCCAAAGGCTTTGGGCTGGCGCTGGACGGTGATGGTAATGGGTTTGAGATAGGCGAGGCGCGCTTCGAGAGACGGCTCGTTCACCGGTTTATCGTCGAGCAGGATGGCAACCCCACGCGCGTACTTGTCGAGAATCGTTGGGTACTTGGCGCGTAGATCGGCGTCGAGGAACGGGTAAAAGTGCTCAAAGAGCACGCCGTGAATCAGCCGGCGAGAGTAATAGTCTTTGAAATCAGAGGCGAGGTGCAGAATGACACGCGTGCCTTGATGGTCGAGCGCGTGCAGCTTGTTCTCGTGCACTTTGTACGGGGCGTCGTTGCCGTCAAGCTTCCATTCCGAATACCCGCGCCATTCACGCGACCAGGTCTCGGTGACGACGCGCGAGCAGAAATTGAGAGCCAGCTTGGCGCCCTGGCCGGCAAATCCGATGCCGCTCCCGCGTGACTTGCTGGACGCCGCAAAATCGTGGTAATCGCGGAACTGGGGCTGTGTCATCCCGACGCCGTCATCCTCGACGACGAGCTGTCCCCGCGCGCTATCATAGCGAATGTTCACCAGGGTCGCTTTGGCATCCAGCGCGTTCGCCACCAATTCAAGCAGCGCGGCGATCTGCGGCGCGAAATCGTACTGGTCGGAGATGTTGCGAACGAGGCGGCGAACATTGACTCCGGACTTGCTCTCGTAAATCGGCATTTTCGACGAGCTCCTCCCTTATGCGTGCGTCGCGGCGTGCGCCAGCATCCTTTTCAGCCACTGGCCGGTATACGAATGTTCCATCTGCGCAACCTCTTCCGGCGTGCCATCGGCGATCACGCGGCCGCCGGCATCGCCGCCCTCCGGGCCCATGTCGATGAGCCAGTCGGCGGTCTTGATGACGTCGAGGTTGTGCTCGATGACGACGACGGTATTGCCGGCATCGACCAACCGGGTGAGGACGCCGAGCAGCTTTTCGACATCCGCGGCGTGGAGGCCCACCGTCGGTTCGTCGAGGATATAGAGCGTGCGCCCGGTCGCACGGCGGGAGAGCTCTTTCGAGAGCTTGACGCGCTGCGCTTCACCGCCGCTCAGGGTCGTCGCCGGCTGTCCGAGATGGATATAACCGAGGCCGACGTCACGGATGGTGACGAGCTTGCTGTGTATGCGCGGGATGTTTTCAAAAAACTCGAGCGCCTCGTCCACGGTCATGTCGAGCACATCGCTAATGTTCTTGCCCTTGTAGGTGATCTCTAACGCTTCGCGGTTATAGCGCTTGCCGTGGCACACCTCGCAGGGCACATAGACATCGGGGAGGAACTGCATCTCGATCTTGATGATGCCATCCCCCTGGCACGCTTCGCAACGGCCGCCCTTGATGTTGAAGGAAAAGCGGCCCGATTTGTACCCGCGCGTCTTGGCTTCGTTGGTGGAGGCAAACAGGTCGCGGATTTCGGTAAAGGCATTCGTGTAGGTGGCCGGGTTCGAGCGCGGCGTCCGGCCGATGGGCGACTGGTCAATGTCAATCACCTTGTCGAGCGCGTCCAGGCCGGTCACACTATCGTGTGCACCGGGTAGTTCGCGCGCCCCATTCAGCGCCTGCGCGAGCTTTTTGTAGAGCACGTCCACGACGAGCGACGACTTGCCCGAGCCGGATACACCGGTCACGCAGATAAACTTGCCCAGTGGAAGCTTGACATCCACCTTTTTGAGGTTATTCTCACGGGCCCCCTTGATGGTCAGGTATTTGCCGTTCCCGGCGCGCCGCTGTGGGGGAATCGCAATCGCCCGCCGGCCGCTCAGGAACTGGCCGGTGATCGAGTTCGGGTTCTGGATGATATCCTCAATCGGCCCTGCGGCGACGATATAGCCGCCGTGCTCGCCCGCGCCAGGCCCCAGGTCCAGGATATAGTCGGCGCGCCGAATCGTCTCCTCGTCGTGCTCGACGACCAGCACGGTATTGCCAAGATTGCGCAGGCCCTCCAGCGTATGAATCAGGCGCTCGTTGTCGCGCTGGTGCAGGCCGATGGAGGGCTCGTCGAGAATATAGAGCACGCCCATCAACTGCGAGCCGATCTGGGTAGCGAGGCGGATGCGCTGGCCTTCGCCGCCGCTCAGGGTCGCGGCCGAGCGGTCGAGCGTCAAATAGTCCAGGCCGACGTTGACGAGAAAGCCCAGGCGGGCCTGAATCTCTTTGAGAATCTGGTGGGCGATGGTCATCTCTTTGGCCGAAAAACGGCTGGGGAGACCGGAAAAGAGCGAGAGTGCGTCGCCCACGCTCATGTGCGTGATCTGGACGATGTTCTTGTCGGCGACCGTCACTGCCAGGGCCTCGGGTTTGAGCCGCTGTCCCTTGCAGATGGGGCAGGGACGCGAGGTCATGAACTGCTCGATCTGCTGGCGGATATAGTCCGAGTCGGTCTCTTTGTAGCGCCGGAGCAGGTTGGGGATGACCCCTTCCCAGGCGGTCTCGTACTCGCGCTTGTTGCCGAACTGGTTTTCGTACTGGATGCGAATCCGGTCGCCGTTCGTCCCATAGAGCACTTTGTCGATATCGGGCGCTTTGAGCTCCGAGACGGGGGCATCGAACGAGAACTTGTACTTGCGCGAGACCGCTTCGACGATCTTGGCAAAGTACCCGTCGCCGTCGCTCTGCATGCCACTGGTGCGAATCGCCCCTTCACGGAACGAGAGCTCGCGGTTCGGGATGATCAGGTCCGGATCGAGCTCCATCTGAGTGCCGAGCCCCGTGCAGGCGGGACAGGCGCCGTGCGGCGTGTTGAACGAAAAGGTGCGCGGCTCGATCTCGCCGAGCGAGATATTGTCATAGGGACAGGAAAAGTGCTCGGAGAAAACAATATCCTCGCCTTTGTCCTTGGTTTCGCCCCGGCCGGGCGTATTGATGATCACGACCCCTTCGCCCAACTTGAGCGCAGTTTCCAGGGAATCGGTCAGGCGGTTCTTGTCCCCCTCTTCGCGGCGAACGACGAGCCGGTCCACCACGGCGTCGATGCTCGTCTGCTTGTAGCGGTCCAGCCGGATGTCTTCGTTCACGTCGTAAATCTCGCCATTCACCCGCACCCGGACATAGCCAGCCTTGCGAATGTCTTCAAAGACCTTTTTGTGCTCGCCCTTGCGGTCCTTGACCAGGGGGGCGAGGACCATGATCTTTGTTCCTTCCGGGAGGTTCTGGACAGAATCCACCATCTGCTCGACCGTCTGGCGCTGGATGATGCGCCCGCATTTGGGGCAGTGGGGGATACCCACACGGGCAAAGAGCAGGCGCAGGTGGTCATAGATCTCGGTGACGGTGCCGACGGTGGAACGCGGGTTGTGACTGACGCCCTTTTGGTCGATGGAAATGGCGGGGGAAAGCCCCTCAATCAGGTCCACCTCGGGCTTTTCCATGAGGCCGAGGAACTGGCGCGCATAGGCGGACAGCGATTCGACATACCGGCGCTGGCCTTCGGCATAGATGGTATCAAAGGCGAGGGACGACTTGCCGGAACCGGACAGGCCGGTGATGACGACCAGCTTGTCGCGGGGGATGACGACATCAACATTCTTGAGATTGTGTTCGCGCGCGCCGCGTACGATCAATTTATCCTGGGACATCTACGGTTGCCTCTAAAAATCTTTGAATCCAGAGAAAAAGGACAGTTGATAATTGTATCAAAGAAGAGGGGGAGGGTCAAAAGCAAACCATTATAAGAACAAATGTCCTATTTGTCAACCATTTTTCCAGACCTTTATTCCGGCCGGTAGGGCGCCAGTTCCTCAATGTCCCCGACAAACTCGGGGAGATGTGTGTGCCCCAGCATCTGGCGGATGGCCGCGTTCTCGCCCGTGTGATACCAATAGTGATAGAGGACGCGCTGGAGCCGCGAGCCAATCGAATAGGGGGAGGGCTTGCCCTCATAGATGTACGGTTTCTGGAGCCCGGCCGTCGTCAACTGATCGAGAAACTCATCCGCAGCGCTCGTGACCGTGCGCCACGCCTCCCCCATTTCGGCGAGCGAGGGGGTCGTCGCCGGCTTACCATAGGCTACGAGCTCATTCAAGCGCGGGACGAGAACCTTGCCCTGCATGTGATAAAGCCAGTAGCGCTGCTCGTGCCAGGCAAGGTGGCCGACGTTCCAACTGATACAGTTCATCGGGAGGAAGCGCTTGCACGCTTCCTCTT
>JBAVQS010000280.1:0-13639 GCA_049694275.1 Anaerolineae bacterium | reverse complement strand
TTACGACACTCCGTCAGCAGCGGCGCGACGTGTTGGATTATCTGACGGCAGCCTGTGCGGCGGCCATCAGCGGTGCTGAACCACCGTCGTTGTTGCCCGGGCCATCACTTGACTGAACGGTTACCATAAAACTTTATCCTTTCTTTAGCGAATTCTCATCTTGAATCGCTATCGTGTAAAGGGAGAAAGCACTGAGCAGAGAACTCCGCGGAGCTGGCCCACTCGTGGTAGAATAAGATGATTGTAATGAACTCGATCAAGGAATCGGCTGTGGAAGAAAACACGGACCATCCGCTGACAATTCTGGTAGTGGACGACGAGCCGAATATTACGGAATTCCTGCGCGTGGGCCTGGGCTATGAAGGCTATCAGGTGACGACAGCGGCCGACGGGCGCGAGGGGTTGCGCCGCGCCGAGATGCAACCCTTTGACCTTGTGGTGCTGGATGTCATGCTCCCCGGCATGGATGGGTTTGAGGTGTGCCGGCGGCTGCGCGCGATCAGCAAAGTCCCGGTCCTGATGCTCACCGCCAGGGACGAGGTATCGGACCGTGTCACGGGGTTGGACACCGGCGCAGACGACTATCTGACCAAGCCCTTTTCGTTTGTCGAACTCCTTGCGCGCGTTCGCGCCATCCTCCGCCGCGCCGGCGTGAGCCAGATCAGCGCAGTCCTTCAAGCCGGGGACGTGGCGCTAGACCGTGAAGCGCGAACGGTCCAGCGCGCCGGCCGTCCGGTTGCGTTGACGAGCAAGGAATTCGACCTGCTCGAGTTTTTCATGTCGCACCCGCGCCAGGTTTTCAGGCGCGAGGCGATCCTCGACCGGGTGTGGGGGTACGACTTTGCCGGGGATACGAACCTCGTGGATGTGCACATCGGGCACCTGCGCGACAAACTGGACGACCGGCCGGCCCGATTGATCCAGACGGTGCGGGGGGTAGGCTATATGTGGCAGGGGGACCAATAATGCCGGCGCGCTGGCAGGACCTGTCACTGCGCCTGCGCCTGACGTTCCTCTACATCGGGCTCTTGCTGGTTCTCCTTATCGCCCTCGGCTCGTTCCTGTACCTGGACACCCAGAATTTTCTGATCACTACCACCCTGATCCGTTTGCAGTCGCAGGCGCAACCCGGCGTGGAGCGCGTGGTCCACCCGGGCGGTGGTCCACGCCCCGCTCCGCCAGGTCCCGCTTCCAACGGCGGCGCGCCGCGCGGCGCGAATGGAAACGGACCAACCCTCGCCGAAATTGCCGGGTTTCTCGCCGATTCACAGACCTCGCCCGAAACCACAGCGGCCGTATTTGACACGGGCGGCAAACTGCTGGCCGATGGGCGAACCCTGCCCGAACAGCCCATTTCTGCCCCTCCCGACAATGCCCGCATTACGCAAGCGCTCGCCGGGCAGGACGGGATCTATTACACCACCGCGGTCGGCGGGCAGCACACGCTCGTCCTCCTGATTCCCTTGCGCGGCCTCGGTTCCGACCAGGCCGTGGATGGGGTCATGCAATTGAGCTCGCGGCTCGACCTGATCGACCAGGTCCTCGCCCGGCAACAGTTGCTGATTATCGGCGGCGTTCTAATCACATTGTTGTTGGGGACGCTGGGCGGCTTGTGGCTGACCGGATCGGCGCTCGCGCCCTTGCAATGGATGATCGTCACCTCACGCCGCATTGCCGGCGGCGACCTCAGCCAGCGCGTCAACCTGCCGCGCCGGGCCGACGAGATCGGCCAGCTCGCCACGAGCTTTGACGACATGGTGGCGCGCCTGGAAGAGACCTTTGCCGCGCAGCGCCAGTTCATCGCCGACGCCTCGCACGAGCTGCGGACTCCGCTCACGGCGATTGCCGGCTCGCTCGACGTGATTCTCCTCGCGCCGGAGGGCGACCCGGAAACGACCCACCGCATGTTGAGCGGCATGCGCCGGGAGCTCCAGCGGCTCACCCGTCTGACCTCGGACTTGTTGACGCTGAACCGCCTCGACGCCCATCCGTCGCTGCGCCTGCAAACGCCGGACCTGGCCGCGCTGGCGAGTGAAGTGGCCGAACAGATTAAGCCGGTTGCGGGCGAGCGCCAGATTCTCGTCGAACGCGACGGCGATACCCGGATCAACGGCGACGCCGACCGGCTTAAGCAGGTGCTCTTGAACCTGATAGACAATGCGATCCGCTTTACGGACCCCGAAAAGGGCGTCATTCGTGTCGGGGTTTACCAGGCAGGTAAGAACGTGCGGCTCGTCGTGTCGGATAATGGGAGCGGCATTCCCCCCGAAGCGCAACCCCACATCTTTGAGCGCTTTTATCGTGTGGACAAGGCGCGGGCGCGGTCCAGCGGCGGCAGCGGCCTCGGCCTAGCAATCGTCAAGGCGATCGTACAGGCGCACGGCGGCGCCATCGCCCCAGTCCAGAGCGAGCCGGGACAGGGCAGTGTGTTCGAGCTATCGTTTCCGCGCGACGGCGCGTCCCCGGCAAGTTCCCCTCCGGCTAAATAATCGCCTCGCTAAATTCGCGTCTTTCGGAGGTCCCCCGCCGCGGTGATGGGATCTCTATTCGGGATATAGCCCCGCCTCACTCATCTGGGCGCGGTCGTCACTAGTCAATTAGTGTCACTCACCCCTAACTGCTTGTCCCAGTCCCCTGTAGAATATTCTTGAACTTACGGGACTGGGCGATATCGCCCGGCTGGCCCAAGCCCCGTCAACCGGTTCACCGGGCAAAATCATCAAGGAGGTCCGGAAATGCAAAAGTTAGTAACTTGGGGTTGGCCCGTCCTCGTCGCGGTCGTGGCCGCCGTCGTCGCCATCTTCGTTGCCAGTTCCCAAACAACGTCCATGTTCAACACAACACCCCCCAACCTCACCACCGACCCCAATGCGCCCAAGCTCTGGGTGATTCAGCCAGGGCTTGGAACGGTCATGATCGAGTACGGCACCCGCATGGGCAACGTCTATTGGGCAGCCGACGCTGGCAATTGGGACATGGTCAATTACCAGATAAAGGAAATGCTTGAGATTCAAGAGACCGGCGAGGTAACCCGCCCAGGCCGCGCCGACGCCCTCAAAAAGTTTGAGGACGCAAACATCACTCCGATGGTGGATGCCGCCAAGACCAAGGATAAAACCGCTTTCATGGCCGCCTATGATAAGGCTATCACAGGCTGCAACAAGTGCCATGGCGAACAAAAGGACAGCGCCACAGGCCTTACCTTCCGCTTTGTGAAAATCATGCGCCCGGCTGACAAATCGCCGTTCTCGAATGTCGATTGGGCTGGGGCGACCGGCCAATAGGCAAAGGAGAAAGCTATCGTGGTAGAGGCACGCTCATCAACCCCCGTGAATGATGCGCCGGAAGCCGGGTCTCTGGAATCCGAGCACAAGAGGGTGACCCGCCGGCGCTTTTTAGGATGGACCATTGGCGGCATTAGCGCTTTTATAGCCGCCTCGGTCGGTATCCCCGCTGTGGATGCGATGGTCACATCTGCTCTGGGCGGTAAACAGGAAACGACTGTGCGGCTGGGTAAACTCGCCGATTTTCCGGAGGGAGAGCCCACCCTCACGCAATTCACCGTCACGCGCAAGGATGGGTGGGTACAGACACAGGAAGGACGCGCCGTCTGGGTCATTCGCAAGGGCGACCAGGACGCGGTTGTTTATAATGGCCGCTGTACCCATCTTGGCTGCGCCTTTAACTGGCGAGCCGGGGATAACGGTGGTCGTTTCGCGTGCCCCTGCCACGATGGCGTCTTTGACCGTGAGGGCCAGGTTGTTTCCGGGCCGCCGCCACGCCGCCTGGATACGCTCCCTGCGAAGGTAGAAAACGGCATTCTGACAATCACTTATCAAGACTTTCGCTCGGGCATACCGGACAAGACGCCGGCGTAGGGAGTGTAAATGACACAGTTATTCAAATGGGTTGACGAACGGACCGGCTTGTCACAGGTCGGACAAGCGTTGCTCTTTCGCAAGATTCCGAAAGGGGCAGGCTGGTTGTATACGCTCGGCTTTGCCAGTCTGTTCGTCTTTATCATGCAGATTGCGACCGGTCTGATCCTGGCGCTCTTTTACGACCCCAGCCCGGATCACGCCTATGAGAGCGTAAGCTTTATCCAGTTTTCCCTTCCATTTGGGAGCGTGTTGCGCGGGTTACACCACTGGGGCGCCAGCGCCATGATCGTCTTGGTCGGGGTACACCTCGCGGTCGTCTTTGTGCTCGGCGCTTTCAAGCGCCCGCGCGAGTTGACTTGGATCGTCGGCGTCGTGTTGCTCCTGATCGTCATCGGGCTGGGTTTTACCGGCTATCTGCTGCCCTGGGATGAAAAGGCCTACTGGGCGACAACCGTTGGCACGAGCATGGCCGGCACCGTCCCCTTTATTGGCGACACGATCATGAAGGTGATTCGGGGCGGCACGGAGGTCGGCGCGGTAACGCTGACGCACTTTTATGGCGAACACGTTCTCCTGTTGCCCGGCTTGTTCATTGCGACGATATTCGTACACTTGTACCTGGTCGTTTACCTCGGCGTCTCCGTCCCGCCCTGGCTCTGGCAACCCAAAAAGGACAACGTCCCGGCGGATGAAACGGAGCGCTATAACGTTTTTAAAAAGCAAGGCCGCCCGTTCTGGCCTGACCTGATTCTTGAGGACGCCGTCATTAGCCTGGTCGTCTTTCTGATTCTCACCGGGCTCGCGCTCTTTGCCGGCGCGCCGCTGGAAGCCCGAGCCGACCCTACGACCTCGGGGTATATCCCGCGTCCTGAATGGTACTTTCTCTTTCTCTTTGAGTTGCTCAAGTTCTTCCCTGGAAACCTGGAATGGGTCGGGGTCGTTATCATTCCAGGTGTGATCATCCTGCTCCTTCTGTTGCTCCCGTTTTACAACCGGGCAGCGGAGAGACGCCCGGAGCGCCGTCCGGTCGCCATGGCTTTGGGGGGACTGGGAATCGCAGCCATTCTGGCCCTCACCATTTCGGCGGCGGTCACGACTCCGCCCAGCACGGTGGTCGAGCGGGGTGTCAGGCTCAGTTCGTCTCAGGTCCTGGGTAAGAGCCTTTTCCAGGCTAACTGCACGTCCTGTCACGGTGATATTGGACAGGGCACCAAAGATGGGCCGTCGATCCAGACGGTGGGGGCGCTCCGCGATCCAGCTTTTATTCATCGCTACATTGAAGACCCCAAAGCCTTGAATCCTGATGCCAAGATGACGCCGTTCATTCCACCGCCGGGGGGCGTACAAATCTTGACCCATGAGCAAATTGAGGATATTACCAACTACCTCATCACATTCCAATAGGAGCCTATATGCGCGGAGCAGCTTTATTTGGTCCGTTGATCGTCATTGTCGGCCTTGTGCTTGGCGCCGTCATGGCGGTAGGCATGTCTATGGTAGAGGCGAGTACTCGCGCTCAGAATGCGCCGCCCGCGCTTGGCGCGGCGGTTCCGCCGGCCATGGTGGCGGTCAAGAGCGGGGCTGGGGATGCAACCAAGGGCCGCACACCTTACGAACACGCCTGCGGTGGATGCCACGGTCCTACCGGCAATGGGGATACACCATTGCGTGGTCCACTACTCAACGCCTACTATCCGAGGGACGAGATGCTGGCCGGAATTCTCCGTAACGGCATCGGGACCATGCCGGGTTATTCGCAGGACGAAATACCGGACCAGCAGATGGCGGATATCATCGCTTTTATGCGCGCGCTGCGTTAGTCCTTGACATCGGTCGACAGACAATCCTACTGCGGGGAATTTAATCTTTCCCCATTCGATCGAGGAGATGGTGTTCGACCGCGTAAGTCGCCAACTCGATACGATTGGTGAGGTGAAGCTTTTCGAGAACCGTGCTCAGGTAATTGCGCACGGTTTTTTCAGTCAGGTTCAAAGCCAGTCCGATCTGCGCGTTTGTTTTGCCGCGCGCCACTTGAGCGAGCACTTGCATTTCCCGTTCTGAAAGATCGCGGAAGGCGTCTTCCTCTGCCTGGCGTTCCTTTTCGCGCACGCGCGATAACAGGCGCGCGGTGGTCGCCGCATCGAGTATCGCTTCGCCCCGCGCCGCGGCGGCAATGGCGCGTAGTAATTCCTCGTTGCCCACCTGCTTGAGGATGTAACCGACTGCGCCGGCCCGGATCGCCCGCACAACCAGGTCATTGTCGGCATACGATGTCAGCATCACCACTTTGGTGTCTGGAAAGCGTTCCGTAATCTGTCGCGCCGCTTCAATTCCGCCTTCCCCAGGGATGCGAATGTCCATGAGCACGATATCGGGACGCATCCGCTCGACGGCGCGCACTGCCTCTCCGCTCGTTCCGGCCTCGCCGATGACCTGCATACCGGGCTGGTCGTTAATTAACGTCATCAGCCCGAGCCGCACGAGCGCGTGATCATCGACCAAGAGAATGCGTGTCTTCATCGTGCATCGCTCCATGGAATGTCCAGTGTCACCGTCGTTCCCTTGCCTTCCGTGCTCGTGACCGCGACTTGTCCTCCGAGCATCCGCGCCCGATCACGCATATTGCGCAAGCCATAACCTGCGACAAGCGAACGCGGAAGACCGACCCCGTCATCTTGAATCATTAGCTTGAGATCGCCATTTTCACGAAAAGCCTTGAGATGGACGCGGGTGGCATGAGCATGACGCACCACATTCGAGAGCGCTTCAATTACAATCGCCATAACCTCGTCTGCGCGGCTCGCGGCAAGGGTGTCATCCGCGGGTAAATCAAGAGCAAGCGATAGGTCCACCAGCGTCCCGAATCGTGCATCCTTTTCGAGCGCGCGCAGGGCATCGTAAAGGGAGCGACCTGACAAGACCGGGCGCAGCTCCTGCAGGTTACGGCGCAAGGCGGCAATCGTGTCGTTCAGGATGGACAGCGCCTTGTCCAGACGAGTTCCTGTCACGCTCTCCGGCGCGGCCTGTTTGTACACGGATTCAATCAACAGGCCGGCGGTGTATACCTTCTGGATCACCCCATCATGCAATTCACGCGCGATTCGATCGCGTTCCGTCGCCAAAATCTGCTGCTGTTCTATCGACTCGATAAACCGCTGCGTTTCGACCTGGAAGATCTCGAGCGCGCGGATGATCGCGATGGCGAGAATGACGCCGATGATAGAGCGAAAGACCATCGGCGGCACACTCAATGTCTCCTCAAAGGTCGAGTTATTAATCCAATTTCCGGGAAAGAAGGGGACCGACGGCGCGATCAACCCGCCAAAGACGGCATACAGCGCCAAGGCGAAACCGCTGACCCGCAGCATTCTGACGATATGCGGCACATTGAGCGGAGCAATCCGCCGCACGGCGTGCTGCCGCAAACTATAGGCGGCGAGCAGGCTCCCGGGAAAGCCGATGCCATACCGTGCCAGCGCGTTCGCCTCGCGCCGCCAGGTGACCAGGTCGGGCGCCAGGTTGAAGGAAAGGAGCAAGACGCCGATGATCCACGCCAGCAGCAATCCCCCTGCGATACTGTGGACCAGCGGGGTGCGGTCACCCAGCCGCAACAGTTGGACGCCGAACTCAAAGAGGAATGTAAAAGAAAGGGCCAGCAGAAAAAGCTGGATCACATACAGAAATGCGATTTCCGGCTCTCCCATGTACGCGCGTTGGAGGGGAATAAAAAGGTCGCCCCATTCATTCAGACTATGGGTAAAGCCGAACGCGGCAAGCCAGGGGAGACTCCGCGCCAAATCCAGTTGGGAATAGCGGCGGGATTGCAGCGCAATTGCCAGGCCGAGGGCAAAAAAGCTCAGCCCATAGACAAATTGGATAATCTGGCTATTGACCTCGAAAAGCGTGCGAACCAATATCATCGGTCCAGATTATACCAGCATGAAGCCTATACCTGTAATCGCGCCTTTTACCCAAACTCTGACAACCCCACCCGCGCGTCAAGGGCGGTACCAAAAATGCCGTTGACAAGGGGTACCTGCCTATTGTACAATGCGCCCACTTGAAAAGGTGGTTTCTCCGCTATAGCCTATGCCCAACATCCAGGAACAAATCGCGCAGCTTGAATCGGCCATTGCCGCACAGGAAAGCATGCGCGCCGTGCTCGGCGACGCCGTCGTCAATCTCACCCAACAGGCGCTGCGCGCACAACTCGACGCGCTCAGGGCGCAACAACAGCCCGCGGCCGCCCCGGCGCTCCCGGTGCGCTCCGAAGAGCTTCTCGCGCGCCTCTCCAGCTTTTTGCCCAAAGAGCTTGCGGACAAGATGCGCTCTAGCGGCCGGATCGAGAGCGAACGCAAACAGGTCACCGTGATGTTCGCCGATCTCTCCGGGTTCACCGCGCTCAGTGAACTGATGGATGCAGAAGAGGTCACAACGCTGGCGAATGAAGCGCTCAAGGAGCTGGCCACGGCCGTCTATGAATACGAAGGCTATATCGACAAGTTCACCGGCGATGCGATCATGGCGATCTTTGGCGCGCCGATCGCGCACGAGGATGACCCCGAACGGGCACTGCGCGCCGCCCTGCGCATGCGCGAAAAGATGGCCGGCGTGAGCGAACGCTGGCGCAAACGCCTGGGCCAACCCCTCACGATTCACATCGGCATCAGCACCGGCCCCGTGGTGGCAGGCAATGTGAGTCCCGATAATCGCCTGAGCTA
The DNA here is from genome assembly GCA_049694275.1 of Anaerolineae bacterium. GTDB lineage: Bacteria > Chloroflexota > Anaerolineae > UBA4142 > SHND01 > JBAVQS01. The sequence goes on along the minus strand of JBAVQS010000280.1, from coordinate 5,037 downwards.
TACGGTGATGGGGGACGCGGTCAATACGGCGGCGCGGTTGGAAGACGCCTCGCAGCCCGGGCAAATCCTCGTCAACCGCGATACGTTCCGCCTGACGGAAGAGGCCTTTGTTTTCAGCCCATTGCCGCCCATTACGGCCAAAGGCAAGCGCCAGCCCCTGGTTGTCTATGCCGTCGAACGGGCGCGGCTGCACCCTGAAAAGGTGCGCGGGCTCAAAGACCTTGCATCGGCGTTTGTGGGACGCGAGCAAGAGATGCAAGCGCTGCGCCACATCGCCGGCGATTTGCTGGCGGGCAGCGGGCACGTCGTCACGATTACCGGCGAGGCGGGCATCGGCAAATCGCGGTTGATGGCGGAATGGCGAAATGAGATCAGCGGCCAGGCGGCCTGGCTCGAAGGGCGTTCATTCGCCCATACTTCCTCCCTTGCCTATGGCCCGTTTCTCGATCTGATCCGGCGCTACGTCGGAATCCGGGATGAAGATTCGGAAGCGGAAGCGCGGGAGCGCCTGGATGTCGCCATCGAGATCTTTTTCACAGGGAATAGCTTTGAGGCCCACACGCTGTTCGCCAACCTCCTCGCGTTGCACTTGACGCCGCAAGAAGCGGAATGGATCGCCGGGTTTCAGCCTGAATCCCTCCGCCAGCGCATGTACGAAATGATCTCCAACCTGCTGACCCGCCTCACGCACATCCAACCGATCCTCCTCGTGCTCGAGGACATGCACTGGGCCGATCATACTTCGCTGGACCTGATCGAGCGCCTGCTCCCGCTCACCCGCAAGATTCCGCTGGGCATCGTCTGCGCGTTTCGCCTTGAAGCGGGCGCAGGGCCTGAGCACCTGTTGAATCTCTTGCGAGCAGAATATAGCGATTGCGTGACCAGTCTCACCTTGACGCCGCTTTCTGAAAGCAGCAGCCTTGAGATGGTCGAGCAACTGCTCGCCTCCCCTGAACTTCCGCCGGCGGTGCGCCAGTTGATTCTGAGGCGGACCGAAGGGAACCCCTTCTTTGTCGAAGAGGTGATTCGCTCATTGATTGATGGCGGCGTGCTCATTCGGGCGGAAAGCGATGAGGGGTGGCAGGCGACGCCGTTGATCGAGGGGATTACGGTGCCGGACACACTGCAGGGCTTGCTTGCCGAGCGTCTCGACCGCCTGCCGGACAATACCAAATGGACGGCGCAGCAAGCGGCAGTGATCGGGCGCATCTTTCTCTATCGCGTCCTGCTGCATATTTCGGAAAACACCCCCCGGCTGGATATGAATTTAAGCCAGCTCGAACGCGGGGAATTGATCCGCGAGCGAACGCGCCTGCCCGAGGTCGAATACATCTTTAAACATGCGTTGACCCAGGAGGTAGCGTATTCGACGCTCCTCGCGCCCCGGCGTAAGGAATTGCACCGCAAGGTGGGCGCCGCGCTCGAATCCATTTTCGCCGACCGGATCAACGAGTTCCGCAGCATCATCGCCGAGCATTATTGGCGAGGGGAGGAGTGGGACAAGGCGGTCGCCTATCTCACGGCGGCAGGCGACGCGGCGACGCGCCTGTACGCGAACGCCGAAGCGCGCTTGCATTACGGGCGGGCGCTGGAAGCGTTCACCCATCTCATGGACACGGCCGAGAACCGGCAAAAGCGCGTGGACACGATCATCAAATATGTCTCCGTCGCGTGGACGGCGGACCCGCCAGACAAGACGATCGAGCGCCTGAGCGAGGCCGAAGCGCTGGCCAAAGAATTGCCTGCGCCGGAGGGGAGCGCCGGCGGCGACCCGATTCGCCTGGCCAACGTCCAGTCATGGAAAGGACGGCTCCTCTTTGCGCGCGGCCAGTTGCGCGAGGCGATTGGCCTGTTCCAGCAGGTGCTCGCCACCGCGAATCAATTCGGCGATGAGGAGCTCGCCGCGTTTCCGTCCAGCGTCCTGGGACGCGTGCTGGTCGTGCAAGGAAAATTCGCCCAGGCCGGCCCGCTTCTGGCCAAGGCCATTCCGACGCTGGAGCGCATGGCGAATTGGCCCGAATCGGTGCAGGCGCGGGGCGGCGTCGCCCTGTCCCTCTCGGCGCGCGGCGATTACCCGGAGGCGCTCGCCCATGTCGAGCAGGCCATTCGCCATTCGCAAGAGATCCAGTACCTGAGCGGCGACGCCATCGGCCATCAATTCCTGAGTCTGACGAACCTGTTTGCCGGGCATTTCCAACGCGCGCTGGAAGCGAATGCGATTGCCATCGAGCGGCTGCAACAATCGGGCGACCGCGTTTACGTGTACATTCAAATGGGCGTGCGCGCGTGGGCGCAAAGCCACCTGGACCAGATCGACGCGGCGCTCGAAAGCCTGGCGCGCCAGCGCGAGCTCGCGCAACAATTGGGCGGTCAGCTTGTCCTCACCGATTGGTTCGGCGCGGTGACGGCCGATGTGCTGCTCAAGGCCGGCCGCGTTCAGGAAGCGATCGCCACGGCGGACCGGGTCGTGACGGCGGCCAAACCGGCGGGCGCGCTGCTGGGCCCCGGTATGGCGGAACGTGCGTGGGGCGAGGCGCTGGCCGCGCTCGACCCGCCGCAGTGGGAGGAAGCGGACGCGCACCTGGCGAGCAGCCTGCAAATGCTCGAAGCAGGCGATTCGAAAATGGAGGCGGCGCGCACGCGCCTGGCGTGGGGCCGCGTCTATTTGCAGCGTAAGGATTCCCCATCGGCCCGCGCGCATTTCGAGAAGGCGCTGGCGCAATTCGAGTCCAGCGGCTCGGCGGATGAAGCGCGCCAGGCGCGGGAATGGTTGGCCCGGACCGCGTGAATTTACAAGCGAGGATGAGCATGAGTGATTCCCTTCAAACAACACTCCCGATTCCACCGGATATTACCCCCCCGACCGAGGTGCCGGAAGATCACGGACTAACCCGCAAGGGAGAAGCGGTACGCGACGAGCATCAACAGTACCGCACTTACGAGCTGGACGAAGATGTACGGCGGATCGATTATCATTATGAGCGTCCGCCGGAATTTTTTTATTTGATTACCGGCGGCGAGTGGAACGCCTATTCCTGCTCCTTGTGGCAGGAGGGTTTTACCATGACCCAGGCGCAGGAGCGGAAATTCGACCTCTACGCCGAAATGCTGGAATTAAAGCCCGGTATGAAGATTATGGATGTGGGCGCAGGCTGGGGCGGGCCTCTCGTCTATCTCTGCCAAAAATACGGATGTACCGGCATCGGCATCACCACCTCGCCGATCCAGGCGGACGCCGCGCGCGCGCGGGCGAAAAAGCACGGCGTCGACGTCGAGATGCTTGTCACGCACTGGGAGAACTTGCCCGAAATCGAGACGGTGGATGCGATCCTCACCGACGAGGTGATCGTTCATTTTCACAACCTCGGCGGGTTCTTTGCCAAGGCGCACCGCTTGCTGCGCCCCGGTCGCATGATGGTGAACAAGGAATTGCACTTTGCCAGCACGCAGTACACAAAGCTTGACCGCGTCGGCGAAGCCATCTTTCGCGCCTATGACTTTACGGGCAATTACATCCCGCTCTGGCGCGAATTGCAATTGCTCGACGAGAACTGCTTCAAACTCGAGCGCATCGTGGATATTCCCATGTCTCAGTACTGGCAGACGATGGACGAATGGCTCAAGAATTGCTTTGAGCATCGCGAACAACTCAAGGCGCTCACGAGTCCAGAGCACTATAAGGAATTTCGATTGTACCTCAAGGCCGCGCGGGTCGCCTTTACGTCGGGCCAACAACAACTGCACATGGTCGCCGCGCGGAAAATGTAGCCCAAGGATGGAATATGGAGAATAGAATCGTTCAGCCGGAAGAGAGCATTATTAAAGAGATCCAGGAACAACGCCCGCGCTGGTCGCCCGGCCTCTTGAGCAAAGCCGAAAAGGACATGCTCATCGAGCGGGCGCTGGTCGGGCTATATCGCTGGTACCTCGCGCGCTCGCAAACCACGCGCAATTGGAACCCGGACAAGACCTTTAACTGGCGCAAATTGCGTACCGATCACTCGGAGGGCCTGAACAAGCTCGTCGAAGGTTTTTATGCAATCGAACAATACGTCCCCGATTACACGAGCAAACAGGTGATGATCACGCGGGCGAGTCACGGGCGCTCGCACTTTCAAATCCGCTGGGGCGCGGAGGAGGAAAAACACGCCGACCTGTGGCTGAACGCCATCCTGTTCTTGCGACAGCGCACCGTCCAATGGGTGGAAGAGTACAAGCACACGCTCCGCGCGATGGAATTTCAATTGCCGTGGGAGGACCCCTTGCACATGGTCTTTTACGCCACCCTGCAAGAGCGCGCCACCCAGTTGAATTACCTCGGCACGGCGCTCATCGCACGCGGCCAGAGCGACAAGCCCGGTTTCGAGCACGACGCCGACCCGGTGCTCGAACAGGCGGCGACGACGATTGCGACGGACGAAGTCGCCCACTATTCCTTCTTTCTCGAAATCGCGCGCGTGTATCTCTATTACTATCCCGCCCAGACGCTCGAAGCCCTCGTCGACGTCATCAAAAATTTTGCCATGCCGGCGATGAATATCATTCCGAATGGGGCAGAGTTCTCTGAAACCGTCCACCGCTCGGGGGTATATGGACTACGCACCTATGCACAGGATGTACTGCAGGTCGTATTCGACCAGATCGGGGTCAAGGGACGCAGGGCGCTCGAAGAGGGGGTGCGGCGGATGCGCCAGGTACCGGACGATGCGGGACACTTGCGGGATACGACCGTGCTGAACGGCCTGGATTACCATGCCGTGGAAGACGCCGTCAAGCGCCTGTTCGACCGGATTCAAAAGTATGAGCAAGAGGTCGGGCTCGCCGAAGTGGATCCGACTCGATTCAGACTGAGCGGGTTGCCGGTACAGGCGACCGAAAGCTAGACGCGAAATGGCTGTATGCCGATTTGTGTGTAATTTTGTAGGGGCGAGCCGGCGGTTCGCCCCTACAAGGGCTTTTTTATCAGGCCGGAACCTTGAGCAACCCGTATTCGGCGCCGCGCCGCAGCGCCAGCTTGTTCGGTTCGAGCGCCTTGCG
>JBAVQS010000279.1:0-9198 GCA_049694275.1 Anaerolineae bacterium | reverse complement strand
GCTCGCTGTCACATGGGGCGTTCTGTTTGTGGCGCTGACAGAGCGGGAAGCGAGGTAAGCCGATCACCCTACACGATTTTGCATGGAATCAAAGCATCTTCATCAAAAGAGTAGACCGCGCATAATCGATGATATCCGTCCGCGATAATGACCTTGGCATTGCCGGAATCTCTGATCAAAAGGAGAGGCGACAATGCATGCCCCGATTGTATTTTCTGTTGATCTTTTTCGACGTGCGAATTGCTGATCCCGAGCAGCGATAAACCGGACGCCCTGAAAATATCCTTTGCTTTGAACTTGGATAGAGACGCGCTCTGCAATTGACGCGCATAGGCGGCGGCCGTCTGTTCATCGTAGAGCAGGGACAGGTACGACAGCGCCGCTGGATAGTCCTGTTCTTCAGAGTCGCTCAACCACTTGATTTCGACTGGACTCGACATTCTCCGTTACCTTTCTCGTTCAGGGGAACTCACCCGTACGATTCTACAAGATTTGTGCCGCGTGTCCCTTATGGACTGCCGGCCGCGCTGCATAGGGCGGGCATAGGTGTGTTGCACGTATCCGGTCGTGCGCCCCAATCTTTTTCCTGCTATCCAAATTCCTTGATCAGTGATTGGGCCTCATCCCGCACCGCTTGCGCATCTGCGGCGCGTCCTTGCTGTTCATATACTTGGGCAATTGATTGGAGGGGACGGCGTAGATAGGGACGTAAACCGGTTTGCCGATAATAGGTAAGCGCGCTTTCCAGATACTGGGCTGATTTTTCCCAGGCGCCCTGTTCCGCATAAACCTCGCCCAACATGAGAGAAAGGAATGCGGACGCGTATTGACTGTCAATCGATTGAGCCTGGACCAGAATGGTCTCCATCTCTTGAACGGCTCGAGGCTCTCCTCCATAAAACTGCGCGACCGCCAGTCCCGCCAGAGCTTGTACGCGGAGGTGGTCCGAATCGGCCGATTCGGCAAGCCGCATCGATTGCTCAAACGCTTGCCGAGCTTTGGGCATGTCCTGCGCCTGGAGCCTGCAAAACCCCACCCCGATTAACCCTGCCGAAGCGCACTCAGGGACTTGCGCCTTGAGCGCCTTTTCGGCGCCTCGCTCTGCGAATTCCAGGGCGCGGTCGAGGTCTCCCATATCCAGGTAGGTAAAGCCGGCCAGATTACTGACATCGGCCTGCTTGATTGGAGAATTAACTTGCTGCACCAATTCGAGCGCGTGGCGGATTTCGGCCTGCGCACGATCAAACTCACCCAGACGCGCGTGGGCATATGCTTGAGAGGCAATCGCGTGCGCCTCTATCTCGACATTCTGATACTTATGTGCAAGGAGGATGACGTTCTCAAGTTCCGCCAGTGCGCCGGCCGGGTCCCGGTCAACCATAATAAATGCCATCCAGTAACTCGGGACGACGGTCGAACGCTCATCTCCGAATTCCAGGGCAAGCTGATAATTCTCGAACAGCGCGGGAAAAGCGCGCGAGTTATAGCCATTTGCAAAATGCACGTCGACAATCCAATGCAGGATTTGGGAGAGACGTCGCTTGTCCTGTCCGTTCCGGGCGATTTCCTGAACCCGGTCCAGGCGGGCCAGGAGCTCGCCGTAGGGACGCAGGTGACTCGCCGGGCGAATCCACGCGAGCGTCACATCAATCACCTGTTCCGGGGGTGGAGCGGGGATTTTTTCCAGAGCGCCAAGGGCTTGCTCGTAATATTCCAACGCTTCGACCAGCGCATACGAGTGCATCGCGCTCCCGCCGGCCCGCAGCGCATAGTCGGCTGCCCGGGGCCAATCCTCAGCCGCCGAGAAATGTCGAGCCAGCAGCGCTGCATAGTCATTCACCTGGTCGGCAAAGAGCCGCTCGTAGGTCTCGGCGACCACCCGATGCAACTCACGCCGCCGTTTGAGCAGGAGGGCCTGGTAAGCGGCGTCTTGGGTGAGGGCATGCTTAAAGATATAGGTGAGGTCTGGCTCGTCGAGACGCTGTACGAGGTCATGCTTGGAAAGCTCGCTCAAACGCGCGTCGAGTCGCGCCTGAAGACGCGATGGGGAACGCGTCCGCGATTTAGCTTTCAAATCTCACCGTTATCGCGCCAGAGTTCGTCGAGTTGGGACGTGATCGTGTTGAGTGGCGCCCGATTGTTGTTCATACACATCCTCCGTACGACCCCCATTATCGCTCCGTCATTAGAAACTGTCTATAGCCGCATTCCGCGCTATGTGCTTGAGGGTGTCGCTTCAGCCCGTGTGAGCAAGGCATTCAAATCGGTCACGGCGTCGGTCACCGCCTCGGGCAGTAAGGGAAGGTGCGCCGGGTCGGGCAGGCGTTCGCCGGTTAGCTCCTGGTAACGTCGCTTGTAGTCTGCCGTTGGAGTTTGCTCGTAAAGGCTGGCATAGAGCGCTGCCGCTCGCCGGCGGCGCTGGTCGTTGGTTGGTTCCAGTAGCCACAACTCATGCTCGATCAGTGCACGTTCCGCGTCGTCCCGTGCGACGGTAAGCAATTCTTCGCCCTTGCGAATGAGCGTTGCCGCATTTCCTATATGGGATGCGAGTTGTAACCGGATGTCCAGTAGCCGCGCCCTGAGAGCAATATCTTTTCGTCCCCCGGGTCGCGCCGCCAGTTCCACTGCATCCTGATTCAGCTGCTCCGCCGCGTTCCAATGTCCCTGCTCGACCTGCATAAGTGCGGCATAATAGAGGGACTCGCAAAGAAAGTAGGTCAGGTTTAACTTGCGTTCCTGCCTGATAGCCAACGCGCTCACCTGGGCGGCTCGGACGGGATCCCCCACCGCGTAGAGCGTATTGGCAATATAGCCCAACACCACGGCTAGATCGCGAGGGTTATCGATCTCGAGCGCCGATTGCAGTTGATAGGCATACCCGGCAAGCGCTCGCTCGTGCTCGCCGCGCCGGCTATAGGTGCGACCCATCTCGCGCGCCGCCTTGCCCATAAAATAGCGGTCGCCGACTTCGTGCGCAACTTCAAAGCACTCGTAGAGCCGCTCGAATGCGCGCTCAAGCCTGTTCTGTTCAAGGTAGATAAATCCGATGTTGCCCAGCGCTCGCAAAAGCTCATGTCGGTCGCCGTACTCGCGCTCGATCTGAACGCATTCTTCGAGACATTCCAATGCGCGTGGGTAATCCAGCGTATCCTCGTAAAGGATGCCGAGATGGCCGATTACATCGCCGTATAAATGTCGGTCGCCGATCTGCCTTGCCATATCCAACGCCCTGGGATAAATCTCGAGCGCGCGGGGATAGTCGCCCAGTTCCAGATATGCATCTCCGATCTCGGCAAGCGTATGGGTCAGCCCGCGCGTATCGCCCAGTTGTGTCCAGGTTTCCTGTGCTGCTTGCAGAGGAGGGAGCATCTCGTTGAACGCGCCCTTGAGCCAGAGCAACTTGGCCAGCGCGGTTTGGCAGCGCGCCCGTACTTCTGGAAATTGCGCAGTGGTTTCCAGCGCGCCGATCGCTCGCCGCAGCGCATTTTCGCTTTGCTGGTACAGCCCGCGGACTTCATAAAACCGCGCCAGGCTTTCCAGGCACTGCCCGATTTCGGCGCCCCGCGCGTGGTTTGTCGCCCACTGCCATGCCTCACGCACATTCTGAATCTCGGCGTCAATCTCTTCTAGCGCGGCCCGCTCGTCCTGGCTCTTGAGCACCAGATTGTGTTGCTCCATCCACGCCGCATAAAAAGACGCATGCCGGTCGTTGGTTTCGCTCGATTCGGAGGAGGACTCGCCCAACTTTTCTTCGGCATACTGCCGCAGCAGTTCGTGCAGCGCAAAGCGACCGTTGGCTGACCGCGACAGAAAGGCTCGGTCCACGAGCGCCGACAAAAAGAACAGGGACGCTCCCGCGATGGATTGCGCAGCTTCCGCCTGAAAACCGCCTCTGAAAACGGCGAGTTGGCGGGCTACACGGCGCTCATCTGGCGAAAAGAGGTCCCATAAATAGCCGAAAACGGCGCGAACGCTGTGGCGGCGCTCGGATTTCGTTCCTGGAGATTGCGCCAGAAAATCCAGATTTCGCCCGATGGCTTCGGCGATCTGCTGACAGGTAAATGTCCGGGTCCATGCCGCCGCCAGTTCGATCCCCAAGGGCATACCCTCTATCAACTGGCAAATCCGCGCCATGTAAGGGAGATCGCGCTCGTTCAATTGCAAATCGACAACGCCGCTGCGAGCGATCTGGAGAAATAATTGCACGGCGCTGTAGCTCTCGAGCCCTGCCGTTGCCGGCTCGCCCTTGGGAAAGGTCAGCCCGCGCAATTCAATTACATGCTCACCCGGCAGGCCGAGCCGCTGCCGCGAGGTGACGAGAATCTTGACCCGGGGCGCGCGGGCCAGAATCTCGCCGATGAGCTTGCTGCCTGCCAGCAGATGCTCCATATTGTCGAGGAGCAGAAGCATGCGCTTTTCCCGCATATAGCTGAGCAGCTGCTTTTTGGGCTCTTCGCGCCCGTAAAAGGAAAAACTCGCGCTCTCGGCAATTGCGGGGATGATAAAATCGCTGGTCGTGAGTGGCGCTAGCGGAACGAAATATACCCCGTCCTGAAAGGTCTCTAACTGTGCTGCCGCCGCCTGAAGGCCGAGGCGTGTCTTGCCGATTCCGCCGATGCCGACGAGTGTGAGTAGGCGGCAGGTAGGCTTGCCAATCAGTTCGACAATCTCGGCCAGTTCCTCTTCTCGCCCGATAAAGGGCGTCGATTGAGGAGGCAGGTTGTTGGGGCGAGCAGAGAGGGTACGTAGCGGAGGCCATTCGCGACGCGATAGGCTGGGATGATCCAACTGATAAATGTGAAGTGGCTCGTGCAGGTCCTTCAGGATATGCGTGCCGAGGTCCAGTAGGATGGCTTTATTCGGCAGTGTCGCGTTCGCCAGCGCGGCGGTCAACAGGATTTGCCCGCCCCAGCATGCGTTGATCAGCCTCGCCGTCCGGGTGACCTCAAGGCCGAAATAGTCCTGCTCGCGCCGGCTGGCCTCGCCCTGGTGCAGCGCGATGCGTACCCGCAGCTCACCGATCTCGCCCCAGTTCTGCTCTGCGCACAGCCTCTGAATTTCGATTGCACACGCCAGCGGCGCGCCGCCCTCGAACACGGCAAAGACGCCATCCCCCGTGTTCTTGACAATGCGTCCGCCCGATCGCTCGACCGCGCTGTTTAACAAAGCATCGTGGCGCGAGAGGATCTCGGCCATCCGGTGCGGATATTCTTGCCACAGCTCGGTCGAGCGTTCTACATCGGTGAAGAGGAAGGTGAACATATGTGCCGATTACTTGATCGGTGCTATCGGCTCCTTTAGTAGGGTTGCGCCTCGACCCAGGCCTGTCCGTTGTGAACGTACCACTTGCCGTTGTCTCGGCCAATCATCCAGTATCGCCCTTGTCCGTCTTGTACCATCAACTCGCGTAATTTCGCCTCATATTGCTCCTGCGTGATGCGTCCGATGGAAAGCGCTCCCTTGAGTTTTAAATACTCGTCTTCGGCGTGTTGAAAGGGCCTGGCATCGGTTGCGCCGCCGGTTGTTCGCCCGGGCAGTTCGGGTAAATCCATCGGCCGCGGGGGAGCGGCCCGGCCGGGCAAACTGCCGAGAGGCGCCGCCGGTGTGGCCGGGAGAGGCGCCGCGTAGGACGTGGGCGGCGGGAACGCTGCCGCGCCCGTCCCATAGGCGGGCTGTGGCGCGGTTTTGCGCCGGCGACGCAAGATAAAGAACAGCAATGCGAGCAGAATCAGCACGGCGGCGATTGCGATTGCCGCGGGAATGAGCCACGCCGGCAAGCCCGCGGCGACGGTCACTTTGCCGGGCTGCGAGTTGACCAACACTTCGGCATGTGATTCACGCTCCCATGCCTGGTTATTTTGGAATTTCAGGTCGGTGCTCTTGCCCGCTTCGCCGAGCACTTTAAAGCGCACCTTTGCCACCGTGCCGTCCCCCTTGATTCCATCGAGTGAGACGATGCCAATGATCAACCGCCCGGGTTGCTTGGCGCTCCAGTCCAGCAGCGCATTGGCGCCGGCCAGATCGCCGCGGCTGACATCCACAGCGCCCAATACACTGGCGTCATAACTCAATTCCAGGTGGAGTGCGCCAAGCCCAGGCGCGCCGGCGAGCTGAATGGGAACCTCGACGGTGTCGCCGCTCTGGGCTTGCACGGACCCCGCACTCACCGTGACGGTTGCCGCGGCGGCGGCGCTCGTCAACAGCAAGATAAGCGAGACCAAGAAAATCGAGCCGCGGAGTAGTCTATATCCTGGTAACATGGCCTTGCCTCCTCCCCCAATCGTCCTCGACCTTATATCCTTCATTCTTTGCCCTTTTTCCTTCATCCTGACTCATTCGTCGTCACTTGCCGACCGCGCTCTGCAGAATGATCACCGCATCACGGGAAGTGACACGGCCATCTCCGTCCATGTCCATGATGAGCTGTACGGGGCGTAGCTCCACCGACATTTCCAGCGCACACAGCGCATCCAGCTCCGTCAGCTTTAAATCGCCGTCACAATCGCCGCGCGGAATGGCCGCTCCTTTGCCTCCGCCATTATTGCCACTGCCGCCCGCGCACAGCTTGATATTCAGCGCGCCGGCGTTGTCATCGTAACTCCCCCAATCGGAGAATTTCGCCGTCAGCGGTTGGCCGTTACCCGCTAGCGTGGCGGCATACGTATGGTCGCTACGGTAAGCGATGCTGCCGCCCGACGCCGTAATCAAATCCGCAAGCCACTGTCCATTGACAACCAACATCGAATTGTTCTCCGGCGCATCCACGGTCACCCGCCCTTCCTGTCCCGGCTTGCGGTAGTCGTAAAGGGCATCAAAGCCGGTATTGGTGTTGGGAAATAGCCCGACCACGCCCGAGGCAATGACCGTATACGGCTGCCCCGCGGCCAGGACCGTCTTCGATGTGACGGTGGCAGCCGTCCTGGAAGAGACGGTGAGCGTCTCCAGTTGCTGTTGGCAAGAGCCGCCTCCGCCGCCGGGCAGCGTGCCATCGGGATTTGTGACGTCAATCTCGCCCGAAATCTGCATAACGTTCAGCACCGAGCCGCTGGGGTCGTTGATCGTTGTCACGCGGAGCGCCAGCGGCGTTTTGTCGCCGGGTTTGCCGGTAATACGAACTTGAACATTCAGCACGGTACCGCTGCCGGACAAACCGTTGGTCTGTGCAAAGCCGACCCGCATCAGCCCCGCCGTTGATGCATTCACGGAAAAGAGCGCATTGTCGAGCAGGTCGCCCTTGACCGGCGTGCCTTGGACCTGAATCACTTTCGAGTCGTATCCCAGGTCAAAATTCAGGTTGGCAACGTTCGCCGCATTCTTGAGCCAAACGGGAATCAATAAGGTAGCGCCCGGCAGCGCGAGGCGGCGCGGCGCTTCAAGCACCATCCCGGTGGGCGCGTTCCCTCCAGGGCAGAGCTGGATGGTCAGATCGCCGGAATTGTCATCATACGATCCGCCTTCGTGAAAGTGGTACGCCAGCGGCTGCCCGGTCCCCGGAATGCTCGCGCTATAAGTGTGATCGTCGCGGTAGGCGGTGCTGCCGCCGGTCAGGTTGATCCAATACGCCAGCGGCTGGTCATTCAAATAGACCAGCGAGTCGCCATTCTGAAAGAGGATGGGATTGTTCGGCGTGCGATAATCGTACAGCGCATCATAGCCGGTGTTGGCGTTGGGATACAGGCTCACGATACCCGACACGACGACCGTGTAATTTTGCCCATTCGCCAGAACCGTCTTGGACGAGTACGGCGTCGGCGCATGAGAGGAAACCGTGAGTGTCTCCAGCACCGGGGAGCACGACGCGGTTTGCGAGGGGTTGCCACCCACGGCAGCCGGAGCAGAGGTGGGAGAGGAACTGCCGGAACAGTTCAGCCCGTTCACCAGCGCATGGTGCGCTCCGGCGATGGTTCCCGCCAGCGGCGCCGTCGCGTTCGCATCCAGGTTCAACACCCCGGGGTCCGGCGGGGTTGCTTGCTTGACGTCCGTATGAACCACCACGGTCGCGATCGTCTGCGGATCAATGAACAGGAACAGTTTTTCGGTTACGGTAAAATTCCCCGCAAATCCGCTCACGGCCCCGTCCTCACGGATCAAGAGCGAGTTGCCGCCTTGTGGGCCGATGCGCCCGTTCGGGTTGTTCTGCGGGTCCCATGCCGGTTGCGCTGCGCCGGTCTTGGACTGCCAGGCCGATTGCGCGTCCGCCGGGCAAAAGTAATCGACGGTGATGGCAAAACCCGAAGTCGTCGGAGGGTTCGCCTGGCCTTGCGCGGTGTAATTGCAGATCACCTCGCTGCTCCCAATCGAAGAGTGAGCTTGATCGATCTGCAATTGATAGCCGCCGAGCGATCCCTGGCAGTTGAGGGCGACCTGGCCGGCCGGTGCGGACCGCGGCGCAGTCAAACTCCGGATTGATGCCTCTTGTGCATGGCTCGTCCCTGTGCCCAGGGCCAGGAGCATCAACAGGAGGAATGTCGCGGCAGGAACTAATATTTGCCTGGTGGAATTTCGTTTCATGGGTTTCTCCCTTTACTGTCCGACTGCTTTTTGCAAAATGATCACCGCATCGCGCGAAGTCACATTCCCGTCGCCGTCCATGTCTAGCAGCGGGCGCGACGCCCGAATCCCCGTGGACATTTCCAGCGCACACAGCGCATCCAATTCCGTGACATGCCCATCGCCATCGCAATCGCCCTGCACCATATTGGGCGGTGCGGGCGGCTCTGGCAGTCCGTTACTGGTCGGTGGCGCGTTTGTTGTTGGCGGCGCGCCGGTAAGTTTGCCGTCCTTATCATAAATCCAAATCTCGCCGGAGATTCGATCAATGTCGAGTTTGCTGCCGCCCGGATCATTGATGGTTGTCACGGTGACGTTCAGCGGCGTATGATCGCCCGGCTTGCCAATCGCGCGAAATGGAATATTCAAAACCGTCCCGGTGCCGGATATTCCACTGGTCTGCGCGAAACCGCCGAGAATATTTCCGGATGGATTCGGGTTGACGTTGAACAACGCGTTGTCCAACAAATCACCCTTATTCAACGTCCCTTCGGGTTTGACGACCTTTGCATCATAGGTGATTTGCAGGTTCATGTTGGCGACATTATTCGCTTTGATGAGCCACACGGGGACGAGGACGAGATCCCCGGCGATGACCTGGCGCTGCGCGGCTTGGATCGTCATGTTCGTTGCATTGGTATTGGGCTG
>JBAVQS010000278.1:0-1662 GCA_049694275.1 Anaerolineae bacterium | reverse complement strand
ATCCAAGAGGAACGCCATGCCCAAGAAATATATCGTCAAGCTGAAACCCGAGGAACGAGCGCAACTATCCGAACTCGTCCAGAAGGGCCGGACCGCGGCCCAGACGCTGACCCATGCACGGATTTTACTCAAGGCGGATGCGGCCAAAGACCAACCGCACTGGACCGATCAAGTGATTCATGAAGCGTTCGATGTGAGTTGTGCCACCATTACACGTGTGCGCAAGACCTATGTGCAACAGGGGCTGGAGGCAGCGATCCGGCGCCGCACCCACTCGCGCTATCGCCCCCGTCGGCTGGATGGTTCACGTGAAGCACATCTGATTGCCTTGGCTTGTAGTGAACCCCCGCAGGGGCATGAACATTGGACGCTGCGGTTGCTGGCTGACAAGTTGGTGCAATTGGACTATGTGGATGAGGTCTCGTATGAGACCGTGCGCCGTACGCTAAAAAAAACGAACTCAAGCCCTGGCTCAAAGTCGAATGGGTAATCCCACCTAAAGCGAGCGGCGCTTTCGTGGCACAGATGGAAGAAGTGCTGGACTTGTATCAGCGTCCCTACGATCCGCGCTTTCCCCAAGTGTGCATGGACGAAACCAGCAAGCAGTTGCTCCAAGACACGCGGGCGGGGTTACCCCCAGCGCCTGGTCAAGCCGCCCGCCAGGATTACGAATATCAACACAATGGGACCTGCAATCTCTTTCTGGCCTTTGAGCCCCTCGCCAGTTGGCGCCATGTCGCGGTCACCGCGCATCGCACCGCCGTTGATTGGGCACACTTTATGTGTGACCTCTCGGATGTCCATTATGCTACCGCCGAACGGATTATCGTGGTCTTGGACAATCTCAACACCCATGGGCCAGGCTCATTCTATGAAGCCTTTGCCCCGGCCGAGGCGCGGCGCTTGGCGTCCCGGTTCGAGTTTCATTACACGCCCAAGCATGGCAGTTGGCTCAACATGGCCGAAATCGAACTGAGCGCGTTGGGCCGCATGTGTTTGGCGCGACGCATTCCAGACCCGGAGACGCTGACCGCAGAAACCGCCGCTTGGGAAGTAGAGCGCAATGCCGCACACCTTACGGTGGATTGGCGTTTCACGACCGACGATGCTCGCATTAAACTCAAGCGACTTTATCCCTCATTATTAATGTGACGGAGTACTAGTCCACTCTTTATGCTTCGAACCCTAACTATAGCCCCGGCATGAGATCCACATCAACATCCCTAAGCGCGTTCCGCGTCGTGATACAAGCGGGCACGCGAGTCGCTGCACTCACAGGCCCGCCGTTGGCCATGTCCGCATAGCGGCTGATGAACGGATGACGCTCATCGGGTGTCTCCGCGGCAGGGACAATCACCGGGCCAATGCTTGCAGCCATTGTATGCAGGAACCCCTGCACGGGCAAGCGGTTCGCCCACATAGGCAAAAAAGCGCAGATGAGAGCATCTGTTTGCACCTTTCTACAATTCCTCGATGAAATTCCGGTCAAGACTAGATTCGCCCTGCCATGATCCAATGGTCGATCACCATCAGCGTAAAGAGTATGAACAGGTAGGCGTTCGAATAGTGATAGAGTTTGCGGGCAATCGGCTTGTAGCTCTCCCCATTCCGCCAGAGGCGGAGCGCCAGCGCCAGAAAATAGCTGCCGAGCAGGAGCGCGCC
>JBAVQS010000277.1:0-2918 GCA_049694275.1 Anaerolineae bacterium | reverse complement strand
TCATGATCGTCGGCGGCGGCACCCTGCGCGGCGCGGGCGATACGCGCACCCCGATGCTGGTCACCGGCGCCATCAACATCGTCAACATCGTGCTGGACTATGGTCTGATCTTTGGGAACCTGGGCCTACCGAAACTGGGCGCCATCGGCTCGGCGTACGCGACATCAACGGCGCGCGGCGTCGGCGCACTCCTGATCCTCTATGTCCTCTTCAAGCGCGGGTCCGTGATCAAGCTAAACTGGCGCAAGGGCTGGCGCATTCGCCCCACCTCTGTGAAACGGATTCTCAATATCGGATGGCCCACGGCGACCGAACAGATCATCTTCCAGTTCGGGTTCCTGGTGTTCAGCGCGATGGTGGTCAGCCTGGGCACCGACGACCTGGCCGCGATGCAGGTGGCGTTCAACATTGCCAACTGGTCCAACCTGCCCGCGTTCGCCTTTGGGGTGGCCGCGCTCACGCTGGTGAGCCAGAGCCTGGGCGCGAATGACGTACCGCGCGCCGAGGCGACCGTCAAACAGTCGCTCCGGAACAGCATGATCTGGATGTGCGTGATGGGCACGGCCTTTATCCTCTTTCGCCGCCAGTTCTTTGGGATGTACACCGACGATGTGAACGTGATTACGCTCGGCGAAATGATTATGGTCTTTATTGCGATTGCGCAGCCGCTGCAATCGATTACTTTTGTCACCGCGAGCGCGCTCCGCGGCGCCGGCGACACGCGCGCCCCGATGGTCATTACCGGCGTCGGCGTGTGGGTGATCCGCGTCGGGGTCGGCTATATCCTGGGGATTCGCCTGGGGCTCGGCCTGTTCGGCGTCTGGATCGGGTGGCTTGCCGATTTTACCATGCGGGCGGTTTTACTTCAGCTCCGATGGCGCGCCGGCCGGTGGAAAGGGATTCGAATCTAGGAAGATGAAAATAGCAGTTGGCTCTACAAATCCGGTCAAGGTGGGTGCAGTCGAGAACGTCCTGCGCCAGGTGTATCCCGACGCCGAGTTCATCACCCTTCAGGTGCCGTCGGGCATTTCGGCACAGCCGATTGGCGACCAAGAGACGCGGCAGGGCGCGTTGAACCGGGCACAGGCAGCGCGGCAAGTGACCGGCGCGGATTGGGGCGCGGGGCTGGAAGGGGGCGTCATCCACACCGAGATGGGAACGATGACCACTGCCTGGTGCGTGCTCGTGGACGGGGAGGGGCGGGTTGGCGTGGGCGGCGGAGCGAACATGCTCCTCCCCGAGCCGGTGGTCGCGCGGGTGGTCTCCGGCGTCGAGCTTGGCGAGGCGATGGACGAATATGCCGGCGTCGAGGATGTCAAACGCGGGCCGGGCGCTATCGGCATCCTAACCCGCGGGCTCGTCGACCGGCAGGGCGCGTACGAATATATCGTCAAGCTGGCGCTCGCGCGGTTCTTTTGGGAGGAAAAGTAGTATCGTTACCGCGCCTCTCCCCTACCGGCAATAGCTGTCCAGGAGGGCGGCGGTCTGCGCGGCAATCGCGGGCCAGCTCATGGTCGCAGCCATCTGCTGTGCGCCGGCCGCCAGGTCTGCTCGCGCTGTCGCATCCTGTCCGAGACGGACGATGGCGCGGGCCAACGCTCCGGCGTCGCCAATCGGGACCACCTGCACCCCCGGGCAGGGCGGTTGCTCGCCCGTGGACAGAACCGGGAGCCCGTGCGCCAGCGCCGTCAAGAGCGTCGTTCGCCGCAGGGATGCCCCATCGGCGTAAGGAAGGACGGCCAGGTCGGCGGCGGCCAGGTACCGGGACAACTCCGCCGCAGGGAGATAACCGGTCCAGGTGATATCGGCGGCGCGCCCGGACCGGGCCAGTCGCGCGGCGATTGCGTGGTGGAAAGCCGCGTACGCGCGACTGCTCGGTTCCCGGTCCGCGATCAGCCAGAGGTGAAGCCGGCCATCTGGTGGCAACTGTTCGAGCGCATCCATCAGCGTATCGATTCCCTTGCTCGGACTGATAAAGCCAAAGTAGGCCAGCACGAACGTATCGGCGGCGAGGCCCTGCGCCGCGCGCCAGGCACCCCGGTCAAACCCGTCCGGCAGGTGCGGCTCGATGGCCGGCCCCAGCGGAATGGCGTGCAGTCGCGCGGCGGCCGCGGGCGCAAACGCGGCGAGCGCCGCGCGATTGACCGGATCGGGAATGATGGCGGCGGTGCTCGATTGCACGAGATTGCGCACCCGCCAGCGACCCAGCCGGTGGTAGGTCGTAAACTCGTGAATCGTCGTGACGACCGGCAGTTTAAGGGAGAGGCGAATCGCGGTGGGGAGCAGATCGATCAAGGAAAAGCGGCCGTACTGCTGGGTCGGATAGTGCAGATTGACGACGCAGGGATGGGCGCGGCGCAGGGCATCCAGCACGCGCAGCAGCGCCGCGGGCGTCCATGAACCGATGAGCGGCCAGACCTGAATGCCTGCCGGCGCATCGGTCGCCGCGCCGCGGTCGGTGATGACGACGATGGAATGCCCTTGCTGCGCCAGTTCCAGCGCGAGGCGATGGCTGAAATCGCCAATGCCGCACTTGATCGGCGGCCACGAGCCGCACACGAGCGCAATCGGACCGGTCATCGTCTGCTCAACCACGCCCATTCCTCCCGATGCATGCGCCAGGAGGAGGAAGCGGCGGCGCGATCCCCCCGGAGCCACGCGCCGAGCACCCGGCGGCATCCTTTTAACAGGGTCAGCCCGTACGCTACGCCGGTCACAACGTGCGCCGGCGCGCCGGGGCGATGCTTGCGGAAGAGCAGGACCTGGGCGCGCTGCGCGAGCAGGCTCATCTGCTCCGAGAGCCGTACCCGGCTGCCGCCCCAGAGATGCGTGACCACCGCCTGCGGTACATAATAGATTTTCCAGCCCGCCGCGTGCAGCCGCCAGCACAGATCGACATCCTCCCCCAGGAAAAAGAA
>JBAVQS010000276.1:0-7880 GCA_049694275.1 Anaerolineae bacterium | reverse complement strand
ACCCAAAGGCGACGCAGTTCACATTCACCTTATAGCGGCCCCACTCTTTGCAAAGCGTGCGGGTCATGCCGACGAGGCCGGCCTTGGCGCTCGAATAGCTGACCTGTCCGGCGTTCCCATAGAGACCTGCAATGGAAGAGATGTTGACGACCTTACGAAAGACCTCTTGCCCCTGCGCAGCCTCCTGACGGGCAAAAGCGCGGATCGGCTCGGCCGCGGCGCGCAGGATGCGGAACGGGGCAACGAGGTGGACTTGCATCATCGCTTCGAATTGCTCATCGCTCATCTTCTGGATGACACTGTCCCAGGTATAGCCGGCATTGTTGACGATAATGTCGAGACCGCCAAAGCTGTCGAGCGCGGTCTTGACAAACCGGGCGCCGAAATCGGGCGTGGTAACACTGCCGACGCAGGCGACGGCCTCGCCGCCGAGCGTTTTAATCTCTTGAACGGTTTCATCCGCCGGGCCCTGGTCGAGGTCGTTGACGACGACGCGTGCCCCTTCGCGAGCGAGTTTGAGGGCGAGGGCGCGACCGATGCCGCGCCCCGAGCCCGAGACGAGGGCGATCTTGTGATCTAGTTTCCCCATGGTATATTTTCCTTTATGTGATTAGGGTAGAGCGACGACTGCTTCGCCGGCGATTTTGATCTCGCCAGCCTGGTTCATGACGGCAATCTGGAGGCGAACGCGCTTTTCGCCGTCCTGCTCAAACTTGTCGACGACCTTGCCGCCACAGGTGAGGCAATCGCCAACGTGCGTGATGGCGACAAAGCGCGTGCTGAACTGGCGGATGGCATTCTGCGGGACCCAGTTGGTGAGCGCCCGGCCGAGATAGGCCATGCCGAGCATCCCGTGGGCAAACACATCGTCCATGCCCGCCTTTTTCGCAAAATCGAGATCGACGTGGATGGGGTTGTGATCGCCCGAGGCCCCGGCATAGAGGGCGAGGGTGAGGCGCGAGACGGGTGGCGTGACCAGCGGCGGGATCTCCTGCCCGACCTGGATATTATCAAAATGGGGTTCTGTCATGGCGACTCTGTTTCCTTTTAATTTCTGATGACGACGACGGCGCGCATCTCGGCGGCCAGTTGCTCGTCCTGGTTGATCGCGGTGGTGTCCTGAATGATAAACTGGAGCGCCCCGCCTTTTTTCTCGTACATGTCCGAGATTCGCGTCCGAAAGGTCACGCGGTCGCCGGCGCAGATGGGTAGATGATAAGTAAAGGATTGCTCGCCGTGGAGGACCTTGCCCAGATCGATGTCGAGCATTTTCAGAATGTCGAAAAAGACCGGCGAATCCATCTCCAGGCAAAAGGGAAAGGTGGGCGGAATCGGGAGCGAGCGATACCCCGCCGCCTGGGCGGCCTGTTCGTCGGTGTAGATCGGATTGGTCTCGCCGATTGTCTCGGCAAAGAACTTGAGCCGTCCCTTTTCGACCTCGACAGTGTGCGGCGCCGATTCCCAGCCGATAAATTTCTTGTCAAGCATCAAAGGACTCCTTATGACTCGTTGCGGCGATAGAGGGTGACGACGCAGGCGCCGCCCAGGCCGATGTTGTGCTGTAGGGCAATGCGCGCATTCAGGACCTGGCGGAGACCGGCCTGACCGCGCAATTGCCAGGTCAATTCGGCGCACTGGGCGAGCCCGGTCGCGCCGAGCGGATGACCCTTGGAGAGGAGACCGCCCGAGGGGTTGGTGACGACCCGGCCGCCATAGGTGTTGTCGCCGTCCCAGATGAACTTTTCGGCGGTGCCTTCAGGAGTCAGGCCGAGCGCTTCATAGGAGAGCACCTCGTTCGTCGTAAAGCAGTCGTGCAACTCGACGACGTTCACCTCTTCCGGCCCGATTCCGGACCGTGCATACACCTGTTGGGCGGCGCTGGCGGTCATGTCATAGCCCACCACCTTGATCATGCTCTTGTCCTTGAAGGTGGACGCGTAATCGGTCGTCATCGCCTGGGCGACGATCTCGACCGCGGTAGAGAGCCCGTGCTCGCGGGCGAATTTCTCATTGCAGAGGATGGCCGCCGCCCCGCCGCAGGTGGGCGGGCAGCACTGGAGCCGGGTCAGCGGGCCGAAATAGTGCGGCGAGGCGAGGACCTGCTCGACGGTCAGCGGCGTGCGAAAGATGGCGCGGTCATTGTGCTCGGCATGGCGGCGCGCCTTTTCCGAGACCTTGGCAAAGGTCTCGGTCTTGACCCCGTATTTCTCCTGGAATTCAATTCCAGCGCCACCGAACAGGCGAATCGCCATGGGCACATCGTGTCCCCCCACGCTCTCCTCGGCAATGTCGATAAATTCCTGGAGCGGCGAGGGCCGGTCAGCAAAGACCAAGCCGAGCGCGCCCTTGCCCATTTGCTCAAACCCGAGCGCCAGCGCGCAATCGACCATGCCGGACTCAACCGCCTGGCGCGCGAGAAAGAGCGCGGTCGAGCCAGAAGAGCAGTTGTTGTTGACATTAATGACCGGGATGCCAGTCATGCCGAGCTCGTAAACGGCGCGTTGCCCGCTGGTGCTATCGCCATAGACAAAGCTGACATAGGCCTGCTGCACCTGGGTATAATCGACGCCCGCATCGCGTAATGCCATCTGCGCGGCGTTGCGGCCCATCACATAATAAGCCTCTTCGGTCCCCGGTTTGACGAATGGAGTCATGCCAACCCCTGCAACAAACACTTTCATGGGTACTCCTTTACGAATCTAAAGAGGGCAGGCACGAGGCGCTGCCCTTACAATTAATTCTTGCTAATGTACGGCGTGGGTGTGGCCCTGCCAATAAAGTTCGCGCAGCTTGTTTTTCATGAGGCAGCGACCGCCTTGAATGTGTCGTCGACGATGAGGGCTCCGCCCCCCGCGTCATCGAGGGAATAGACATTTTCCGCGACCGACCGATCGTTACCAGTTAGTAATTAGTTTTACCAATAGTCGACATATTAACTTACGAGTTGCACTTTGTCAAGGGGGATGCTATACTCAAAGTATGAAAGAGATACCCTGGGACGAGGAAATACAGGGGCGAGAAGAGCAACGGCGATTGAAACGCCAGGCAATTCTGCGCACGGCGGCGCGGGCGTTTAACGAGGCAGGGTTTCATCAGACCTCGCTCGACGACCTGGCAAAACGGCTCAAGGTTTCGAAACCGGCGCTATACCATTATATCGCGAGCAAGGACGATATCCTGTTCGAGTGCACCCGCCTGGCGATCGAGTATATGAGGGATGCACTGAACCTGGCGGAGGACAGTGGATATACCGGTATGGAAAAGCTGCGCATGTTCCTCCGGCGGTACGCCGAGCTTGCAGTCGACGATTTCGGCGCCTGCCTGATTCTCTCCGGCGATCAGGCGCTGACCGAAGAGAACCGGAAAAAGCTCCGAAGCTCGCGACGGGACCTCGAGACCGCGCTCCGCGCGATTATCAAGCAGGGAATTGCCGACGGGTCGATTGCGCCCTGCAGTGACAAGTTCGCAGCATTCGCGCTCTTTGGAGCCTTTAACTGGGTCACACATTGGTACCAGGAAGGGGGCGAACTGACGCCCGGTGAAATTGCCGACGAACTGCTGCGCGTATTTGAAAACGGGTTCAAGCCGCCCGCCTAGCCGAGGAGATGGCCCATGTGCCTCAAGGTGGAACAGACCGGCCGTATACGGACGCTGACGATGAATCGGCCGGAGCAAATGAATGTCTTTGACGAAGAGATGTGCATCGCGCTGCGGGACGCGCTCAGGGCGGCGGAACAGGACCCCGGGGTCGCGGTCGTCGCGCTGACGGGCGCAGGACGCGCCTTTTCGGCCGGCGCAGACCTCGCTTATTTCTTTGAACTCGGCGCGCGCATTGCGGCGGAGCAGAGCGTCTTTGGCGAGATGCTCGACGGCTTCGCCGCTTTTCGCAAACCGCTCCTCGCCGCCGTAAACGGAATCGGCGTGGGCATTGGCATGACGATGCTCGCCTATTGCGACCTTGTGCTAATGGCGAGCGACGCGCGCCTGCGGACCCCCTTTGGACAATTGGGGCTGGCGCCCGAGGCGGGGAGCAGTGAAATGTTTCCCTTCGTGATGGGCTGGAATCACGCAGCGTACGCGCTTTTGACCGGCAACTGGATCAGCGCACAGGAAGCAAAAGAGGCGGGACTGGTCTGGCGCGTCTGCCCGCGCGAGCAGCTCCTGCCCGAGACGATGGCGCTGGCGGAACAGATCGCGCGACAGCCGATCGATTCGCTGATGACGACCAAAGAGCTGATGCTGGTCGCGACCGGGAGGGCGCAGAGCGCGCGCGCCGCGCACCAACGCGAGATGCGCGAATACCGGCGGATGATCGGCTCGCCGGTCAACCGCGAGGCGATTGCGGCATTTCTCGAAAAGCGAAAGCCAGAGTTCACAGGATTGTCCGGGTTCTAGCGCAGCGACTTGTACCGAGGCGCAGGCCAGGACAAGCCGATATTATTAGACATTGGCGCGGGGCGGGGTCATTGGTGCGACCTCACCCTCAGCATGAAATGACACTCGCAATCAAGCTATTTCACGACGAATGAAAAGCCCTGCATGGCGAAATGCAGGGCTTTTCAGCTAATGAGTTTGTCCTATCTGACCTGAGGTTGCATGAGGCCGTTTATGGGATGTGATATTGAGCACAGTGCTAACAATGAACAGGAGCCCATACACATACCACAAAGGACGGCTAACGAGAGCAAGTGGAAACCAGTAGAACATGTTAGCAGCCAAGTAGAGGAAGACATACGGACCAAAAATCGTCCAGCGAATGGGATCTCGCCATGGACGGTGCTGCACGTACTCGACTGTGTAGCCATGCATAGCCCAGATGAGATAGATAAACCCGCCTGCCCACAGCGACCACGGCTTGCCGCCCAACAGCAGAACTGCGCTCACGGCAGCGCCGAGCGCCCCCAGCGCATACACAATCCATCCATAGTGGAGAGCAAGCTCAAAGCGCCATCTGCGCAGCGCGAAATGGACGATCAAGACGACCTGAAATAGAAAGGAGGTGGCAACAAACAGGAGATCTAGATTATCGACGTCGAACATTCTATCGCCTCCAATCGGAGCCGCCGATCAGGTGACTCGGCCAATGCAAACGCCCGCTTCGGCAGGGCCGAAGCGGGCGAATCTGCCCCTACGTCGCTATCATCAACTTGTCATCGCCGGCGGGGTGACCACGAGCGAATGGCAAGCTAATAAGTGATTCTCAAGTTCCACCAACTGGTCCACGCGCTGCAGCCCAGCGCATTGCAGGCGGCAACCCGCCAGAAATAGGCGTGTCCCCGCTTGAGCACCGGCGTCAGATACTCGGAGACGGTGAGAGTATTGCCGGTTCCATCCAGCGTCCCAGTAAGCGAATCTTGCCGCACTTGCACCTGATAGTACGTCGCACAAGCGCGGTCATTCCAGTCCAGCTTGACCTGGGTCTTGCTGAAGTTGCTTCCGTCAGCCGGGGTCAGGAGCACCGGCGTGGCGGGTTGGGTCGTGCACACCGGCGCCGCCTTGACCGGGCCGAACGTCTGCACCGTGCCGTCTGCATCCACCGCTTGCAATTTGTAATAATAGGTCTTGCCTGCCGTCGCCGTGCTATCCGTCCAGGTATAACTCACCCCGTCGATACAGACAAAGCACCCGCTGGGGATGAGGGTGGCATTGAGTTTCGTGTACGGGCCGGCCTGCGCCGTGCTCCGCAGGAGGTTATACCCGAGATTGTTGATCTCGCTCGCGGTTTCCCACGTCACCTGCACTGCCTTTCCCTGCCACTGCGCCTTGAGCAAGGCCAACGTGATTGCGGTTGGATTGTTTCCGCTCAGTACCCAGTCCGAAAATTGACTCACCCCGCTCTTTTCCACCCAGTTGACGGTCGTGTCACGCGCGCTGGCCCCCTGCAGGACCCATTGGGCCAGTGTGGTGTCATCGCGCCACAACTGTAACGAAGCCTCGGCGTTCCCATTCAACTCGCTATGGCTATAGTGCAAGCGCACGGTCGCCGCATAGCCGCTGCCGCCGGTCGCGGTGAGCGTATACTTGCGCTGCACCGCCGTGTTGGCCGAGACCGGCGCGCCCGGGGTGAGCGTAACGGTCATTGGGTTGGGCAGCGTGCCTGACGCGAACAACAGGCTGACGTTCGGGTTGCCAAAGCAATAGCTCGTGCCCGTCGTGAGGCCGCTGCGCGCCACGACGCCCCATACATCCCCGGTCCCGGCGCACGTACCGCCCAGGGTCAGCGTCGCGCTGGTCGTCGCCAGGTCGCTGGTGAGGGTGAGCGCGCCGTTCACGGTCGCATTCTGGCTGAGCGTGACGGTGATGCCCGTGTTGGCGATAATGAGATTGTTAAAGGTGCTGGCCGCCGTCCCGCCGATGGTCTGTGCGCCGCTGCCGTTGAATGTAACCGCGTTCGCACCCGGCACAAAGGTACCGTTGTTGGTCCAATTGCCGGTCACGTTGAGCGTGCTGCCCGCATTCGCCGTGAGCGTCTGGCCATTGTCAATCTGGATATTGTTCGCCGTGAGCGGCCCGGACAGCGCGCCGTTAGCAGCAAACTCGAGGAGGCCGCTGATGATGACGGTGTGTCCCGAGCCGTCAATGGTCAGGTTCTTATTGACGGTAAGCTGGCTGACCGGCGTCACTGTGGTATCCCCGGCAAAGGTAATCGTTCCCCCTGCGCATACATTCGCAATCGCATCGCGCAGCGACCCCGCGCCGCTGTCATTCGCGTTCGCCACGACCACGGTCGGCGCGCAGTTCACGACCTGGCTCAGCGCGGTCGAGGTGCTGCCGAAGTAATTCCTATCCCCGCCGTAAACTGCCGTGATATTGCTGTGCGTGCCGAGCGTGAGGGTGGAGGTCGTGCAGGTCGCATGACCGGTCCCATCTAGCGTTTGTGCGTTGCAAGCGCCGATGGTCGTCCCATTGTCCAGAAAATTCACCGTGCCCGTCGGCGTGGCAGGGCTTCCCGAGACCGTCGCCGTGAACGTTACCGCGCTGCCATAGGTCGAGGGACTGCCTGATGTGGCAACCGTCGTCGTCGTGTTGGCCTTGATCCAGATTTGGCGCACGCTCTCGACCAGTGAACTGTGGCCGTATGAGGAGCTACCGCTATAATACCCGCGCGCGCGCAGATAGATCAGTTGTGCGCCCGGCAGGTTCTGGCCGGTGAGCTGCCACCCCCCCGCCACGCGCGTGCCATTTCCCAGGAGCGTATAGTTAGTCCCGTCGGTAGATTGCTCGAAAGTGGCCCGCCACACTTCGGGGCCACTGCCGCTACGCGTCCAGGTGAGGGTCTGCCCGAGCGAATCGGCAGACAGGTTCTGCAACGCAGCGGTATCTGCCGTGAGCCGCCCGAAAGCGGTGCGGGCTTGTCCGCCCAACGTGCCAAATGTCCCGATGACAAGGATTTTGCCGTCCGCTTGCACCGCCAGGGCAATGACCGTGTTATCTGCGCCGGGGTTAAAGGTGGCGTCGAGGCTGCCATCCGCATTCAGCCGCCCGATATAGTTGCGGGTTTGTCCGCCCAACGTGACAAAGTTCCCGCCGACGAGAATCTTGCCGTCCGCTTGCACCGCCAGGGTACTGACAGAGTTATCTGCGCCGGGGTTAAAGGTGGTGTCGAGGCTGCCATCCGCATTCAGCCGCCCGATATCGTTGCGGGTGGTCGTGCCGGTGCCTCCGCCGCCCAGCATGGTAAAGTTCCCGCCAACGAGAATCTTGCCGTCCGCTTGCACCGCCAGGGCATTGACCGTGTTATTTGCGCCGGGGTTAAAGGTGGTGTCGAGGCTGCCATCCGCATTCAGCCGCCCGATATAGTTGCGGGTGGTCGTGCCGGTGCCCCCCCCACCCAACTTGGTAAAGGCCCCGCCGACGAGAATCTTGCCGTCCGCTTGCAC
>JBAVQS010000275.1:0-7091 GCA_049694275.1 Anaerolineae bacterium | reverse complement strand
CCGATGACCTGGGCTCACGGATTATCTATTCCGATGGGCACATCCATTTCGCCGACCGGATCGCAACTGAGACGGCCGCCGAGCCTGAAAGCACCGTAGTGAGCGATGAGCGAGACCCAGAACGAACAAGGACCACATCCGTGGGACCGCAAACCGGACGAACCGGCGATGTGGTTTGATCGGTTCACGCGGTTTCGGCTGGCGGGACCGGGGCGTTCATTTTTAGACGCTTACTGGCAGTTTCGTGAGGGAAAGGCGGAATTAAAGGGACTTCCGGCAGAAGATCTGGCGCGAAATAGCGCAGAAAAGCGCGGGAATTCAGGAATTCCGCAGTCCTGGCGCAATGCCGCCAGGCGGTGGGACTGGCAGGCCCGGGCCGAGGCGTGGGACGCCGTCGAGCTCCAAAGAGTCGAGATCGAGCAGCGACAACGACGCGATGCCATCCTGAATCGGGGCATGGCGCTCCTCGAAGAGCGGGTTGACCGCCTGAACGAGCTCGCTACCTTGCTCTGGGGTGATCTCAAGACCGACGACAAGCGCTGGCTGCCCGACGTCAAGCTGATCGGCCAAGGGGAACAGGCTGAACGGGTAGACCTCGTCCGGTTCAATTCGGGACTGATCAATCAGTTTCGGGGTGCGCTCGACGACATTGCCGTCGAGCTCGGCGGCCGGCAGCGCGGGGTCAAACTCAATGGGAGCGTGACCGTCGGCGTGACCGAGGTGACCGCCGACGAATTGGCGAAGGCAGCCACCGAGATGAAAGATTGGGAGCAGCAATTCGACAATGAACCCAAGCCTGGCAATTGACTGGATGACGGAGTCGACAGCGTGTCAGGTCTTTTGCCCGATGTGCGGGAGCAAGATTCCGAGCGATGAACTCCATCACTGCCCGGAATATGCGCATCTCGCGCCGTTGACCGTCACGATCACCGTCACGCAAACCATCGGCCAGGCGCGCATGGTCGAACGAAGCGAGCAGTCCGCCACCGTCGCACATACACTGTGGTCCGAGTGGATGCGCGAGTTATTCGAGCGCAGCGAGGAGCTGACCGGTCATCGCTGCGATGGCAGCGTGCTCATCCCGCGGTCGATTGTCGAACGGTGCGTGCGCCTGATCAATACGCCTTACAACCTGCTGTCCGAGCAGGAGAGACAGAGCGCACAGCGGTTAGCCGAGCGCATGCTGTGTGCTCTGCAAAATGCGCAATGACTGGCAATCCGTTTTATAGGTTCCAATATTGGAATGGTTGGACCGAGATTAGAGATGGACCGTGACCGACGTAGAAAAGCGGGAGTGGCTGAAGTGCTATGTCTCTCCGCTCTATTTCCTGCACCAGTATGTGCAGATCTACGACGCCACGCAGCGTGAGTGGATTCCATTTCACTTGTGGCCCGCGCAGGTCAATGTTCTGCGCACGATCCTTAACAACCTTCTGACCATCATTCTGAAGGCCCGCCAACTGGGGTTGACCTGGCTCTGCCTGGGGTTTGCCCTGTGGCTCATGCTCTTCCGGCCCATTGCGACCGTGCTGCTATTCAGCAAGCGCGACGACGAGGCCACCTATCTGCTCGGCGTCGAACGGCTCAAGGGCATGTACAACCGGCTGCCCAAGTTCTTGCAGTGTCGCAGCATCATGGCCGACAACGACCACGAGTGGATGCTGAGCAACGGATCAGTGGCCCGGGCCTTCCCGACGAGCGCCGGGGATTCATATACCGCGACGTTCGTCCTGGTCGACGAGGCGGACCTGGTGCCCGACCTGAACCATCTGATGAACGCGGTCAAGCCGACGATCGACGCTGGGGGCCGAATGGTCTTGCTCAGCCGGGTGAACAAAGACACGCCGGAGAGCGAGTTCAAGAAGATTTACCTGGCGGCCAAGCAAAAGCTCAATTCCTGGGCCGCGGTCTTTCTGCCCTGGCACGTGCGGCCCGAGCGAGACGCCGAGTGGTACGAGCGCCAGAAACAGGACATTCTCACCCGCACCGAGGCGCTCGACGACTTGCAACAGCAGTATCCGGCGACCGACGCCGAAGCGCTGGCGCCCAGGTCCCTGAACAAGCGGATTCCGTATGCGTGGCTCGAACGGTGTTACCGCTCGCAAACGCCGTTGGCGGTGGATAAGCTGCCACCCGGGTCTCCGTCGATTCCTGAGATGGAGGTCTATGCGCTGCCACAGCCGGGTAAGCGCTATGTGATCGGCGCCGATCCAGCCGAGGGGAACCCGACCAGCGACGATTCGGCGGCGACGGTTCTGGATGCGGATACCGGCGAAGAGGTTGCGAATCTCGCGGGCAAGTTCCAACCGAGCACACTGGCAGCCCACGTCGATACGATTGGCAAATGGTTCAACAACGCCAGTGCCATGGTCGAGCGGAATAATCACGGGCACGCGGTTCTGTTATGGCTGCGGGACAATTCCATCCTGCGGATTCTGGACGGATTGGATGGCAAAGAAGGTTGGCTCTCGAATACATTGGGTAAGGTCACGCTATATGACTCGACGGCGGACGCATTCCGGGACCAGACGACGATCTTGTACAGTCAGCTAACCATGCGGCAATTATCAAGCATTGAGGGATCGAGCTTGCGGGCTCCAGAAGGGCAACACGATGACCGGTCGGACAGCTATGCGCTGGCAATTGTGGGGATGAGTAGCGCGGCGCGGCATGCCTCGGCGGATTGGGTATAACGATGGCAGAACCATCAACATTAGACACGAAGGGTCCGGCGACCATCGCATACGCCGTGTGGATTCGCGGTAAGGGCTGGCTGCGCGATAGCGGGGACAGCGTTTTTGCCGATCTACACATAGAGATGGCCCAAGGCGCGGCGCAGCTCTGGGGAAAGGGGGCACGCGTAGTGCCATTTGACGATGCAATGCTGAATCTGGAAAAGGTATTCCTCGCGCGCGAGCGGGAAGTGAGCTGGACCAGTTGGTTCATATGGTGATTGGCTGATGGGATATTGGGCTAACGTCAAGACGCAGTTACAAGACCAGGCCGATTCAGGGCGCTATATCGCGGCCCTGGCCTATCCCTATTTGGGGTCCGATGCAGTAACGGATCCGGACCCCGCTCTTTACGCCAACCAGGCCGAGCTCATGCAGCGGCTCTCCTGGGTCTATTCCGCCGTAATGCGCACGGCAGAGACGGCCGCTTCCATTGCCGATTTCGATGTCTACCAGTTGAACGGCGAGGACAAGAAAGAGATCGTCAATCACCCGCTAGAGCAACGGCTACGCGCGCCCAACCCGTTTCAATCGCGTTTCGAGTTCTATGCAGACATTGTTGGGTATCTCAAGCTCGCCGGGAATTCTTACATCTGGCAAAACGCTCTTTCACCGGACATCCCGCCCGCCGAGCTCTACTGTCTCCGGCCTGACCGGGTCACTATAGTGCCCGATGCGGAAAAGAAGATCAAGGGCTATCTCTATACCATCGAGGGTCGGGAGCTCCTTTTTGATGCGGCCGAGATTGTGCACATCAAAACCTTCCACCCGCTCAACGATTGGTATGGACTATCGGCAATCGAGGCATTGTCGATGGCGGCAGAGTCCGACTTTAAGCAAGCGCAGTGGAACCGCAATTTCTTTGGCCGCGATAACGCCAAACCCCAGGGGGCGCTCCAATACGCCGAGATGATCGATGACACGACCTGGGAAAAGATGAAAGCGGACATGAAGCGCGAGCACGGCGGCACCGAGCGCCGGATGCTGATGCTCCGGGGAGCGGGCAAGGGGGGCGTGCAGTACGTGCAGATGGGCCTGGCACAGAAGGACATGGAGTTTCTCGCCGGGCGCAAGTTCAACAAAGAGGAAATCTGGTCGACGCTCGCGCCGGGCCTGATCCAGATCATGGACCCCAACGCGGCCGAGGCCAATGCGGTCGCCGGTGAAAAGACCTTCCGCGAGTACTGCATCTGGCCGATGTTGCAGATGATCGGTGAGAAGTTCCAGGCGCAGATCGTGCCGCGCTATGGCGAGAACCTACTCGGCGAGTTTGCCGAGATTCGCGTGCGCGACCGGGTGCTGGAACTGCAGGAGCGCAAGGCGTATGCCGAGGTCCACACCGTCGACGAGATTCGGGCCAAGTTCGACAACGACAAGCCACTCGCGGTGGTGATGGGACGGCCCGATCCACGCGGTGGTCTGCTTCCGGCCGAGGTTGCGCCGGCGGCGCGCAGCGACACCGCACTGTTGCAGAGCGGGGGCGCTATGCCACCAGGTCCGAACGGACAGCCGCAGAATGGTCAACCGACGCCACCGGCCCGCTTGAGTAATACCCAGGCCGGGGAGACAGACCCATTCGAAAGCCAGCAGGATGCCAATGGCAATGGGCTCGACGCCGCCGATGTGCTCAAGACGTTAGAGCGTGAGCAGTTCAGGCGATTTGCCCAGAAGCGCATCCGGGATGGGCGGTCGGACAAGATTGCCGCTTTTGAATTCAAGCACCTGGATCAGAACGAGCAGGTGCAGATTATAGCGGAGGCGCGGGGCAGCGAAACGCCCAGCCCCTTTCCTGGCGCAAATCGAAAAGAAGAGTATCTCAGGCGTCTCCGAGCGATTCAGGCAGGAACTACGAGCAATCGTCCGTGAGTTATGGGCGCGGGGCAGCGGTGGCATCACCCGCGACATGCGGAACCTCGTCACACAGTATGTCGAGGACGTTTATATCGAGGGACTGCAGGAAGGTGGATTGTCACCGGATGACATGACCGCCGCCGATGCGCAAAACATCGACAGGCTGAATGCTCGGCAGCAAGATTACATCAGCGGGTTCACATTGAGCGCACGGCTGGCGACGGATGAGGTGACCAAACAGGCGATCCTGGACCGGATCGACCTGTGGACCGAGAGTATCTATGCCGCAGGCCAGTCTGGATGGACCGCAGCCCTGCAGCGCAAGAAAAAGATGGTCCAGTGGCACGCCGCCAATGATGACTTTATGGACAAAGAGGGTTTGTGCGCATCGCTTAACAACAAGATCGTGTATGCGGGGGAGTCGTTTGGCGAAGGCTTTAACGGCGAGCCGATCTACCATGAGCCGGCGCACTTCGGGTGCCGGTGCACGACGACGGAGTATATCCCGTGATTAAGCGTCTATGGATGGAATTGGTCAAGCGAGTATTGATATGCCTAGCACTTGGGACATTAACGTAACTGGGGAAGAGCAGCTCACAGCCAAATTGACCAAGCTGCAGAATGTCGCGGCCAACCTGGATGCGCCAATGGAGGACGCACTCAAGCTCTTGCGCAATGACGCCTCCGTATTACCGCCGCAACCGGCGCGGGATCGGGCGCCGTCCGGCCGCTTCAATACCTGGGAGCGCGAGGTGGGGGAACTGCCGCTCGCCGCGTTCAAGACGACAACGGGGAAATTGCGCAAGCGAGCCAGTCGGGGGATGGGCGTGTTACGCCCCTCCGAGAAGATGATGCTGCAATGGAAAGAGGCTCCCATGTGGCTGCGGAAAACCATTGGCGCGGCCGTCGGATACATTGAGAACAAGGCGAGCTATGCACCCTCCGTGCAAGGCGACAAGCAAGCGTCCTACCATGCGCTGACCGGCTGGCGCACGGTCGCCCAGATCGCCGAGCAGAACGCGAGCAAGGTCGGTCGAATCTTTAGCGATTTTATCAACGAGCTGATTCAGGAATGAGTGCATTAGGTGGAATCAAGCGCGAGATCAGGCGGCATCGCAAGGCGACTGTCGCGCGTACCCACAGACGAGGAGGAATTAGGATGGCCGATAAACAGCACGGGCCGGCGGATGAACCACAGTTGGCTGAGCCGCAGGTCCCACCCAGCCGCTTGACCGTCGAGTTTACATATCCCGGATCGGCAGAGTTCAAGGTGGAGACAGTCAACGTGTCGCCGATGCAGATCATGGCCCTGGCGGGCTACCTGGAATTCCAGGCGCACTACATGATGGAACAGTCGAGGCAGAATCTGACGCGCATTGCCAAACCGGAGCTGATCGTGCCCGGACTGATTCACTAGCGTAACGAACATGCCTGACGATACCCATTCTGGCGTCATGCTCGCGCTGATCGTCCCGCCCATTGCGGCCGGGAAGCTCATTGGCGTGGCGCAGCAGGCTGGACTCAATACGGGCGATGTGGCGGCCGCCGATGAACTGCACATCACCCTGGCCTATCTTGGCGACATTTCCGATGTGCAAGCCGGTCCGGATACGTTGTTGGCGCTTTTGAAGGTATTCGCGGCTGAGCATTCGGCGTTGCGCGGTGAGATCGGCGGGATTGCCCGGTTCAATGCGGCTGACGACGTTACGCCAGTGGTCGCGCTCTTTGACTCGCCCGAGATCCCGGCCTTCCGCCAGGACCTGGTCGAGATGCTGAGCGAAGCGGGAGTGAACGTGGATGGAACACATGGATTCGTCCCGCATATTACGCTGGCCTATGTGCCAGTAGGGCGTGAGGTGACAGCGGTCGAGCTCGACCGCATGCCGATCACATTTAACGATATCGTGTTGGCGTGGGGCGGCGACCAAACGCCGGTTCCCCTGGGAGGTGAAATGAAGGCAATTGATCCAACTAAATCGGCGGAACTGCTCGTCGAGCTCATGGAGTTCAAAGCGGGCGCCCGCAACAACGCCGAGGACCTGAAACGGTTGCAGCAGATCCACGACATGGCGAAGGCCAACGGCGCAACCTGTGATGCGGCGGCCAAGGCGAACGCCGATGGCAGCGGTGATCCCACCGTCATGCAAAAGATTCACGACCTCTGCGTCGCAAATGGGGCTAACTGCCCGGGGATGGCCGAGGCGAAATCCGTGGATGACAAGGCCGCACAGGAAAAGCGCGCCAAGCAATATGGCATTGCCGCGAAGGATGGCGGGAGCGTCACCAAGCCAGGCGAATTCAGCGATGTGCCTGACTCGGCATTCGGCGATCCTGTCAATTATTCCTATCCCGCTGATGAGAAACATGCCAAAGCCGCATTATCCTATTTCAACCAGAGTGGACAGCGCGAGGCGGGCGGGTATACCACTGCGGAATGGGACACGATCGGCGCACGCCTGGCAAAACTGGTTAGCAAGTCCCTCACGGCAAACTACGAATACAAGGACG
>JBAVQS010000274.1:0-5888 GCA_049694275.1 Anaerolineae bacterium | reverse complement strand
CAAGGATACGTGATGGCTGGACTGGCACGCACGCGCCGCTCGCAAAAGCGTCTCTGGGCATGCATCTTTGGTTCTGACCTGCCGTGGCGGCACAAGCGCGGACATTAATTAATCAAAACTCTGTAGTATGGGTGATCTATTGGGTGAATCTCAGGAAGCACTCCCGACGGGGACTGTAACCTTGATGTTCACGGATATCGAAGGTTCGACACAACTGCTCGAACGGTTGCCCGGCGATTATGCCCGCCTCCTCGCCGACCACCAGCAAATTCTCTGCACAGCGTTTGAGGCTTTCAATGGCCGCATTGTCGATACACAAGGCGACTCTTTTTTTGTCGTCTTTCTTCGCTCCGCCGATGCGGTCAATGCCGCAGTGGCGGCGCAACGCGGCCTGAGCGCATTCCAGTGGCCCCAGGGCGCGAGTGTGCGAGTCCGCATGGGGTTGCACACAGGCGAGCCGGCAGTGGCAGGGGGGCGCTATGTGGGGATTGATGTGCATCGCGCGGCGCGCCTCGGCGCCGCCGGCCATGGTGGACAGGTGCTCCTGTCGCAGAGCACGCGCGCTTGGGTCGAAGGTGCATTGCCTGAGGGGGTGAGCCTGCGCGACCTCGGCGAGCACCGGCTCAAGGACTTGAGCGTTCCGCAGCGCATTTTTCAGCTCGTCATCGCGGGCCTGCCGGCCGATTTTGCTCCGCTCAAAACGCTCGAACCTTTCAAGCACAACCTCCCCAGCCCGTTGACCAGTTTCGTTGGCCGCGAAAAGGAAATGGGAGAGATCCAACGGTTGGTGAGCGATTCGGCCCGGCTGGTCACGCTCACCGGACCCGGCGGCACCGGCAAGACACGTTTGGCCATGGAAGTAGGTCGAGCGTTGGTGACCGCCTATAATGTGGGGTGGGTGGATTTATCGTCGCTGGCGGATGCCGCGCGGGTACCCGACGCGGTGGCCAAAGTGTTGGGCGTGCCGGAACAACAGAATAAATCCCTGACCGCGACGCTCGTCGAATTTCTCCGCGCGCAAGAGCTCCTCCTGGTGATTGATAATTGCGAGCATCTCATCGACCCGTGTGCGACCCTGATTGAGACCTTGTTGTCACAATGTGAAAAGGTCCGCGTGCTGGCAACCAGCCGCCAGGTGCTCGGCATTGTGGGGGAATCGGTCTATCGCGTGCCCCCCTTGCAAGTTCCCATGGGCCGGGCCGCGATCCCCGTTTCCGACCTTGCCCAATACGAAGCCGTGCGTCTCCTGAGCGAACGCGCGCGCTCCCAGGCAGCCGGCTTTCAGGTGACCGAGCAGAACGCGCCGCATGTCATTCGCATCTGCCAACGCCTCGATGGAATTCCGCTCGCGATTGAATTGGCGGCGGCGCGGATGAGCAGCCTGAGCGCCGAAGAGATCGCGAATCGTCTGGACAACCGGTTTCGCCTGCTGACCGGCGGCAACCGAGCTGCGCTGCCGCGCCATCAGACCTTGCGGGCGACGGTCGAATGGAGTTATGAGCTACTTTCCGAGCCCGAGCGTTTGTTGTTTCAGCGCCTGGAAGTATTCGCGGGCGGATGGCGCCTGGCGGCGGCGGAGGCGATCTGCGGCGACGACCGGCTGCCGGGCGAAAGGATTCTCGAATGCCTGAGCCACCTGGTGGAGAAATCGCTCGTGTCGGTGGACCCCGCCGCGCCAGGCGCCCGGTATCGTTTTCTGGAAACGATTCGCGAGTATGCGCGGGACAAGTTGAACGACTCGGGGGAAGCGAATCTGGTCCGGGCGCGCCATCTCGATTTCTTTCTGGCATTGGTCGAGGAGGCGGACCCCCACCTGAGCGATGCCGCGCAGGTAACCTGGTTTGACCGCCTGGAAGCAGAGCACGATAACCTGCGCGCGGCAATCGATTGGGCCGCGGGATATGGAACCATCACAGCGGCCCTACGGCTGGCCGGGGCGCTGACGTATTTCTGGGAAGTGCGCGGCCATTATAGTGAAGGGCGCGAGTGTTTGATGCGCATTCTGGGGCGACCGGACGCCTCGGAAAGGACTGCCGTGCGCGCCAAGGCGCTGACCGCCGCGGGGCAGATGATCTGGGCCGGCGGCGACCAGGCGACAGCCCGCCCCCTATTGGAACAAGCGCTGGCGATTGGCCGAGAGGTAGGGGACAAGCGGCAAATGGCCTGGACGCTAAACTATTTGGCGAATGCCCTTCTATCGGACCACGATTATGCCGCCGCGCGCCGGTATCTGGAGGAAGGGGTGGCGATCCAGCGCGAGTTAGAGAACGCGCATGGGGTTGGCACTGCGCTGATGTTCCTCGGCGACGTGGCGCTGCAGGAGGATGATTACGCAGCGGCGCAGGCGCTCTATGAAGAGAGCATCGGGCTATTGCGGAAAGAGGGAGATCTGGTCGCTCTCGCTTATCCCTGGCGGCGGCTCGGCCAGATCCAGCTGCAACGGGGCGAGCCGCTGGGCGCATTTGCGCGGCTCAAGGAGAGCCTGTCGCTCAACCAGCAAGTTGGGGATTATCGAGGGAGTATCGGTTGCCTCGCGGCGCTGGCTGAAGCCGTTGCGGCCCAGGGAAACACGCTCCGTGCGGCGCAGCTCCTTGCGGCGGTGGAGGGCTTGCAAGAATCGATGCGCACCCATCTCTGGCCTCTGGATCGCGAACGCTACAATCGCATCGTAACGGCATTGGGCGCGAGACTGGCGCCTGATCGCTTGAGCCAGGCCTGGGCGGAGGGGCGTGTCCTGACGTTAACGCAGGCGATTGAATTGGCGCTCAGGGATAAGGATGATAAAGGATTTGAAATCGATGGACAATCCCATGAACGAGTATGAAGAATTGATTCGTCTGGTACGCAGTGAAAGGGTTGAATGAAGAGCAATGTAACCGCGCGCCCGCCAGCGGGGAGTGGTCGATCCGTCACGTG
This sequence comes from Anaerolineae bacterium, assembly GCA_049694275.1. Lineage (GTDB taxonomy): Bacteria > Chloroflexota > Anaerolineae > UBA4142 > SHND01 > JBAVQS01. The sequence goes on along the minus strand of JBAVQS010000274.1, from coordinate 2,972 downwards.
TAAGCACGTCACGGTTTTGCTGTTTGTTTGACATCCCTGTTAACTAAGACTAGAATCGCTAGAGAAGGAAATGAGTGGAATCCTCTATATTGTCTCGACGCCGATTGGAAATCCGCTGGATTTGACGCTGCGCGGGCGGCGCATTCTGGCGGAGGTGGACGCCGTGATCTGTGAGGAGCTGCGGGTTGGCTCGACGCTTTTGGCGCAGTACGAACTGGCCAAACCGCTCGTCGAATTGAACGAACACTCGGAGGCAGAGCAGGTCGCGCTGCTGGTCGAACGGCTCGTGCGCGGGGAAAACATGGCATTGATCTCGGACCATGGCACCCCGCTGCTGGCGGACCCGGGCGCGCCCCTGGTCGATAGCGCGCTCAAGGCGGGGATTCGCATTACGCCCATTCCGGGCGCCTCTTCCATCGTCGCTGCGCTGGTCGTGAGCGGCCTGCCTGCCGCCCGGTTTCGGTTTCTGGGACAATTACCGCCCAAGACGGAACTGCGCCAGCGGGCGCTTGCCCAGTACAAAGAGCTGGCGGAAACGCTGGTCCTACTCGAAGCGCCCTATCGTTTGATGCCCGTGCTCAAGAGCATCCAGCAAGAGCTGGGGCCCGAGCGGCGGATGGCAGTGGTTTGTAATTTGACGATGCGCGATGAGCGGATTGTGCGCGGCACGGTTGCCGAGGTCGTTCAGACATTTATAGAGGCGCCGTTCAAAGGGGAATTTGTCCTCGTGATTGAGGGCCAACAAAGGAGTTGACGTGAAAGCAGTGATTTTGCTCGCAGGCCTTGGCACGCGCCTGCGGCCGCATACGTATAGCCGGCCCAAGCCGCTGGTGAATGTGGCGGGCAAGCCGGTGCTCGGCCACATTCTGGATGGCATGGCGGAGCTCAAGCTGGATGAGATTATTTTTGTCGTCGGCTACCTGGGCGACCAGATTCAAGCGTATGTGAGCAAGACCTATCCGGACCTGCGCGCCTCTTATGTCGAACAGACCGAGATGAAGGGGCAGGCGCATGCGATCGCCCTGGCCAAATCGCAAATTGACCAGGACGTGCTCATCATCTTTGGCGATACTATTTGGGAGACCGATTGGACACGGCTCGGCCGGGTTCAGGGCGATGGTCTCATCTTTACCAAAGAGGTGGTCGATCCGCGCCGTTTTGGGGTGGTGACCATCGCGAACGGTTATGTCACCCGTTTTGTCGAAAAGCCGGATACGCCGGTCTCGAATCTCGCCGTCGTCGGCGTCTATTATCTCAGGGACTGGCGCGGGCTGATCCGGGCGCTGGACGATGTCCTGTCGCAAGATATCCAGACCAAGGGGGAGTATTACCTGGCCGATGCCCTGCAACTGATGGTTTCGCGCGGGGCCCGGTTTGAAGCGGAGACGATTCCGGTTTGGGAAGACTGCGGCACCCGCGAGGCGCTCCTTAAAACCAATCGCTACCTGCTTGGCAAGAACGGCACCCATCCGCTGCTGGCGCGCGAATCCCTGATCATCCAGCCGGTCTATATTGCCGAGGACGCGGTAATCTCCCGCTCGATCGTTGGCCCGTATGTCTCGATCTCTTCCGGCGCGGTGATCGAGGATTCCATCCTGCGCGATTGTATTATCAGCGAGGATGCACAGATTCAGAATGTCACGCTGGAATTCTCGCTGGTGGGCAAGGAGGCGCGTGTGCGCGGCGCATTTGAACGGTTGAATGTCGGCGATTCCTCAGAGATCGATTTTTCCGATTGAAAACGCTCGCGCCCGTCAGGGCGTATTCTCGGTCACACGTCAGAAAAAGGTAGGCCTATGAAAACCCGCATCTCTCAAAAGGTCCAGTCCGTTCCCCCTTCCGGTATTCGCCGGTTTTTTGATATTGCGGCGACGATGAAAGATGTCATCTCTCTGGGCATCGGCGAGCCGGATTTCGTCACGCCTGAAAACATCAGCCAGGCGGGCGTTCGCTCCATCGAGCGCGGGGAGACGCACTATACTTCCAATTCGGGGACCATCGAGCTCCGCACTGCGCTCTCGGACAAGCTGTTCGAGCTTTATGGCGTTCGCTATGACGCCGAGAACGAGATCGTGATTACGGTCGGCGTTTCGGAAGCGCTCCAGTGCGCGATGCTGGCGGTGGTCGATCCGGGGGACGAGGTCATTGTCGTCGAGCCCTCGTTTGTTGCTTACAAGCCGAGCGTAGTCTTTGCCGGCGGTGTCCCGGTGGTGGTTGCCACGCAGGTCGAGAACGATTTTCAGGTGACCGGCGAAGAGATCGAGGCGGCCGTCACCCCGAAAACCAAGATGATCTTTATTGGCTATCCCAACAATCCGACCGGCGCGGTGATGACGCGGGCGCGGTTGCAAGAGATTGCCGATGTGGCCGAAAAACACGATCTGCTGGTCCTGTCGGACGAGCTCTATGACCGCCTCGTCTATGGGGCGGAGCATGTCTGTTTTGCGACGCTCCCCGGTATGCGCGACCGCACGATCCTCCTGGGCGGCTTTAGCAAAAATTATGCGATGACCGGCTGGCGCATCGGCTATGCCTGCGCCAATCCCGAGATCCTGGCGGCCATCCGCAAGGTGCACCAGTACATGATTATGAGCGCGCCGACGATGGCGCAGGCGGCGGCGACCGAAGCGATCCTGCACGGCGAAGACAGTATCAAGGCGATGGTGACGGAATATGACCAGCGCCGCCAGATGATGGTGGCGGGGCTCAACACGATGGGGCTGCCCACCTTTGAGCCGCGCGGCGCTTTTTATGTCTTTCCCGATATTCGCAGCACCGGTCTGACGAGCGACGAGTTCTCGAACCAGCTCCTCTATGACGAGCACGTCGCCGCGGTCCCCGGCGATGCCTTTGGCGCCAGCGGCGCCGGCTTTGTCCGGATGGCCTATGCCAACTCGATGGCGAATCTGGAAGAGGCGCTGACGCGCATCGAGCACTTTGTGAAAAAGCGCAAGAGCTAGGAATAGCGCAAT
>JBAVQS010000273.1:0-3581 GCA_049694275.1 Anaerolineae bacterium | reverse complement strand
AAGGTGGGGAGTAGCAGCCCGAATTCTTTGGGGGTGAGCCCCGTCAATGCGAGAAACTTCCGCTCATTATCTTGCAACTCATCGTAGCACAGCATGGGGTTAGTATACCCTATTTCGGATAACGTCTCTTGTATTCGGACGCGTCCATGTTACCGCGGAGGATGTCTGCCGCGCCCATGAGAAAGTTTTCGAGCTGGGAAAGGGTAATCTTGGTTTTGGCCATAGCAAGGAAGGGACCGCCCGGCGACCGGCCGGCGCAGGCAGGTGAAATGTGCGCTGGAGATTGCAAGCGCCGGTGCTCGCGCTCCGTTGGCGGACAGCTTCACCGGAGCAATCTTTTAGATTATACGCGGGGTCACGGGATTGCGCAATGAGGAAGAACTGGTAGCGCAGGGCGATTGCAAAGTCGGTCTGTCATTGCGAGAACCACATCCCGCGTCGGCGGAATGTTCAAGAACAGAAACTTGACATAATAATTTCAAGTTTCTGAGCAGCGCTTTGCCTCCCCTGGCGTTCTTCGTCCGCCGTAAGGCGGGAGGCCAGGGTTGCGACGAAGCAATCCCGCCTACGCCAGGGAGATTGCTTCGCACACTACGCTTGCAATGACAGTTGCTGTTCTTGAACATTCCGCTGCGCGGGATGTGGGTCTCGCAATGACAGTGTCAACCGACTTTGCAATCGCCGTGACTGGTAGCGGGGCTGTTGCCAAGTTGCGTTGGCAAACTATCCAGGCGATTTCCCCCAACGCGCTTTCAGCGCGTTTTCCATGCCAGCCCGCAATTCATTCGCGGGGCTGGGCATCGTTGCCTCTTGACAGGCGGGCGATTTCCAGCTAATATGTCCCCAATAAGTAAAGACCGTGAATCGGACGAGTACCCATCGGACGAGATGCAGAGAGTCGATCAGTCGGTGCAAGATCGATATTTCAGAAGATGGCGAATGGACCGAGGAGTCTCCCGCCGAACGGCTAACGCCCGGTAGGTGTGGACGGAGATCGCCCCCGTTATCGTGGCAGAGAGCATCAAGGATGCGCCTATTCGGGCGCAAACGGCGTGCTCGACAAGAGTGAGACTGGCGTGCGCGTTTCGTGTTTTCACGAACGCGTTTTTTATTTGGGCCGCTATCGGCCTCCAGTCCCAAGAAGGTGGCACCACGGGTGACAGGCCGCTCGTCCTTCCAGTGCGCAGTGCGCGCATGTGGAGGATGAGCGGCTTTTTTGTTTGTATCATAAGGCGAATGTCATTGCGAGAACCACATCCCGCGTCGGCGGAATGTTCAAGAACAGAAACTTGACATAATAATTTCAAGTTTCTGAGCAGGGACGAAGCAATCTGTTTGCCCTGACGAGGAGATTCTTCGGTCGCAAACTGCGCTTCCTCAGAATGACAGACGATCGGAGTGAGAGGCGTCGATGAATTACCCAACACTTGCCGAGTTTGAAACGCTGGCCGGGCAGGGGAACCTGATCCCGGTCTATCGCGAGATTAATATGGACCTGGAGACGCCGGTCTCGGTCTACTTGAAGCTGCACGGGGCCGGCGGCTCGTGCCTCCTCGAATCGATCGAGGGGGGCGAACGGATGGCGCGCTATTCGTTCCTCGCCCTCAACCCGACCAAAATCCTGACGCTGCGCGGGGATACCCTGACGATTCGGGGCCGCGGGCAGAGCGAGACGGTGGCGCTCAACGGCGGCGACCCGCTGGATGCCCTGCGGCATTTTATGGCCGCGTACCAGGCGGTGCCCGCGCCGGGGCTGCCGCGCTTTTTCGGCGGGGCGGTCGGCTATCTGTCGTACGACCTCGTGCGCCGGCTGGAGCGATTGCCGGAGACGGCGCGCGATGAGCTGGAGCTCCCCGAGGCGATTCTCATGCTGGCCGATACCGTCGTCGCGTTTGACCACGTCAAGCACCGCGCGCTCATCATCGCCAACGCGCACGTCGAGGGCTCGGCCCGCGCGGCGTATGAGGACGCCGTCGCGCGAATCGAAGGGGTGGTGGCGCAGCTCGAACGGCCGCTCCCGCCGCGCCGGGCGACGCCGGGGCACAACGGGCACGCCCTCGCGTCGAACGTGACGCCGGAGCAGTACGGGGAGATGGTCGAACGGGCGCGCGAGTATATCGCGGCGGGGGACATTTTTCAGGTTGTGCTCTCCCAACGGTTCTCGCGCGAGACGGCGGCGGACCCCTTTTCGATTTATCGCGCCCTGCGGCGGCTCAATCCCTCCCCTTATATGTTCCTGCTGGATTTCGACGACCTCCAGTTCATCGGATCGTCGCCCGAAGTGCTGGTGCGCTTAGAGGGAGAAGTGGCGCAGCTCAACCCGATCGCGGGGACACGGCCGCGCGGCGCGGATGAAGCGGCGGATGCGCGGCTGGTGGAGGAGCTGCGGGCGGACCCCAAAGAGTGCGCCGAGCATGTCATGCTCGTGGACCTGGGGCGCAATGACCTGGGGCGCGTGTGCGAATACGGCTCGGTGCAGGTGCCTGAGTTTATGATCGTCGAGAAATACTCGCACGTCATGCACCTGGTCTCGCGCGTGGTTGGCCGGCTGCGGCGCGGGCTCGACGCCTTTGACCTCCTGCGGGCGACTTTTCCCGCGGGCACCGTCTCGGGTGCGCCCAAGGTCCGGGCGATGGAGATTATCGAAGAGCTGGAGGGGACGCGGCGCGGGCCGTATGCGGGCGCCGTCGGCTATTTCGGCTTTCCGGTCGAGGGCAAGAGCAATATGGATTTTTGCATTACCATCCGGACGATCGTGCAGCGCGGCCCCCGCGCCATGATTCAGGCGGGCGCGGGGATTGTGGCCGATTCGGACCCGGCGCGCGAGCACCAGGAGTGTGTGAACAAGGCGCGGGCATTGGCCGAAGCGATTCGCCTGGCGGAGGAGATATGATTCTCGTTATCGACAATTACGATTCGTTTACTTATAACCTGGTCCAGTACCTCGGGGAGATGGGCGCAGAGGTGTGCGTTTTTCGAAATGATCGGATTTCGCTGGCCGAGATCGCACGGCTCGCCCCCTCGCACCTGGTCGTCTCGCCGGGACCGGGCACGCCGCAGGATGGGGGCATCTCAAACGCCGTCATTCGCGAGTTTTACAAGACGACGCCGATCCTCGGCGTCTGCCTGGGCCATCAGTGCATTGGCGATGTGTTCGGCGGCGCGGTGACGCGCGCCCCGCGGTTGATGCATGGCAAGACTTCGCCGATCTACCACGATGGGCAGGGGCTGTTCGACGGCTTGCCGAATCCGTTCCAGGGCGGGCGGTATCATTCGCTGATCGTCCAGGAGCCGCTCCCGCCGGACCTGCGCGTCACCGCCTTTACCAAGCAGGGAGAGGTGATGGGGCTCCGGCACAAAGAGTACCCGCTCGAAGGGGTGCAGTTTCATCCCGAGAGCGTGCTGACGCCGTGTGGCAAACAGATGTTGCAGAATTTTCTGGCGCTGTGAAGCCTGTCATGCTGAGATGCTCATCCCGCCCGGCGGGATGTTTGAGGGCAGAAACTTTAACATACACCTGCGGTATAATGCTCCCAGTCGTCCAGACAAGCTAAGACCGTTCGCTCACTGGTGCCTGTGAG
>JBAVQS010000272.1:0-16022 GCA_049694275.1 Anaerolineae bacterium | reverse complement strand
CGTTGTCGATCTGGTCGTAGGCCTTGAACTGGACATTGGGATTGCCCATCGCCAGCACCTTGGTGATCGCGGCCGTCAGCGTCGTCTTGCCGTGATCGACGTGCCCGATCGTGCCGATATTCACATGTGGCTTGGTTCGTTCAAATTTCGACTTGGCCATTCGGGATTTCTCCTCCGAATATAAAAATTATGGAGCCCTCGCTGGGATTCGGACCCAGGACCCCAGTCTTACCAAGACTGTGCTCTACCGACTGAGCTACGAGGGCGAGGTGTTTTCAGAATCTAGATTGATGATTTCAGATTTAGAACACGCCTGCTTGCGCCAATCTGAAACTCAAGGTGGGGAGGGAGGGATTCGAACCCCCTGACCCGTTCGGGACATGATTTACAGTCATGCGCGGCTCGCCGTCTCCGCCGCCTCCCCATGATGTGAATTGTCAATCTTAAATGCGGATTACATCCGTTCTCCGCGTTCTGCCGTGAGCTGGCGATCAGATTTGAACTGATGACCGGCCGATTACAAATCGGCTGCTCTACCGACTGAGCTACGCCAGCGTATTATCGTCTATTCGGTCTTCCCTTGCCCCAATTAAGCGCACGAAAGTTTGGCGTCAGCGCATGGCAGTTGGGACACAACAAGCGCAAGTTTTCCTCTCGATTATCGGAGGCATCGCCATTAATGTGATCCACCTCAAGTGGCACATTGCCGGTTAGAGGGTGTCGCTTGGACCAGCCACAGTTGGAACACGCGCTTGCATACTTTTCCAGCAGGTATCTCTTGATATTCTTTGAGATTTGACCAACTGTGCCAATATTACCGGATTCTTCACCCGCCTTCCACCGCCTGATGTACTCTCGATATTCAAAGTCGGACTGACATTGATTCGAGAAAAACTTGTACATCGGGCGAGTAACTTCTCGCCCGCAACCGCAGGCGCAGAGCGCACGCGGCTTTTTCGGCATCGGCATAGGGCTGGTTCTAGAAAGGAACGGGAATAAGGAAACCTAACGACCCACAGCAAGTGGAAATTATAATCGCGATTGCCCGTTTGGTCAAATTTTCACATTTATACTAAAATCGCTTGCGCTGCCGCATCGCTTCATAGAGCACAATCGAGCCGGCTACCGAGACGTTGAGCGAAGGGGTCTGGCCCCACATCGGAATCTTGACGATATAGTCACACTTATCACGCGTCAGGCGACGCAACCCTTCGATCTCACTGCCGACGACGAACGCGACCGGCATGGTATAGTCCACCTGGGTATAGAGCCGCGCGTCGGGCGTCTCTTCAATGCCGACGACCCAGACATTTTCGTGCTTGAGATCGTCGATCGTGCGAGCGAGATTGGTCACCTGCGCCACACGGAGAAAATCGACCGCCCCGGCAGATGCCTTCCGCACCTCGGCAGTGACGCCCGCCTGCCGGTGCTCGGGAATAATCACCCCGTGCACGCCGATGGCCTCAGCCGTGCGAAGGAGCGCGCCAAAGTTCTTGACGTACTGGACATTATCGAGAAGGAGCAAGAGCGGCGGCTCGCCGCCCGCGCCCGCCGCGGCGAGAACATCCGCAAGATCGGCGTACTCAAACTCGCCCGCCTCGGCGATAATGCCTTGATGTTGCGCGCCGCGCCGGACCATCCGGTCTAGCGCATCGCGGTCCAATTCGACGACCGGAATCCCCTCCCGGTTCGCCTCGGCCAGCGCCTCGCCGAGCATTCCATCGCGATGCGTGCCACGCGCGACATAGACCGTTTTGACATCGGTCCCGGCCTTGATGGCCTGCAAAACGGCGTTGCGCCCGAATATATAATCGGCATCCTGTGCCTGGTGCTTGTCTCTGGCCACTACTTTATCTTTTTCCAGGTCGTTCCCTGCGAGGTGTCTTCGAGCACAACCCCCATCGCGGCCAGTTCCGCGCGGACCTGGTCCGCCTCCGCAAACTTTTTCGCGCTGCGGAGAGCGTTGCGCTTTTGGACGAGACCTTCGATAGCGACTGCATCCGCTTCGCTCACGGTGCGCTCGGGTTCCTTGAGCGTCAGGCCGAACACACCGGCCAATTCGCGCAACGTCGCCTGGGCAGGAGCCAAATCCGCCACCAGCACACCCTCGGCGCGCGCGCGATTGATTTCGCGTGCGAGGTCAAAGAGAAGACCGAGCGCCATCGGGCTATTCAGATCATCGTCCATCGCCGCGATAAATCGAGCGCGTGTCTCTGCCGCCAACCCGGTCAGCGCATTTTCCTGCGCGGCGGACGCCGGTTCAACAGCCAGATGGTCCTCAACTGCGGCGCGCAGGCGATCGAGCCCGCGCTCTGTACCCTCAACCCCCTCCTCAGTCCAGGCAAGCGGCGAGCGATAGTGCGTATTGAGAATGAACGCGCGAATGGCATCGGCGCTGTGCCGCGAGAGCGCATCGGGGATCTCGATGAGCCCCCCCTCATGCCGCGTCATCTTTTCCTTGCCCGGCAGGTGCAAGAGTGCATTGTGGACCCAATACTTGACGAAAGGCGCCTTGCCGGTAAAGGACTCGGACTGGGCAATCTCGTTCTCGTGATGGGGAAAGATTACATCATAGCCGCCGCCGTGAATGTCGATCTGCGGTCCCTGGAATTCCAGGTTCATCGCCGAGCACTCGATATGCCAGCCAGGACGCCCGGGTCCCCAGGGAGAATCCCAGGAAGGCTCACCCGGTTTGGCGGACTTCCAGAGCACAAAGTCGAGCGGGTCTTCCTTGCGCTCATCCACAGCCACCCGTGCGCCGGCCTGCATCTCGTCCAGAGTCCGGCGCGAGAGCTTACCATAGTCCGCGTCAGCCCGGACGCGATAATACACATCGCCATCCACCGTATAGGCTGATCCCCGGGCAATGAGCCCCTTGTTCATTTCAATGATGGTCGGGATGGAAGCGGTAGCCCGCGGATAGATATCGGCGGCCAGAATATTGAGCGCCTCCATCTCTTGTAAAAAGCGATGGATATATTTCTCGGCGAGCGCCTGGATCGTCGTGTTTTGCGTCCGGGCCGTTTCGATAATGCGGTCCTCAATATCTGTAAAGTTCTGGACGTGGCGCACTTGATAACCACGGAATTTCAGGTACCGCTTGAGAGTATCGAAAATGATATAAGAGAGCGCATGGCCAATATGCGCAGGACCGTACAGGTTGGGCCCGCAAACATACATGGAAACCCGGTTGGGATCGTTCGGCTGAAACTCTTCTTTTTTCCGGCTGAGCGTATTATAGACTTGGAAGGACATGGCCCAATGACAAATGACGAATGTATCGATTCACCGTTGCGTACTCATTTGTGGTCATTCGCAGGAGCAGCAAAAATCATACGCCCCTGGTTGGTCTGGAGCATCCGGGTGACAGTCACATCGATTACGCTGCCGATAAACTTGCGGCCATTTTCGACCACCACCATGGTTCCATCATCCAGATAAGCGACCCCCTGCCCCAACTCCTTGCCCTCTTGAACCACGCGGATGTGCATATTCTCGCCCGGCAAAACGACGGCGCGCACGGCGTTTGCCAGCTCATTGATGTTCAGGACGCGCACCCCTTGCAGCTCGGCAACCTTGTTCAGGTTATAATCATTGGTCAGGACAGGGCATCTCAGGTTTTTGGCGAGGCGGATCAACTTGTCGTCCACCTCACGCACGTCTTCGGCATCAAGGTCAGAAATACGAATTGGCACGACCGACTCTTTTTGGAGCTTGTTGAGCATCTCCAACCCCCGGCGGCCCCGGTTGCGCCGAAGCGCATCGGGGGAATCGGCAATATGCTGCAATTCGTTCAGGACGAAACGGGGAATAGTCATAACCCCGTCGACAAAGCCCGTCCGGGAGACATCGGCGATCCGGCCGTCAATAATGACCGAAGTGTCCAGGAGCACCATTCGATCCGAGGCAGGGCTGGCGGCAGGGTTATTTCGGCCCCCTTCGCCTCGGGTAAAGCGCGCGCCCAGAACATTGAAAATGTCCCTTTCACGGATCATCATCACCCAGGCGCCAACATAGCCAAAAACGACCAGGGCGACAAAGGGCAGGACATTTCGCCAGGGCTCAGGGAGCAAGGAGAGGGGAAAAGCCGTCAGTGCAGCAATAATCAGCCCGATAATGAGGCCGAGGGTCATGGCGACCAACTGGCTCGCCGGGATCTGGCGCATCTTGTGTCGAAACCAGGAATAAGGCCGAAGCGTGATCCAAGGGGTCACCAAAAGACCAAGCGCCGCGCCTGCGAGGCTCAGCGCGAGGACAAAACGGATGTCACTAGGGTCCTGGCTGGAACTGAGGGCGTCGCCAATCCGCCACCCCATGACTGAAAACGTGACCATCCCGATGATGCGAGAGATAAATTCGATGCTCATGCCATCCTTCTTCTCACCGCCCAGGGAAAAAGCGTTTCCCAGAGACAAAAAAAGTGTACCAGAGGGCACACTCGATGCAGATCCCGGCATGGTCGCCTGAATAATTAAAGAAAAATGGGGCGGCAACCACCTTTGGACAGGCTTACCGATGATCAAATGCATTCAGATTGCATGAGGCTTGGCGTTCAGGGCCTGTTAATGCAAGTGAGTGTGTAACTCCGGGTCGAGATTATGGTTGGGCGGAAGGGATAAAACAAGTCCGGCGAAAAAAGGCACGGACAGATAAGTACATATTTATCTTAGCATAGTAGTAATTAAATGTCAAAGAATTTCCGAATACGTGATGGAAAACCGTTGGTTGCGAGGACCTGCCTTTTCGCCCCAGTGGAAATCAAACATGCAATGGGATTAAGCAAGGTTGGCCCCGAGCAAAACGCCTCAAGATTATGTCAAACCAGATCGACTCTCTGACTTGCGCGCATCCCAAATCCTTGTACAATGAGTGGGTCGATTTTTGACACCTGATTCTGATTCACATCCATTGGAGGTAAAAAATGACGAAAGGCTATCTCAAGACCAAGAAAGGGGTTTGCAAGGTCACTTTCGAACTGCCGCAAGGGACAGAAGCCCAAGCAGCAGCCGTGGCCGGTGACTTTAACGGTTGGGATCTTAACGCCACGCCGATGAAGCGCAAAAAGGATGGATCCTTTAGCGCCGCCATCAATCTCGAAGCGGGTAAGGAATATCGTTTCCGCTACTGGCTCGACAACTCGCGCTGGGAGAATGACTGGCATGCCGACGCCTATGCCCCCAACGGGTTTGGCAGTGAGGATTCCGTTGTCCGGACCTAAGTCCACGCATTAACCCCGTCCCCCCCTGCGCGGTCAGTGTAGACCGCGCGTTTTTTTACCTTAAAATTGCGCTGAAACCCTACGCAAAGTATTGACAGGGTGGGAGGTCGGTGCTAAACTACGCCCCAAATTGGTTTCCTTAATCTGTTTTCAAGTGAGCCACCAGAAAAATGACTTGAATCAGCCCTCACCAACGATGGCATAGTGGCGAGGGCTGATTTTTATTTGGAGAGGAAGAGAGCATGACTGCGAATTGTCCCGAATGCGACAACACCATCACCATTGACAAGCCGTTACGCGGCGAAATCCTTGTCTGCTCAGACTGTGGGGTCGAGCTCGAAGTGACGAGCGAGAATCCGCTCAAACTCGAAATGGCGCCGCAGGAAGAAGAAGACTGGGGAGAATAAGGGGAATGGCAGACTGTGGAGTTCGGAATGTCCAGATGACCTGTTTTGGTCATCCGAAATCTGCAATCTGAAATCAAAAATGAAGATTGGCGTCATCTATTCACGCGCGCGCGTCGAGGAAAAGCTGCTGTTTGAAACGCTGGAACAGCGGGGGCTGGATTACGACCGGGTTGACGACCGCGATCTGGTCTTTGATCTCGAAAATCCAGCGCCCTGGTCGAAATATGACGTAGTGCTCGAGCGCTGCATCAATCATTCCCGTGCGCTCTATGCGCTCAAGATCCTGAATGACTGGGGCATCCCTACGGTCAACACGGCCCATGTCGCCGACGTATGCGGCAACAAGCTCGTAACCTCGTCGGCGCTCATCCGCGCCGGCGTTCCCAGCCCGAGGATCAAAGTTGCCTTTACTCCCGAGTCGGCGCTACAGGCGATTGAAGAGCTAGGCTATCCGGTCATCCTGAAACCGGCGATTGGCTCGTGGGGCCGCTTGCTTTCCAAAGTGAACGACCGGGATGCGGCCGAGGCGATTCTCGAGCACAAGGAGATTCTCGGCTCGTATCATCACTCGATCTTTTATATTCAAGAATATATTCGCAAGCCCAAGCGAGACATCCGTGCATTCGTCATCGGCAACGAGACGGTCGCGGCCATTTATCGCCAATCGGAACACTGGATTACGAACACGGCCCGCGGCGGGGTGGCGACCAATTGCCCGGTGACGCCTGAGCTGAACGCCCTTTGTGTGGCGGCCTCGAACGCGGTCGGCGGCGGGATCACGGGCGTGGATGTGCTCGAAGACCCGGAACGCGGGTTGCTGGTCAACGAAGTGAACTATACGATCGAGTTCCGCAACAGCATTGCGACGACCGGCGTCGATATTCCCAACCGCATCATCGATTACGTGCTGGCGGTTGGTAAGCGTGAGGTCAATCCACTCGCGACCGCCCCGCTGCCTGCAGCGGCGGCCCTCGCTTTTCAGAAATAAAGGTGCTGAGACAAGGGGATTTTGCAACCGGGCGCTCATTCAAAGGGGAACAAGAGCCGAGGTAAACATGGCCAACTCTGGACGTATTCTGGTGGTCGACGACAATCGCATCAATCGAATGCAGCTCAAGCGCGTCCTGGAACAACAGGGGCATACCGTCGCGCTGGCCGAAAACGGGCGACAGGCGCTTGAGGTGATCCGCCAGGCGCCGTTCGATCTCTTGTTGCTTGACATTATCATGCCCGAGTTGGATGGTTACCAGGTATTGGAACGGCTGAAACAGGACCCCGACCTGCGCGAGATTCCCGTCATTGTCATTTCCGCTCTCGACGAGATGGATAGCGTCATCAAGTGCATTGGCCTCGGCGCCGAGGACTATTTGCCCAAACCGTTCAACCCGCTCTTACTCCGGGCCCGCCTGGGCGCCTGCCTCGAGAAAAAACAATTGCGCGATCAGGAACTCGAATATTTGCACCAGGTTGCGCGGCTGACGGATGCGGCGAGCGCCGTCGAGGCGGGCACTTTTGACCTGGAGAACTTGACCCCGGTCGCCGAGCGCACGGATGCGCTAGGGCACCTGGCCCGCGTGTTTCTGAATATGGCACGCGAGGTGTATGCGCGTGAGCAACGCCTCAAGCAGCAACTGATGGAACTGCGGATCGAGATCGACGAAGTCAAAAAGGCGCGCGAGGTGGAAGAGATCGTCGACTCCGACTATTTCCGTGAGTTACGCGTCAAGGCCGCCCAGTTGCGCGAGAAACGGGAAGAACCCCATTCAGGTCCAAGTTGAGAGGAATCTATGTCAGACACCTCAATCATTGATCAAGAAGCCTTTGGCACGCTCTACGAATCGACCGGCGGTGATCCATCCTTTCTGGATGAGCTCATGGAGGCTTATTTCACAGACACTCCCCAACTCTTCGCCGATTTGCGCAGCAGCCTGGCCGCCGGGAATAGCGCGGATTTCCGCCGGGCCGCCCATAGTCTCAAGTCAAACAGCGCAAACTTTGGAGCGCGCGACCTGGCCGCCCTCTCCAAGGAAATGGAGGACATGGGCAAAGTAGGCAACCTGGCAGGCGCAGAGGACAAGATTGCCCTGGCCGAGACCGAGTATATTCGTGTGAAACAGGCGCTGGAACAAAAACGCGCCGAGTTAGGATAGACCCATCCCATGAGAGTATCCATTGTCGGCGCCTCCGGATATACCGGAGGCGAACTATTACGCATTCTCTTGCAACATCCACGGGTCGAAATCGTCCAGGTGACATCCGAATCGCACGTCGGAGAGTACGTTTACCAGACCCATCCCAACCTGCGCGGTCAGACCCTGCTCCAGTATACCGCGCGCGACCAGTTGCAGGCCTGCGACCTGCTCTTTCTGGCGCTGCCGCATGGCGAGGCCCAAAAGAATATTGCGCACTATGCGTCACTGGCGCCGCGCATCGTCGACCTCTCGGCCGACTTTCGCCTGCGCGACCCCGGGGTCTATCGCGAGTGGTACGGGGAGCACGCCGATGCAAGCTGGCTCAACAAATTCGTCTATGGGCTGCCCGAGCTGCACCGGGCCGAGATGACAGGGGCGAACTATATCAGCGGCGTGGGCTGCAACGCCACCTGCGCCAACCTCGCCCTCCTCCCACTGGTCAAGGCGGGACTGATTGACGAGAGCAAGCCGATCATCGTCGATGTCAAGGTTGGCTCGAGCGAAGGCGGCAACTCCCCCAACCCCGGATCGCATCACCCCGAGCGTTCAAGCGTCATCCGCACGTATGCGCCGACGCGGCACCGCCATACCGCCGAAGTCGAGCAGGAATTAAAACTGGGCAATGTGCACATGACGATTACCTCGGTGGATCTGGTACGCGGCGCGCTGGCGGCCGCCCATGTTTTTGTCAAGGGCAAGCTGGCAGACAAGGACCTATGGAAAGCGTACCGGAGCGCGTTCCGCGAAGAGCCGTTCGTTCGCATCGTCAAGGACAAGAGCGGAATCTATCGCTATCCCGAACCCAAAATTCTCGCCGGCTCGAATTACGCCGATGTTGGGTTCGAGCTGGACGCCGAGAGCGGGCGCGTGGTGTCGATTTGCGCGATCGACAATCTGATGAAAGGGGCTGCGGGCAGCGCGGTGCAAAGTATGAACGTCATGTGCGGGTTTGACGAAAAGACCGGGCTCGGCTTTCCGGGTCTACATCCGATTTAATGGATAGCGCAACATCATTCATTGGCAAGCGCTCATCCCCCACGCGGATCAGAATCAAGGAATAAAAGGGGAATGGGTCCATGTTTGTTGTGAAAATTGGCGGCTCGCGCGGTATCAATATGGATTACGTCTGCGCCGATGCGGCCGCACTATGGCAATCCGGAGAGCGGCTCATCCTCGTTCACGGCGCAGGCAAAGAGTCGGATGAACTGGGCGAAAAACTGGGCTACCCGGCGCGCCACGTCACCTCGCCGCAAGGGTTCACCTCTCGCTATACCGACCGGACGACATTGGAGATTTATGCGATGGCGGCGGTCGGCAAGATCAACACTTTCCTGGTCGAGCGACTGCAAAAGTTGGGCGTTAACGCGGTCGGACTGAACGGCGTGAGCGGACGCATTATGGAAGGGACTCGCAAAGACGCCATCCGCATCGTCGAGAACGGACGGCAGCGTATCCTGCGCGATGACTATACGGGGCGCGTGGAAAAAGTCAACAGCCAGCTCCTTTGCGCTCTGCTCGACATGAATTACCTGCCGGTCGTCGCGCCGCTCGCCGTTTCCTACCAGGGCGAGGCGATCAACGTCGACGGAGACCGCGCCGCGGCGATGATCGCAGGGGGAGTCAAGGCCGAGCGGCTCATCATTCTAACGAACGTCGCCGGTTTGATGGAAAAATATCCAGACGAAGCATCGGTCATTCCGCATATCGACCGGCGCCGGGTTGAGGCGTCGATCTCGTTCGCCGAAGGGCGGATGAAGAAAAAGGTATTGGGCGCGAGCGAAGCGCTCAACCTCGGCGTCCGGCAGGTGATTTTTGCGGATGGGCGGGTTGAACACCCAATCGGCAGGGCAATGGAAGGCAAAGGAACCGTCATCGATTAAGCGATGAGGAAAATGCCCTTGTCACCTCAGACGATTGCACTGGCAGTTGCTGCCATGCTCATTCTGGCGCTGGCCGACTTTTCGATCAAGCAGACCGGCGGCAAGATCTCGCCCAGCCTGGGTGCGCTCATCTATGGAGCCGTCGCCGTCCTCCCGCCGCTCGTCTGGGTTCTCTGGACGCGCACCCAGGAGCCCTTGATGGCGACGCGAGATGGCGTTCTCTGGTCGGTCGTGACCGGTCTTTCGTTCGGCGTCTTTACGGGCATTCTCTTTTTGCTCTTTTCACAAGGGGTGAACCTTTCCATCGGAACCCCGGTCATTCGGATGGGCGGGATCATTGTGGCGGCAACGCTTGGCATTATCGTTTTCCGTGAAGGGCTCAACTGGCAATACCTGGCCGGATTCGCCCTCGCCGTTGTCGGAATCCTTTTGGTCGTGACGCGATGACCACATTCGAGCGCCGCGCCGCCGGCTTACAAGACCTGCCACAAATGCGTAATCTGCTCGTCGAGCGACGGGCGCGGTACGGCCACGGTTGCTGGCATACCGGCGACCTTACCTGGCGAACCTTCTTGATGACCATCCGGAATCCCCTGGAAGAGACCACCCGGTTATGGTTCGACGGCGACCGGCTGGCCGGATATGCCCTGGTCGATCCGCCACGGCGCAAGGATGCGGGATTTGATGCACAAATACATCCAGACGCCATGGGCAGTGGGATCGAAGAGGAGATGATCGACTGGGGCGAGGCGCACTGGTCAGCACGGCGTGCCGCTTGGCCCCAATCGCGGCTCCTCCTCGATGCCGGCATTTATCAAGACGATCGCTTTTTTCTGAATGCACTGAGACAGCGGGGTTGGAATGATGACCACAACGATGGCCGGCTCTTGTGGCGAGGGCTGGATCAGCCGATGCCGGCTCCCACTCTACCTCCCGGCTGGAGCGTGCGACCGGTAGCAGGTGAGGCCGAAGCGCCACGGCGCGCGGCTGTGCATCGTGATACGTTCCATCCCTCACGGGTGACGGACGAACAGTACTTGCGGCTCATGCGCCTCTCCGGCTATACCCCGGAGCTGGACCTGGTGACCGTCTCGCCGGAAGGAGAATTTGGGTCCTTTTGCCTCGGCTGGCTCGACCCGGTCAATCGCGTCGGGGAATTTGAACCGGTTGGCACGCACTCGGCGTTTCGCCGCCGCGGGCTGGCCCGGGCAGTGATTATCGAGGGATTACGCCGCATGCAGGCGGCCGGCGCAACCGGCGCGGTCATCGGCCCGATTGATGTCAGTGATACGCAAGCGATGACGCTCTATGAATCACTGGGGTTTCATGCAATCCTCAAGAGCTCTATGTACGCCAAATCTTTGCAAGCCACAGACGGCATCGCCCACCATCCGGGGATGCTTGATCAGAACAGGAAAGAACCATGAATACACAAGAAATCGTCAGCCTCGAATCCAAATACACCAGCGGCGTCTATAGCAAGCGCGGAATCGCCGTCGTCCGTGGTCAGGGCGCTCACCTCTGGGACAGCGACGGCAAAGAGTATATCGACTGCGTCGGCGGCCAGGGGAGCGCCAACGTGGGACACGCCAACCCGGCCGTCGTCCGTGCGATGACCGAGCAGGCATCCCGGCTGATGATTTCCCCCGAGCTCTTTTATAACGACCAGCGTGCACAGATCGAAGAGAAACTGATCTCGATTGCCCCGGCGCAAGCGCACTTTAACCGCGTCTTTTTGTGCAACTCGGGCGCTGAAGCCGTCGAGGGGGCGCTCAAATTTGCACGCTATCATACTGGGCGTAAGGATGTGCTGGCGTTCATGCGCGGCTTTCACGGACGAACGATGGGCGCGCTCTCGGCGACCTGGGAACCGAAATACCGCGAGCCGTTTACGCCCCTGGTACCAGGATTCAAGCATGCACCATACGACAACCTCGAAAAGGCCGCACAGTTGATTGACGAGAATACCGCCGCCGTGCTGATGGAACTGGTGCAGGGCGAAGGGGGCATTCGTCCGGGCACACGCGCATTTGTGGAAGGGGTAGCAGAACTGTGCCGCGAACGTGGGGTTATGCTAATCATAGACGAAGTGCAGACCGGATTTGGGCGAACGGGCAAACTGTTTGCAACGGAGCATTATGCCATTGCCCCCGATTTTATGGCGATCGCCAAATCGATTGCAGCGGGTCTGCCGATGGGCGCAATTCTCATCGGCGAGCGGGTCAAACCGCTGGAGCCACAAATCCATGGCACGACGTTTGGCGGGAACCCGGTCGTCTGTGCAGCCGCGGGCGCAGTGATCGACTATATCCGCGACAATGATCTGCCGGCGCGGTCGGCTGAGCTGGGTGAGTATATGCTGGGGCGACTCAAGCGGATCGAATCGCCGTTGATTCGCGAGGTCCGCGGCATGGGCCTGATGTTGGGAGTTGAGCTCAAAGTCAAAGTGACCCCCATCTTGCAATCCTTGATGGACCGTGGCGTCCTGGCCCTACCGGCGGGGCCCAACGTACTACGACTCTTGCCGCCGCTCGTGATCGAGCGGGGCGACCTGGAGGTGGTTGCGGAACGGATTGAAGAGGTACTGACACAGCACGAAAAGATTGCCGCCAGTTAAAACCCATTGGGCATTTGCCCTCCCTGTTCCGAAACCGTGGTTCGCGCATAGACGAGCGAGCTTGTGCCGCCCTGTCCTTGCGCGAACCGTTTTTAGAGCGGGTTAAAAGGAGACATCGTGTCCCTCGACAAGTTTAATATTATTGAATCCACCCTCCGCGAGGGGGAGCAGTTTGTCGGCGCCAACTTTACACTTGATCAGAAACTACGCATTGCCGATGCGCTCGACGAGTTTGGCGTCGAGTACATCGAGCTGACCTCTCCGCTCGCCTCCCCGTCGAGTCGCGAGGACTGCCATACGCTGGCGCAGCGCGGCTACAAGACCAAGATCATCACCCATATCCGCTGTCACAAAGAGGACGCGGCGGTTGCGCTCGACACAGGGGTCACCGGACTCGACGTCGTCATCGGGACGTCGTCGATGCTGCGCCAGTTCTCACACGGCAAGAGCATTGACCAGATCATCGAGCTCGCGGCCGATGTGCTGAGCTGGATCCGTGCGCAGGCGCCCAATATCGAGCTTCGTTTTAGTACGGAGGACTCTTTCCGCAGCGAAGAACGCGACCTCTTTCGCGTCTATCTCGCGGTGGACAAGCTCGGCGTCGTCAACCGACTCGGCATTGCCGATACCGTTGGCATCGCCACGCCAATGCGCGTCTACCAGTTGGTCTCGTCGCTGCGCCGGATGACGACATGCGACATTGAATTTCACGGCCACAACGACACGGGCTGCGCCATCGCCAATTCGTTCAGCGCGCTCGAAGGGGGCGCGACACACATTGACACCACTGTGCTCGGCATCGGCGAGCGCAACGGCATCACCCCGCTCGGTGGATTTATCGCCCGGATGTACGGGCACAACAAGGCGCAAGTCAAACGCAAATACAAGCTAAAAAAACTCCGCAAGCTGGACGCGCTGGTTGCGGAGGCTGTCGGCGTCGCCATCCCCTTTAACAACTATATTACCGGCGTCACCGCCTTTACACACAAGGCAGGGATTCACGCCAAGGCGATCTTGAACAAACCCGAGACCTACGAGATCCTGGACCCGCAAGACTTTGGGATGACTCGCTATATCTCGATTGCGCACAAGCTGACCGGCTGGAACGCCATCAAGGACCGCGCCGAGCAGTTGGGCCTGCCGCTGACCGACGACGAGATCAAGCGGGTCACGGCTGAGGTCAAAGCGCTGGCCGACATCAAGCGGATCGATCTGACCGACGTGGACGAGTTGCTCTATCGCTGGGCCGACGCCGCGCCGAATGCAGAGCCGATGATGGTCACGCCGGCGGACTCGAATCAGAGGATGGCGAGGCCACAGGCATAGCGTCTTGCCCCTGTTGATGCGGCAATCCGTCGAATCCCCGTACGGAGATATGCTCCTCACCTGGAGCTGGCGTTTTGCCGCATCGTTTCCCCGTCTCCGGAACACTTTCAGGAAGGGGAAAGACTTGTAGCCAACGGAAAGTTTTGATTTATGGGAATGACATTTGCGGAAAAGGCGCTGGCGCGGGCGTCGGGCCAGGCGGCAGTAATCGCCGGGCAAATTGTGGATGCGCGTCCGGATGTGATTCTATCCCACGATAATACGGCGGCGATCTGGAAGATTTTTAGGGCGCTGGGAGTCGAGCGCGTGCACGACCCTGATCGCCTGGCCATTACGCTCGACCACGCGGTCCCGGCGCCATCGACGGTCCATGCGCAAAATCACGCCGAGGCGCGCCGGTTCGTCAAAGAGATGGGCGTCAAGCACTTTTTCGAAGTCGGGCGTGGTATCTGCCATCAAGTACTGAGTGAAGAGGCGATCATCCTGCCCGGTCAGTTGATCCTGGGCGCAGATTCCCATACAACGCACTATGGGTGGATGGGCGCCTTTGGCGCGGGCGTCGGGCGCAGCGAGGTCGCCGCGCTCTGGGCCACCGGCGAGCTGTGGCTGCGCGTTCCAGAATCAATCAAGATCGTGGTCGACGGAACGCTCCCGACGGGCGTGACCTCCAAGGACCTTTGCCTGCGCATCATCGGCGATCTCAAGGCCGACGGGGGGCTGTACGCCTCCGTCGAGTTCCATGGACAGGCGCTCTCGGAAATGTCGCTGGAATCGCGGATGGTAATTCCGAATATGATGGCCGAGTTTGGCGTCAAGAATGCCTACCTTCCGCCCGATAACGCGGTATTCGAGTGGCTGGCGGAGAGGCTCGAACGACGAACGACAAACGACCGCCTAAATTCTGCAATTCGGAATCCCCAGACGGGACCCAATCCGCAATCCGCAATTCAGGACGGCGCCCTTTATCCCGATGCGGATGCGCGTTACCTAGCCGAATATCACTATGACGCGTCGCAGTTGGAGCCATTTGTGGCATGTCCACACACGGTGGATAATGTCAAGCCCCTGTCACAGGTCAAAGGGACGCGGGTGCAGCAGGCGTTTCTAGGGACTTGCACAAATGGGCGGTTGGAGGATCTTGCGGCGGCAGCCGAGGTCTTGCGCGGCCGGCAGGTTGCCAGCGGGACCCGGATGATTGTCATCCCGGCGTCGAGCCAGGTGCTGCGCGATGCAATAGCCGAAGGATACATTCAGACCCTGCTAGAGGCCGGGGCGGTGCTGGGAACGCCCGGGTGTGGGCCTTGTATGGGCAATCACATGGGCGTACCGGCGCCGAATGAGGTGACCATCTCGACGGCGAACCGGAACTTTAGGGGTCGTATGGGAACACGCGAGGCAGAGATCTATCTGGCAAGCCCGGCGGTTGTCGCCGCGAGCGCAGTGGCCGGCGTCATTGCCGACCCACGAGATTTATCAAAAGGGGACGCGGGTTCCCGCGGATGAAAACAGGGAAAAAGGATGATGCTACAGGGGCGCGTCTGGAAATACGGGGATAACATCAATACCGATGTCATTTTTCCTGGCAAATACACCTACACGATCACCGAGCCCAAAGAACAGGCCAGGCACGCATTGGAGGACCTGGACCCGAGCTTTGCGCGCGAGGTGCGACCTGGAGATATTATTGTCGCTGGCAAGAATTGGGGAAATGGGTCCTCGCGCGAGCAGGCGGTCGGCGCGCTCAGGGCGGCCGGCGTGCAGGCGATCATTGTCAAGTCCGTGGCGCGCATCTATTTCCGCAACGCGGTGAATAACGGTCTGCTCCCTATCGTCTGCCCGGCGGCAGTCGATGCCATCGCGCCGGGCGAAACGGTCGAGATCGACCTGGAAGCGAACAAGATTCGCGCCAGGGCCGGCGAATTTTCGTTCCCCCCCCTCTCCCCTTCCCTGTTTGCCATTATCCAGGCAGGTGGGTTGATCCCGATGCTCCGCAAGCGGTTCGGCGCAGAAAACCTGCCCATGCCCGAGCTCAAGGGGGGCGACTGATGCGCGTCTGTGTCATTGAAGGGGATGGCGTTGGCAAAGAGGTCATCCCGGCCGCCGTGGCAGTGCTGGAGGCCCTGCATCTGGGCCTCGAATTTGTGAGCGCCTCGGCGGGGTTTGAACATTTCCAGAAAACGGGAAACGCCATCCCCGAGGCCACCCTGCAAGCGATCACGCAAGCGGATACGACCCTCTTTGGCGCGACCTCATCGCCGATGACCCGGGTCGAAGGCTATCGCAGTCCGATCCTCGCCATGCGCAAGGCGTGCGACCTGTACGCTAACCTGCGCCCCATCCAATCGCTGCCGATTGCGCTTTCGCGCCCGGCGCTCGACCTCC
>JBAVQS010000271.1:0-7762 GCA_049694275.1 Anaerolineae bacterium | reverse complement strand
CCCTGGTAACGCTGTTCGAGAGCACTCACGGTGCTCTTGATAGACCCGCAGATGAGTCAGTAATCGGCGTAGAACTCGACGAGCGCCGGCTGATTCAGCGTGCCGCTTTCGGCCGCCTGTAAGTCCGCATAGTCACTCGTCGTGGGCTGATTGTTCTTTTGAACGCCGCCAAGGGGCGTATAGTTGCCCGGGCTGAGCGCCGCGGGTGAGGCCGGCGCGCTTGGGTTACAGCCACTCTGCACGAACAGGGCGATGAGCGCGATGAGGGTTATCCAAATGCGAATTGATTTGAGCATGCTTGCCTCTGCTTGCCATAAGAGAAAGAGCGTGTGGACGATCCTGACTCTACATGCTCTTTTGAGTCCGATTATACCACCAGAAGGGTACGCCTGGAGGCCATGCTAAAATGAATTCATACCGCCTCACCCCCCAACCCCCCTCTCCTGAACAAAAGCCGTTTAGGAGAGGGGGAGAGGAGAGAATGCGGATGAGAAATAAAAAACTCCAGATGCGACGTGTCAGTACCGGGATGGGGGGGCGGCCACAAGGGACGGCCCCTACGCGGTATTCGGCGTCGGCGCGTTCGCTGGAGTCGAACGCGGATACCTAGAGTGTTTGTGCTATTCGATTAGAACATATTTTCTAATGCGGTATTATACGCAGATGTGCGCGGGCGTCAAATCGGGGGATAGTGGACAGTGGTCAGTGGTCGGTGGTCAGAAAAACTGGCACCGCGAAGGGCGCGAGGGACGCGAAGGAAAAAGGGGGTGTCAACGGAAACAGATAAGCAGATAGTTGGCATCGAGGGGATTGCTCTGTGAAACGGGGCTATTGGTTGGGGCGGGAAGTGGGTGTAGAATGGGGACATAGGCGTTTCGACATGGCGTAGAATTCAATGGTGAGGTGAAGTGTGAAGAAGGGCCTGGCTGCACTCATCGTAGGGATCGTTCTCATCATAGGCGCGGGGGTCTGGCTGATTGGGAGGCCAATAGACCTGGCCGCGCTTTTGGATTTTTTGAAACAGAACAAGGATGGAATTACGACCCTCGTCGCGATCCTGGTGTTCGTAGGCGGGTTGATCGTCGGGGGGTGGGGGCTGTTTCGATGGAACATCCGGCGAAAGCTGCGGGATGAGATCGCGACGCTGGATGTGATTACCGATCCAAAGAAGCTGCTGCCGCGGTTGTACGGGGAGGAGAATGACGACTCGCCACTGGCGGATCACAATATTTTGTATGTGCAGCGCGATGCGAAGCGGGATGTGCAAGCGGAGATGCGGGACAAGCTGCACGCGAAGCGATACCTGTTGATTCACGGGCGGCAGGGGATGGGCAAGTCGCGCGAGGCAGGGACGCTGGCGCTCAAACTAATGACTGAGGGATGGCGCGTGGTGCGCGTGCGGAGCGGATGGCTGGATGTGCCGCGCGAGTTTCCGAAAGAGCTCGGGGAGCAGCGATACCGCATCCTGATTATGCTGGATGATCTCAACGGGCTGTTTCGATTGGGGGGACAGGCGCAATCGCCCAAGATAGACGAGACGATGACGCTGGGGCAGCCGTCATACCACGATCGATTGCTAACGGTACTGGATTATTTTGAAAAGGCTTGCAGTGAGAATGAGATACGAGTGATTGCAACGGCGCGGGATGAGGCGGACGAGTGGAGGACGCTGGGGTATGATGAACGAGACCGGTTGTGGAAACGGTTTGAACGGTATGTGCTGACTGAGCCGAAAGAAAGTGTGGTCGTCGAGCTGTTGGAAGAAGAGACGGTGCGGGCGGGGATCAAGGCGAAGCGGGAGGATTTCAAGGCGATTGCGCGGGAGAATGATGGGACGCTCAAGAACGTGGTGCTGAATTTACAGCGATTGCAAACAGAGAACTGGGGGCTGACTCACGAGAACTATACCCCGACGCTGTCCGGCTCGTGGAAGAACGTGTATGATCGTGCGTGCGAGCAAGAGCCGGCGGTGCGGTATGTGTACGATGCCATAGATGTTCTCCGGCAAATGCAAACCGATCTGTATCCATTTCTGGTCGAGCCAACGGCGCGCATCATCTGGGGAGGAAATCTGATCCAGCGGACCTGGAGGCGCTGGCCGGTTCACAGGGCGGTGCGATTGCTTGTCGAGCAGGAAAAGGTGCTGGGGGTTGTGGATGGGGAACTGGCGCCGCATGACGGACAGATCGAGGCCAAGCCGGGAAAGGCGGGCTGGAAGAAATACGCGAAAGGGATTGAGGAACTAGCAACTCGTGAGGCAAAGCGGAAACCCGCCGCGATGACGGGTTCATTGCTGGGGTTAGGCAGCGTATTGTACGCGGCGAAGGAGTATGAGGAGAGCGCGCGGGTCTGGAGGGTGGGGACCACCTGGTCAACCAAGGAGGCCCGGCCGTGGTTCTGGTCTGATCTCGGGGTGGCATTGGCCGAGTTGAAACAGGCCGCAGAGGCGGAGGCGGCGTATCGGGAGGCGATCCGGCTGAAAGCGGATTATGCTATGGCCTACAACAACCTGGGCGCTCTGCTGGCGAAGGATGCGAGCCGTGGTGCAGAGGCGGAGGCGGCGTATCGGGAGGCGATCCGGCTGCAACCGGATTATGCTACGGCCTACTACAACCTCGGCTGGCTGCTGGCGAAGGATGCGAGCCGTGGTGCAGAGGCGGAGGCGGCGTATCGGGAGGCGATCCGGCTGAAAGCGGATGATCCGAGCAACTATATCGGGGTTGTATTATTGCTTCGCATGCAGGCGCGCGAGCGAGAAGCAATACCGTTGCTGGAGAAACGGGCAGCCCTTGATCCGCAGAACTTGAATCCATTTCTTGCACTCGCGTCCGTTCATAAAAAGCTTGGACATCAGGCGGAATCTATTGAGTACGCCGAGAAGGCAAGACGACTCATCAAGCCGGATGATTGGTATAATCTTGCGTGCCTGGAGTCGGTATGCGGAGATGTGGAGAAGGCATTTGAGTATTTGCGAAGGGCATTGGAACAGGAGGAGACTGATCGGGCATTAGCATGGAAGGATCCAGATTTTGAATGGATACGAGGAGACCCGAGGTTTGAGGAGATTGTGGGAAGTAGTGGATAGTGGTCAGTGGACAGTGGTCAGCAGGTAGCTGCCGGTCGTCAGTGGTCAGTAGTCAGATAAGGAAAGGAAACGCTCTGCGAGATACGCGGGGCGTTTTTGTTTTGTCTCAACCTGACGCGCGAGCGGGGGTTACCATTTGGTAGGGTTACCAATTGGTTCGTTGACAGCGCGTAGGGGCGGTGGTATAACGCCGCCAGAATCTCCAGGATGCTGCGCTCTGACCTGGAGCGGGGCGCAGTGTGGACGGCGAATCTTTCGGGAGTGCTCTGATCAAGTGCTCCTGACATGGCCTAACATTCGGATGGTCTGAGCCCAATCGAATGGGGAATGTTGGGACCGGGAGCGCAGCCGGGGCGGGTAATGAGAACTCGTCGCGAAGACGCGAAGGGAGAGGAAAGTTGATTCAAATCAGGCCGCGCTGAGAAGCGGTCGAAACCGCCGCTGCGCGCGAATCCACTCCCAGCTTGTTATAGATCGAATCCAGGTGAGCTTTGACCGTCCGCTCTGTGATCTGGAGGCCTGCCGCGATCTCTTTGCTTTTTTCGCCCTGCGCCACCGCGCGAAGGACCTGGAGCTCGCGCTCGGTCAATTCGATTCCCTGAGCGCGGCGGGGGATGGGGGGCGGCGCGGCAGTGTGGGCGAGGAGGCGTGACATGATTTCGGGGCCAAGAAGCGTTTCACCGCGTGCCGCAGCGCGAATCGTATCAAAGAGCGCTGCCCTGCCTGTGTCCTTGAGCAAATAGCCCCTGGCGCCCAGTCCCAGGCCGCGCATCATCAACTCGTCCTCGTTGTAAGTCGTCAGGATAACGACGGCAATATCCGGCCACTGCGCCCGGATTCGCTCGATCGCTTCCAGCCCGTCCATGCCGGGCATGCGCAGGTCCATGAGCGTGACATCCGGCTGCTGCTCGCCTGCCAGGCGGACCGCTTCGGCTCCATCCGCCGCTTCTCCAACCACCTCGAACCCTTCGCCTGATTCCAAGATGAGGCGAAGCCCCTCGCGCACGACGAGGTGATCGTCCGCAATCAACACCCGGATAGAATTCATCCCCTGGCCTCCAATGGGAGAACCATCGCCAGCCGAGTGCCCGCGCCTGCCCGACTGTCGATTTCGACTGTCCCGCCGGCAAGCCGCGCCCGTTCGTGCAGACCGAGTAATCCATAGTGTCCGGGTGTCTGCATTGCAGCGGCCGGATCAAAGCCCGCGCCGTCATCGCAGATTTCGAGCCGCAGGCGGCCGGCGACGGCCCGGGCCGAGATCGTAACGACCGTGGCGCGGGCGTGGCGCGCGACATTGGTCAAGCCCTCGCTGAAAAAACGCCGCACGTGCTCGGCGCTTGCTTCCGGAACGACTAGATCGGCGGGAAACTGGACCGCGCAAGGGATGCCGGTCGCAGCAGAAAAGCGATCAGCCTCGGCGCGAATGTTCTCGGCGAAGGGAGCGCCTGCAGTCTGTGCTCGCAGGTCGTCAATGGCGCGCCGCGCTTCGGCCAGCGCCGCCCGCGCTCGCTCCTGGGCTTGTCCGACGATCAAGGCGACCTTTTGCTGGTCGCCTCGTTCCAACTGCCCTTGCGCGGCTTCGAGCTGGAGGATTACACCGGCGAGCCCCTGGGCCAGAGTATCGTGCAATTCACGCGCCATGCGCTGCCTCTCGGCCACGCGCGTCAAGTCCTCAACACGGGCGGCGTATTCCGCGAGCTGGCGGTGGGCGCTCTCTAGCTCGTGCAGCAAGGACTGAGCTCGCTGCCGTTCGCGCGCCTGGCGGACGAACATCGAGACGTAGATGACGACGAAAAAAACCATCGGCACGATGGTTACGATCCACCAGCCGATTTCCTGGGCGCCCCACCCCCAAGCATAGTTGAGGCCGCAGAGGGTCATCAGGGCGATCACCGGGATGGCCGACTTGCGAAGGTCCTCCAGCATGCCGACGGTCTCGCCCGCAAGCCCGAGGTAGAGGCCGAGCGTGATGCCCTGGTTACCGCTAATGAGGGTAATTCCAAAGACGAACGCCGCCTGCACGATCAGATAGGGGAGAAACCAACGACTCTCGCCGGCGAGATAAGGGCTGAGCCAATGGAGCGCCGTGTGGACGACGACCAAAGCCGTAAAGGCGATCAAGACCACCGGGTCGAGCAGCCGCGGAGTAAATACAAGGGACCAGCCATATATGACGACGATGACCAGGGTCAGGATGAAATAGAACGGCCGGGCCTCTCGAATGTCCTGATCGGGATGTGCGATCCGCTCGCGCAAAGCTTGCAATTCTTTCATACTCGTCGACTCTGCTGGCATGATACCACGATTCCCGGCCTCTGCAATTGTCCGAGCGGACACTGTCCGAAAGGACAGACGCGGCCGGCCCGGACGCACGATGCGCGGGACGGGGAAAGACGATAAACTGTGCGCAAAAGTAGAGAATGCGAGGTGGAACCTTGGAAAACGCAATTCAAGTCCGCGAACTACGGAAAAAGTATCGAGAAACGATCGCCGTGGATGGCATCTCGTTTGATGTTGGCCGGGGCGAGATATTCGGACTGCTCGGCCCAAACGGGGCGGGCAAAACGACGACGGTTGAATGTATGCTTGGCCTCCGGCAGGGAGATTCGGGTGAGGTGCGACTGCTCGGCGTCCCGAACGGAGCCTCCAACCCGGCGGTGCGCGCCCGCCTGGGCGTTCAACTCCAAACGACCGGGCTGCTGCCCCAACTGAACGTCCGCGAGCAGATCGCGCTCTTTGCCCAGCTCTTTCCACAATCGGTCTCGCCGGATCAGGTGCTGGACCAGGTGGGCTTACGGGAAAAGAGCCGAACCGCCACCAAAGACCTTTCGGGTGGGCAGCGGCAGCGGCTGGCGGTTGCGCTCGCGCTCGTCAACAATCCCGAACTGATCTTTTTGGACGAACCGACGACCGGGCTCGATCCCCAGGCGCGGCGCGCACTGTGGGAGGTGGTCCGCGATCTAGGCAAGGCAGGCAAATCTGTTCTGCTGACCACGCACTATATGGAAGAGGCCGAGACGCTGTGCGACCGGGTGGCGATTGTCGATCATGGGAAAATCATCGAGCTGGATTCGCCCCAGGCGCTGATCTCCAAGCACTTTAAAGAGACGGCCATCGAGCTCTCGCTACCGGCCGGCGCCGATGAATCTTGGTTCGCGACGATCCCGGGTGTCACTCGCGTGGCCGACGGCCGGGGAGAGACGGCCGGACAAGTCCCGCTGACGCTCTATTCGACGGATGTGCCGCGCACAATGGCCGGGCTGTTCGACCATGGATCGGATGGCGTTGTCTTGAAAGATATGACCGTGCGACAAGCAACCCTGGAGGATGTTTTCCTCAAGTTGACCGGGAGGAGGATACGGGAATGAA
Organism: Anaerolineae bacterium; assembly: GCA_049694275.1. Lineage (GTDB taxonomy): Bacteria > Chloroflexota > Anaerolineae > UBA4142 > SHND01 > JBAVQS01. The sequence continues at coordinate 1,308 of JBAVQS010000271.1, read as the reverse complement.
AGCGATACTCGCCATCTATACGGCCCAGGCACGCGAGTTTCTGCGTGACCGGACCACACTTTTGTTCGTTTTGCTTTTGCCGATTGCCTTTGCCGTGTTTTTCGGCCTGATCTTTTCGGGCAACACCAGCTTTACGCTCCAGCTTGGAATCGCCAACCTGGATGCAGGGCCCGTCGGTGCGACGCTGGTCGAGCGCGTCCAGGCTCCAGAACTAGCCAAGGTCGTGAACATTCGCATGGGCAGCCGGGACGAATTGATCCAGGCGCTCGGCAAGGGCGATCTGCACGTGGTCATGATTCTGCCGGAGAATACAAGCGCCGCAGTGGCGGCAGGCAAGCCGGCGTCCGTGGATGTATTTTACGACCCCGCCCGCAGCGCATCGTCGGGGATCGGAATGGGAATGATCCGCACGTTGTTGAATGATATGAACCTTAGCCTGGCGGGCGCCGCGCCGCTGCTCGAACTGCGCGAGCAGACGGTGCAGGGCAAGCAGACTCGCATGATCGACTATTACATGGCCGGTATGCTCGGCGTGGCGCTGCTGTGGCTGGGTGTGTTCGGAGTTGCGCAGCCGATCGTCGTTCAGCGGCAGGCAGGTATCCTGCGCCGGCTGGGAATTACGGCGATCACGCGGCGAACGATGCTGGCGGGCGAAGTGGCATGGCGTGTCACCGTCGGGATCGTGCAGGCGGGAATCTTTCTCCTCGTCGGCTATTTCGGGTTCAACGTCTCCGTGAAGGACTGGCTGCCATTCGCTGGCACAGTCCTGCTTGGGACATTGATGTTCGTTTGCCTGGGCTATACGATCGCCGGCCTCGCCCGCTCGACAGAGAGCGCGATGGCGGTGGCACAGCTTGTCAACTTTCCGATGATGATGCTCTCGGGCAGTATCTTTGATTCTGAAATGCTGCCGCCGATGTTTCACCCCATCGTCGACGTGATGCCGCTCACCTACCTGAGCGACCTGTTGAGACAGACCATGGCGGGCATGACGCCGATGCATCCGATGTCGTACGATTTCGCGATACTTGGGATCTGGTTCGTCGTGCTGCTGGTACTCTCCGTCAAGCTGTGGAAGTGGGAGTAGTAGTCCGAGTCATTTCTTCTGTTACATCTTTTTCAGATGTTCACGGATCATCAAGGCGGCAGTGGCGCCTTCGCCGACGGCGCTGGCCGCCTGCTTGGTGCTCCCGAGCCGTGCGTCGCCGGCGGCAAAGACGCCGGGAACACTGGTTTCGAGCATCGGGCTCGTCTTGATAAAGCCGTACGGGTCGCGTTCGATGGTTGTGGGCAAAAAGGCGGTGTTGG
>JBAVQS010000270.1:0-7835 GCA_049694275.1 Anaerolineae bacterium | reverse complement strand
CATCAGGTTTAAAAGCCTGACTGAGAATGTTGATACCACCACGCCCGGCGGGAAGTTAATCTTCCACATTTTCTGCGCCCGGGCCGAGTTTGAATGCGCCTTATTCGAGGGCCCCCATCCTTCAGTCCAGAGAACTGGGGCTGGGCGTGGCAACCGGAATCACAGTGGGATCGCCATTGACCCGGATGTAGGTGCTCGATACCCAGCCGCCGCTAAACTGCCACCAGATTCCATCGGCGGACTTGCCCGTAATTGTTATCGTATCCCCCTCCTTTAATTGGCTCTTGATGGCATAGTTGATTCCGGGTCCGGCGCGGACGTTTAACACGTCTGTCGCGACGCCGGTAATCTGCGGCTGTGGCGTGAGCGGAACCGTGGCCGTGGGGGACGGCGGAAAATCGATCGGGCTGGACGTCGCGGCCGGTTCGAGTGTCGGAGTGCTCAAGAAGGTCGCGTCGGCAAGCGGCGTCGAGCTTGAACAGGCCAGGAGCAAAACACTGGCGAGCATACACGCGAACACGACAATCGCCTTCATCCCCGCGCCTCCTTAAAGCCCACCATCCGCTGGTTCTCTTCATCCCACAGGTTCAAGGACAGCGATTTCAGACTCGTCCGCAGCGTCAGCGGCTTGACGGTTTGCAGGGCGGGGATGTTCTCATAGCACTGGGGAAGGTGATAGTTGGCGATGCGCGGTTTCAAGTGATGGATGTGATGGAATCCGATATTCCCGCTGATCCACTGCAACACGAGGGGCAGTTTATAGTACGAGCTCCCTTCCAGCGCCGCCTTGAAATAATCCCAGTTCTCATGCCGCGCCCAGTACACGCCGTCAAACTGATGCTGCACATAAAAGAACCAGACCCCTCCGGCTGCGGCGATAATCGCCATCGGAAGCTGGATCAGCAGAAAGGGCCCCAGGCCAATCGTCCAGCTCAAGAACACGATCACCACAGCCATTGCCGCATCCGTATACCAGACGCTCAGCGCTTCCCGCCGGCCCGCGCCGGCCCGCGGCAGTCGATGGAGCACGATAAACAAGAGGGGCGCGCCAATCGCCAGGAGAAAGGCCGGATTCCGCGTCAAGCGGTACGTGAACTGCTTCCACGACGATGCCTGCCGGTATTCTTGCACGGTCAGCGTCTCGATGTCCCCCAACCCCCGCCGGTCGAGGTCGCCGGCTGTCGCATGATGGACCGCATGGGTATGCCGCCACTCGTCATAGGGTGTATAGCAAATGATCCCGGTCACGTAACCCAGAATCTGGTTGGCCCGGCGAGAGGCAAAGAACGAGCCGTGCGTGCAGTCGTGGAAAAAGATAAAGATGCGAATTTGTAGCGCGGCGGCCACGACGACAAGCGGAAAGACCAGCGCATAAGAGACCTGGTGTTGCAGCATATAGGCCATCAATACCCACAGTCCCAGGAATGGGACAAGGGTGTCGACGAGTTGCCAGATGGCTCTGCCGAGGTCGGGTTTCTCGTACGTGCCGAGCTCCCGGTACCAATCGGTCTTGGAAACAGGCGTTTCGGTCTTGGGAACAGGCGTTAGAGTAGGGACAGCGGTTGCTAACATCGGTTACGCTCCTTCAATGGTCCTGCACTTGCCCGGCGAGAATAACCGATGGGACCGGCCCAGCGTACTATTCTTCGGGTTGGGTCAATCGGGTTACTTGTCCGGCCACCGGGCTTCGTACGCGTTGATGATCCGGTCGTGCATCGCATTGACCTCTTCCGACACGATCTGCCGCGCCGGCTCGGCATTGTACCAATCAATAATTTCTCGCGCGCCCTGGGTAAAGGAATGGGTTGCGACGAAATCGGGCACGAGTCGCTTGATTTTCGTGCTATCAAAGATCATGCTGTGCGCCTTGTCGCCGAGCAGGCCGGCGCCCCATTCCGGGTCGAACGCGGCGATGAACTCGGACGGGATGTGGATCAGGCGCGGCTCGACGCCGGCGGCATGACCGAGAATGTGAAAGATCTGGTTCCAGGTCAGCCACTCATCCGACATGATCTGAAAGACATCGCCGATGGCGTGGATATTCCCTTGCAGCCCGACGAGCCCCTTTGCAAAATCCTTGTGGTGGGTGAGCACCCAGAGGGATGTTCCGTCGCCGTGCACGATCACCTTTTTCCCCTTACGCATCCGGTCGATGATCGTATAGCCGCCGTGGCAGGGCAGCAGCGTCCGATCATACGTATGCGAGGGACGGACAATCGTCGCCGGAAATTTACCGGCGCGATAGGCGTGCACCAACAGCTCTTCGCACGCGATCTTGTTCCGCGAATAGGCCCAGTATGGATTATCCAGCGGCGTTGATTCGGTCACCGGCAGGTTGGCGGGGGGCTTTTGATAAGCGGACGCCGAGCTGATAAAAATGTATTGTTCCGTGCGCCCGCGAAACAGGTCAATGTCCGCCTGCACCTGTTCGGGCGTAAAGGCGATCCAATCGACCACCGTATCAAACTGGTGCGCCGCCAGCGCCCGCTCGACGCTCTCCGGGTCGCGAATATCCCCCAGGAGCACGTGCGCGCCCTTCGGAACGGGCCGCGTGGTTTTGCCGCGATTCAACAAATAGAGCTCGACGCCGCGCTCAACCGATAGCTGCGCGCAGGCCGAGCTAATGATTCCGGTGCCGCCAATATACAGAACCTTCATTCGTTTCTCCCTTTTCCGGACAGATTACCATCAATCTCGCCAATCGACTAACCAGTCGTCCCTCGTCACTCCATCGAAAACCGGGGTCACCGGCCCGGTCAGCGTCGCCTGGAAATCGGCGCCGAACGCGACGCTCAGGTGGCCGCCCGGCATCGCCACGTCGATCAGGTTGCCGCACCGGCCGAGCCGGTGGGCGACGGCCGCCGCGGCCACGCTGCTCGTGCCGGAAGCCAGCGTATAGCCCGCGCCGCGTTCCCAGATCTCAATGGCGATATGCGCATCGTCGATCACGCACAGGAACTGGACGTTCGTGCGATGCGGAAAGTAGGCATGCCCTTCGAGCAGTGGCCCCAGCGCGTGCGCCAGTTCCGACGAGATTTGATCGCACAGGATGATGCAGTGCGGATTGCCGACGGTGGCCGCGCAAAAGGTGAGCGTCTGCGCCCCAACCTCAATTGTCCGGTTGAGCACCTCGCCGGCCATTCCGGCGACCGGAATTTGCGCGGCGTCGAACGAGACGCGCCCCATCTCGACGCGCACCTGCCCGCCGTTATCCAGCACCTCGCAGCGAACCCGGCCACCCCGCGTATCCAGATCGAACGGTTCTGTGGTCACCCGGCCCGTATCCCACAGATAGCGTGCATAGATGCGAATGCCGTTCCCGCTCTTTTCCGCCTCGCTCCCATCCGGGTTAAAGATTCGCAGAGCCAAGGCGCCATCCTCGTCGACGGCGCCGCGCAGAATCCCATCGGAACCGATGCCGCGATGCCGGTCACAGATGCGGCGGATGGTCCCGGCATCCAATTCCGCCGGCCATCCCTGCACATCTAAAACGATATAGTCATTTCCGAGCGCGTGATACTTGAAAAATCTCATCGCTCGATGATTTTGACGAGCCCATAGTTGGTCGTGGGACAATAATAGATACGCACCCGCCCCGTCACCAGGTGTTCGGCCCGCTGCCCCACATAGGTCGTCCCATCCGTATCGGTCACTTGAAACTCGCCCGAGTTGGGCACAAACCCGTCGGCAAAGATACGCTTTTGCAGCGCCGCCTGGTTATTGAACTGGATCACCTGACGCGCCTGTCCCGCCGCGATCAGCGCATCGCTAAGGGGGTCGGGCGGATCGGCCACCTGCCCCCGCTCGACAAATTGGACATTGGCATAGTTGGTCGTCGGGCAGTAATAGACGCGTACCGCGCCGGTTCCCAGGTTCTCGGCGCGCTGCGCCACATATTTCGTCACGCCGATCGTGAGTTGGAATTCCGCAGAGTTCGGGCAAAAGCCATCGGCAAAGATGCGCTTTTGCAGCGCTGCCTGGTTATTGAACTGAATCACCTGGTGCGCCTCGCCCGCCGCTAACAACACGGCGGAGAGCGGTTTGGCCGGCGGTTGGTCCAGCGACACCTTGACAGGGGAAGGATCGCCGGTGGAACCGATATACACGGGGATCGAGCGCGCATTCGTCACATCCCAGTGCGCCCATCCCGCGCCCGCGCTAAAGATGGTCGCGCCGATGACATAATTGTCCTTTTGCAGTTCGGCGTCATACGCTTGCAAGTCAGCCAGGTAAGCCTGTTCGGAAAGGTGCAGCCCGATCCACCCATCCGTCTGCTGGCCCGCCGCGCCGCCGTCTGCCCCACACTCGGTGATGACAATCTTGCGGCGCGCCTCCGGCGGCAGCTTGCTCCAGGCAGTCCGGTAGCGCAGCGCGTGATAGGGGACCTGGTCGGGATTCGTGCTGTACAGGTGCGGGCACCAGTACTCGTGCAAGCCAAGCAGGTCGCAGTGTCCGAGCCCGTCGGCCAACAACGCCCAGTGCGAATCCTCCGGTACCCCCTGCGAAAAAGTATAGGCGACCGAATAGACGCCGGTCGATTTCATCAGGTCGCCCCAGCGCGCATACCACGCCGCAAGGTTTTTCGCGTGATCGTCGGTATGGCACACCGGCTCGTTGATTCCGACCCAGGCGTCATACAACCCTTTCATCTTGTCCACATCGGGCTTCATCGAATTGAAAAATACCTCTGCCTTGCGCGCCGAGCTCTCCGGCGTATCGCCGTCACTCGGATACACCGCCGAATCGCCATCGTCAAAGCCCATGTGCCTCCCGATGATGAACGTATTTGGCGAAAGGGCGCACAGCCCCTGCCAGTGATCGGGGTTATGGTCGATGGAGACAACGACCTGCGGCCGGGCCTGCATGACCCAGGCATCCACGCCATCCCACAATCCATTAATGTGTAAACCAATTTTGGATTTCATATCGTCCTCCTATGGATGCTCTAATGTTGCGCCCAGAATTGAAGCAACTGTAATCCGGACAGAATAAGATAGGGGTTGAGCCCAACGTGCAGCGACAGCGAGAGCACCTGTTGCCAAAAGCCCCGGCTGATCGGCGTATCGTTCGCAAAGAGAAGAAACACAAACAGCAGGCTGAGAAAACCATAGCGCTGGATTCCGCCGCGCAACCGGTCGGGCAGGAAGGGCGCGAGAATCCCAAACCCGTCCAATCCGGGAAAGGGGAGGAGATTGAACAGGACGGCCGTAATCTGCAAAAAGACGAGCAGGGTCAGCCCGCCCCAAAAGAGCTCGTGCGCCGTGCGGTCCACCGGATCGAGCCCCAGGAAAAAGGGCGACAACAGGATGACCGCGCAGGCCGTGGACGCGAGCGGGCCGGCGGCCGAGGTGAGGCTGCGCATTCCCCGGCTGCGAATCGCCGCCTGATTGACATACACCGCGCCCCCCGGCAATCCAATTCCCCCCATGAGCAGGATGAACAGTGGAAGCACAATGCTCAGCACAATGTTCGTATACTTGAGGGGATTGAGCGACAGGTATCCTTTCTGCGACACGCTGTGATCGCCGCCGAGGTAGGCGACCAGGGCATGTCCAAACTCGTGCAGCGACAGGGAGAGGACCCAACCGCCGAGCACGAACACGAGCAGGGCCAGCCGCGCCGGCGAGGGGAAGAGCTGGTCCATATAGCTCAAATCGGCGGCGAGAAGGGTCGCAATCAGCACGCCGATAAAGACCGGGCTGATCTTGATCGGAACCTGGGTCCAGTCTGTGGTGACGGCCGCCGGCGCCGCGAAAGGAACCCGCGGTTCAGGGGATGGCGGCTCCTCCAGCGGGGGGCGCGGTGGAAGCGAGAGCAGTTGCTGGCGGACCCGCCCGGCGTCAACGCCCATCTCCGCTAGATAGCGCGGGGACATGCCGTTTGTCTGGCTCAACAGACCGAGCAGCAAATGCTCGGTCCCAACCTGTTGGGCCCCGGCGCCCCTGGCCTCCGAAACCGCCAGTTCAATGACCTGCGTGGCCGCCGTGCTCAGCGCGGGACGCTCCATGCCAACGCCATTCCCCTGGCCCAGCGCCCGCTCGACTTTTTGCTGGACGAGAGTCGTGTCAACTGCAAGCGCCTGCAAGAGGACCAACGCCGTGCTGTCCACTGAGCCGATCATCCCGAGCAGCAGATGGTCTGGCAGGATATAGCCAAAGCTAAATCGCTGCGCTTCACTGTACGCTCGCGCCAGCGCGCGGCGGGCCTCGCCGGTAAAACGTCCCGCAGGATTTTGCATGAGCCCTTTCCGTCGTCAATGACCGAAATCCGTCTCACCTGCGATTTTATCACCCGCCGCGCCCGGCGTCAATGCACCTCACCCCCGCGTCCACGGCGATTGCAAAGTCGGTCTGTCATTGCGAGGAGCGCCTTTCGCGACGAAGCAATCCCGCCTACGCCAGGGAGATTGCTTCGCAAAAACGGCTCGCAATGACAGTGTCAATCGACTTTGCAATCGCCCTGCCCCCGTGTCCCCCTCTCCCGTTAAACGGGGGAGGGGTCAGGGGTGGGGGTCCTCTCCCGATTTGCAATTCCCAATTCTTTATGCACAATAGACGATGCGGCCCGGACCCCATCCCAGTTCACCATCCGGGCCGCGCCCATCTATGGAAAACGGCCTCCGCCAGCACCTGCGCCACAATGTCATCGTCAATCTACTCGACGGCGGCTTTTTCGGCTTTGCCGTCGGCATCGCCTCCTTCGTCACCGTCATCCCGCTCTTTGTCAATCAAATGAGCAATTCGGTCCTCCTCATCGGCCTCATCCCCGCGATTCACTCGATGGGCTGGCAGTTGCCTCAGCTCCTCACCGGGCATCGCGTGACCCGGCTGACGCGATACAAGCCCATGGTGCTGTGGATGACCCTGCACGAGCGCCTCCCCTTTATCGGCCTCGCCGTCGTCGCGTTCCTCTTGCCCCGGCTGGGCAACAACCCCGCGCTCGTCCTCACCTATCTCTTGCTCATCTGGCAGGGACTGGGCGGCGGGTTTACGGCGACCGCCTGGCAGAGCATGATTGGCAAGGTGATTCCACCCAAACTGCGCGGCACCTTTTATGGAATGCAGTCGGCGACGGCGAACCTGTTCGCGGCGGTGGGTGCTTTTATCGCCGGCCTCGTCCTGCAAAACCTGCCCACCCCCACCAACTTTGTGATCTGCTTTCTCGTCGCGGGCGGATCGATGACCTTTTCGCTCATTTTTCTCGGCCAGACGCGCGAGCCAGCGCATGTGCCCGAGAATCGGGATGAAGCGCCCGCCGCATTCTGGAATCGCGTCCGGACGATCCTGCGCACCGATGGGCCCTTCCGCCAATTCATGCTGGCGCGCATCATGCTCCAGTTCGCGGGGATGGCCTTTTCCTTTTACATCATCTATATCGTGCAAACCTACAACGCGCCCCCTGAGACGACGGGGCTGCTGACGACAGTCTTTCTGGCGACCCAGATCATTGCCAACCCGGTCATGGGCTGGATCGGGGATCATTCGAGCCAGCTCATCGCCATGCTCATCGGCGTCGGCGCGGCCGGCGCAAGCGTCCTGATTGCCCTGTTCGCCCCCGACGCCAACTGGTTCTACCCGGTCCTGGTCCTCGCGGGCATCGCCAACGTCGGCATGTGGACAGCGTCGCTGGCAATGACGCTCGAATTCGGGAGCGAAGGCGAGCGCCCCGCTTATATCGGCCTCACCAACACCCTCCTCGCTCCCGTGACGATCCTCACGCCCGTCCTCGGCGGCTGGCTGGCCGAAAAGACCGGCTATTCGACCACCTTTGGCGTCTCGCTCCTCGGCGCAGCCATCACCGCGGCGATTCTCGGCCTCATGTTATGGCAGCGCAAA
>JBAVQS010000269.1:0-2904 GCA_049694275.1 Anaerolineae bacterium | reverse complement strand
CGAACGCGGCCACAAGATGCGCAGCAAAATAGAGCGGGACCAGGAACTGGTGCGTCAAGCGCCGCGAGCGTTCCGCCCACAGCCCAACAAGGATATAGACCGCCACGGGTGTGGCAAGCCCGACATTAGCAAGGTTTGTATTGTGCGTCAACCGTTCAACGAGCAGCATCGCGCCCACAGCCATGAGCAGCCCGCTTGGCGTCAATTCGTATCTCTGGCGATTGACCAGCGCATCGACGAGATAGAGGGCGCCTGAAGCAAGTACACAAATCCCCGGCGCATAGCTATCGGGGGCAATGACGAATGCAGTCACCGGCGCGAGCACACTGACCCCCAGTCCCACCCCATACCAGGGCCAGCGATATTCACGCGCCACACGCGCCAGGCGCCAACTGAGCAGGACGAGCGCCCATGCCAGCGCGGCAAGGGCCAGCGGCAGTTTCCAATCGAGCGCGCCCTGGTTATCAAACAGAATCCAGACCCAGAGCGGCAGAGGCAGTGCGGCCATCCATTGATAAAGCGGAATCCCTTTCCACCGTGTGTGCACAAAACCGGGTTGTTGTCGATGCGCCAGCCGGGCGGCCCAGGCGGCAAGGCCGATCCAGTTCAAGAGCACGTACGCGAGCAGCGAGCCTTTGTATGGCGCCAGCGGCGGGGCGAGCGCCAGCCCCGCAATCACGAACCCTGCCAGCACGAGCATACCGGCGAACTGCGCGTATAAAGCAGTCTTGACCCGGCCCAGACGGAGTGCAAGCAGAATGTGAAGGATTGAAAGGGAGGCCCAGCCGACCGCCAGTTGCGCAAAATCGACATTCAGTTCGTTCATCGCAAACGAGACCGCGGTGAACGAAAAGAGGGATGCGGCCAGGAGCACGCGCGGGCGCCGCCAGAGGAATGCGACGAGGACCATCGCTCCGATCAGGACCGCGTGGCTGGAGGCCGCCGCGGCCGCGCTCTTGAGGTCGGCCAGCGACCAGAGCGCCGCCACAATCGTCAGCACAATCCCCCAGCCGGTCGCCGTTCGCCCGTGCCCATAGAGCACCGGATCGTCTTTGCGCAGGAGCAGGCGATGTCCGGCGGCGAAATAGAGCGGGACAAGGAGGGCAAGGCCCAGCGCATGCCACGCTAGGTTGATATGCCCCAGATCGAACAGCGCGGCTTGCGCCATATAGACGGCGATCGGCGGGGTGACCGCCGCAAGGATGCCGAACGTGCGACTGCGGTAATAGACGGCGCCCCAGCCCAGGAGCAATGCGCCCAGCCACCAGTTGACCGTCATGGCATAGTGCAGGGTGTCGAAATGGGGACGCTCGATATAGCGCCAGCCAAAACTGATGAGCATGATCGCGGCGATGGCAATCAGCGCCAGGTAGCGGAATGGCTCCGCCAGCATCTGCCAGTTTTGCGACGCGGCCCGCTGCGGCCCGCGTGGGCCTCGGTCCGATGCCCGCCCACTCTCCGCAACAGGCCGATCGGAAATGGACGGCTTGTCTTGTGAGGCGGCCACCTCATCGGCGGATGAAGCATGATTGGCAAAAGACGCGTGGTCCTCGGATGCAGGTGACGCGTCCGGATGCGCGAGGATAGGCCGGCGCGCCCGGACTGCCATGCGCGCCCAAAAAGAACCGCCTGTGTTGAGCGCCGTCGCAACCAGCACCAACCCCACGGCGACGAGCGAAAGGGAGGCGCTCCGCCAGTCGAGCGAGAGGCCAAATACCTGGTGTCCCAATTCGACAAGGGCGAGCGCCGTGCTGCCCGCGGCCCCGGCGACCAGGTAGCCAAAGAGTGGGCTCTGCGTGAACCATGCCACGCCGAGATAGGCGATCATACACACTACCGAGGTCATGAGCCAAAAGAGCGGTCCCGCCTGGGGCGGAATGTCAAAGTTGATATAGACGGTATAAAAATCGACCGGGATGAGGAGCGCGGCAATTGCCATAAGGGCAATCCCCGACCGGTTCATTCCGGTCCGGGTACGCACGTACCACCCGAGGCCTAAAAAGAGGAGGGTAAAAGCAGAAGGGATCGCGACACGCAAAGGAGCGGAAAAACTCTGCCAACCCCAAAAGACGAACGAGATCGCCGCCGAAAAGAGCAAAAAGATCCCCAGAAAGAGCATTGCCTGCAGGGTCCGCTCAGAGAGGAGCGTCCGCCAAAGCCGGTCACGGAACGGCGGCGGGGGCTGGGCCGGTTGCGGTGGCGGCGCGGGTGGGGGTGGTGGTGCAGGAAGGGCCGGAGCGGCCACCGGCACGGCCTGGGGAGACGCGGGTGTTTCCTGTGGCGCAGGCGGCGAAGGGATGGGAGACGGGCGAACTCCGAGGAGAAATTCCAGGTGCGCCTTTTGCGCTTCTAATGCGCTGCGGACCTGGGCCTCGGCGGTATCCGAGCGAAATCCGCCCAGATGGTGCAAGGTATCAACGACTTGGAGCGCATGACTGATTGCCGCGAGCCGGTCTGTATCGCCAGGTTGCGCAATCGGCTGCGGATGACCTTCGAGACGTTCCCTAATCCCCTCACTCTGCTTGCGCGTATCATCCAATATGGAATTGCCAGCCGCAGGGGTGACTTTCCCATCCGCAATCCATTCCGTCAGCCGGTCCTGGAGAAATAAGAGACGCGCGAGCAGCGGCCAGGCGCTGGCGGCCTGCTCAAGAGTATAGGGTTGCGGGCGAAGGCCAATGCGCACTTCCAGTTCCCGCGCGCGTGGCCCATAATCGTCTTCGAGAATCTGGCGGGTTCGCGCGGCAAAGCGGCCGGGGGTGCGGGCCTGGTCCAGTAGCCAGCGGATGTGCATCAACTCTTCGAGCAATGCGGGATCGGCGGACAGGCCGCAGTGGGGACACGGCTCGGCGAGGTTTAGAATCGGTTGAGCGCAACGGACACAACGCATACGACCCTCACTAT
>JBAVQS010000268.1:0-5052 GCA_049694275.1 Anaerolineae bacterium | reverse complement strand
TCGATGCTCAATAATCCCGGCGTGAGCGCCGCGAGGAACCAGAACAGGAGCCGGCGATGGGCCGGCGTGCGCCAGTGCGCCAGCGCGACGAGTAGCCCGATGAGAAAGAGTCCTCCCATAACGGGATCGAACTCGGGCCGTGTGGGCACGACGTGACCACCGTGCGAATCCCCCACGACGTTAAACATGCCGGCATAGTCGAGGACGTTTCCCTTGAGCAGATTGATCGGGTAATCGCCGCCGGAGGTTTTGTCATTAAAGAGCGAGACCTCGGCAGTCCGGGCAAAGAAATCGTCCGGGTGCTGAGCCACAAAGCCGGCGAGCGGCGCGAGGACGACCAGCGCGACGATGGCCGCCGCGATTGCGCCCCGCACGAAATTCCGGGGGAGCGCGCGCTGGACGACCATCTCGTCGAGCACCATGAACGCGCCGACCGCCAGGCTGATGCGCGAAACCTGTGAGGCGTACTGCGTTGCGCCGAAAAACAGCCCTGCCAGCACATAGTTTCGCAGGCGGCCGTCCCGCAGCGCCCGCGCCAGAAAAATATAAGCGGGAATCGAGAGCAGGGGGCTCTCGACGTACGGGAGGGTAAAGCGGCTGTAATAGACGTGCATCGTCCCCACCGCCAGCCCGAATGCGGCGATGAGCGCAACTCGCCCGTCCCCAAACCAATCGCGGGCGAGCCGCCAGACGAGCGGAATGGTGAGCGCGCCCGCGAACGAGCCGACCGCGCGGAGCGTAAACACGCTGGCGCCAAAAACCTTGAACGTCGCTGCAAGCAGATAGATGAGCAACCCGCTCTGGCTGATTGGCGGCCCCTCATAGATGGGGCGATAGGACGGGTCCTGGAGCACTCGCAACGCCAGCAGTCCCATGCGGGTCTCGTCGCGAAAGAGCCCGTAGAGCACGTCGTCGAGGCGATAGAGGCGGAGCGCCAGTCCGAGCAGGGTGATGGCGCCGAGCGCGAGATATTCGGCGCGCGTCGGGGCCGTGGCCTGGGTGCGCGCCGGAAGCGGCGACCCGAGACGCATTCCCAGCCAGAGCGCGATCATGCCGGCCACCAACAGGCCGGCGCCCACAGCCGTCCAGTCGGTCAACCAGATCAACCCCTCGCCGCCGAGCAGCAGCGCGACGCCACTCCCCCATAGCAGGCGATGGATGGTTGGGCCCGAGACCCTTAGGGTTTCCGCTTGCACTCGCGTTTGTGCAAGCGAGAGCGAAAACCCTAAGGGTCTGGCCACCAGCATCTGCCCAAACGTCCAGAGCCCGAGGAGCAGCGTGACGCCAAACACCAGGGGCAAATAGAGGACTGTCTCTTCCCGTTGCAGGGCAATGCCCACGGCCTCAATCGCCAGCGCGCCGAGCGAAACCGCGAGCGCCAGCCGCGACGATGGGCCGCGGACCTGATGAACAAAAAGGAACAGCAGGAGGGGAATGAGAACCGCGTACAGAGTAGTCGGAAACGCGGGCAGGACCGGCAGGTGGGTATTGCCCGCGCTGAGGGTGGCGCGGCGCAGAACAATGCCGAGCGCCCTGGGGTCTCCCTGCGGTTGAAAGGTCTCGCTCGTCAGATCGACGACCCAATCGCCCCGCCCGGCCTGCGCGGGATCGAGGGTCAGGGTCTGCGCGGTCAACTCGCCAGGCACGGCGAACGCGCCGAGCTCCTGATCCTTGTTCCCCCTGAGCGTGACCTTTAACTCGGGGCCCGCGAGCTCGGGCGGTCGAACGCCCAGCGTGCGCAGTTCAAGCTGGACGGGGCGGTCGGTCGGCAGGATTTGTCCGGCATTATGAAAGACAATCTGGGATTGCGCTTTGGTCCAGCGAAACGTGTTGCCCGCGGCGTCTTGCTCAGGCCCCCAAAAATTATAGAGATAGGCGCCGTCGTCCGCGCCGAGCTTGACGGTATAGACGGGAATGGCCTGGTAGGCGAGCGAGATGACAAATAAGCCTGCGACCGCCAGCGCGCCGGCGAGCGCCAGCAGTGTGCGCGGGCGATGAGAGGATTGCCTGACCACGATGGGGCATTATAAGGGCGTTGCCCTTTTCATACAAAAAGCAACGCCCTTGCAGGGTTCGCTACAGGTTTTCGATCTGAACCGGCTCGACCGGATCGGCGAGGTCAAAGCCAAAGACGCGCGAATAGAAATAGAGCTCGCCGTCGAGGGCGCGTTTAATATTCTTGGCCTGGCGAAAGCCGTGTTGTTCGCCTTCGAACGGCACATAGGCGACCGGCAGCCCCTTTTTCTTGACCGCGTCGAACATGAGCTGCGCCTGGTTGGGCGGCACGATCTTGTCTTCGAGCCCCTGGAACAGGATGAGCGCGCAGTTCAACTGGTCGAGATGCAGGATCGGCGACCGCGCGCGATAGACCTCCTGCTTTTCCGGGAATGAGCCGACGAGCGAATCGAGATAGCGCGACTCGAACTTGTGCGTATCGCGAACAAAGATTTCCAGGTCGCCGATGCCAAAGTGGCTGGCGCCCGCCTTGAACACGTCGCGGAAGGTGATGGCGCACAGCGTTGTATAGCCGCCCGCGCTCCCGCCGGTAATGGTCATCCGGCTCGGGTCCACCGCGCCCTGCGCGGCCAGGTATCGGGCGGCATTCACGCAATCGTCCATATCGACCACGCCCCACTGTCCGTTGAGCCGCCGGCGATAGTCGCGCCCGTAACCGGTGCTTCCGCCATAGTTCACGTCGACGACCGCAAAACCGCGGCTCGTCCAGTACTGCTTGTTGAGACTAAGGACGGCGCCGGTGCTCCCCGTCGGGCCGCCGTGGCTCATCACAATCAGCGGCGGTTTCTCGCCCGCGGGCGCCTCATAGTCCTTGTTGGTGGGTGGATAATAGAACGCGTACGCGGTGAGCCCATTCTCGGTTGGAAACTCGAGCGTCTCCGGGATGGAGACATACCCCGGGTCCACCTGGATATCGGTCGAGCGCTTTAACACCTGGTATTGCCGTTTCTCCAGGTCGTACCGGATCACAGAGCGGGGCTCGGTGGGCGACCCGGCCAGCATAAAGACATGGTCGTCCACCGCGTGCACCGTATCGATATCCTCATAGGGGAGGGGGAGCTCGGTCAAGCCCAGGGTCATTGTGTCGAGTGATGCGAGATGCGAGACGCCGTTCTCGCTATAGGTGCAGATGAGATGCCGTGCGGATTCAAAGGCATAGGTGGACATGCCAAAGCTCCACTGCGCGTCGCCAAACTCGGCCGCCATCGGGCGGAGGGGCTGGACCTCGCCGTCGCGCCAGCGATACAGGTTCCACCAGCCGGTGCGGTCCGAAACAAAATAAAGCTCGCCGAGCGGCGACCATTCGGGCTGCCAGATCGATTCGTCCACCGCGCCGGCGACGCGGCGGCGCGGCGCGAGCGTGCCGTCCGGCCTGATGTTGGCGACGTACAGCTCGGCGCCATCCCAGGGCATGTTCGGATGATTCCACGACATCCAGGCCAGCCGTGTGCCGTCGGGGCTGAGGCGCGGGTTGGAATAAAAGTTACTGCCCGATACGAGGACCTCGCCGCCGTTCGATTTGCCATCCAGCGGCAGGGCGACGAGGGTATTGACCGCCTCGCCCAGGCCTGTATGGTCCTCGCGCACGCAGATCAGCCGGTTCCGCTTGCGGTCGATCACAAAATCCGCATAGCGCAGGTCCACGGCCGGGGTAATCGGCTGCGGCCACCCGCCGAATTGCAATTCATAGACCCGTTGATCGGCAAAGTTGGAAAAATAGACGGCGTGCTCGTCCACGACATAGGCCGCGCCGCCGTACTCGTGCACGGTCGTGCGCACATTGAACGGGGCGGGCACCACCTCGCTCGTATTGCCGTCCGGTGTCCGCCGCACGAGGACGAATCGCCCCCGCTCGACCGGTCGCATCTCCAGCCAGTAAATATCTGCGCCCTTGAGGGTAATCCCGCCCAGCCCGACGAATCCCCCGACAATCAGATCCGAGGTGATCGGCGATTTCCATGAGCCATAGGGCGCTGTCTTGACATCTGCCATAAGTGAATTTTCCTTGTAGAAAGTATAAATGGTCCATGCACAATTACACAATGCACAATTGGTTCATTGGTTCATTGTGCATTTTACAATGCTTCGTACGACATCTCGCGGTTCTTGCGCCGGGCGAGCTCGCTCGCATAGCGAATGCCCAGGGTTCCGGCGTGCTCGTGCGTCCACTCGGTCAGACGCGTCGGCCCCGCCGGGGGTGATTGCGTATAGAGCAGGTCGGCCATCAACCCCTGTACCTCGGGCCAGGTGATGGTGACATCGCCCATGAGCTGGCCGACGCCCCACCCGACCAGGAACCCGAGCAGCGGTGGGACCGACACGATCGGCCGGCGTACGCCGATGAGATCGCCGATGACCTCGACCAGGCCGCGGTAGGTAAAGCTCTCCGGGCCGATGGCGTCGATGATCCCGTTTTCCCTCGCGCGCCCCTGCGCGACCGCCAGTTCTGCCAGGTCGTCCACATAAATTGGCTGCAAGCGATACCGGCCATCTCCAAAAACACCAAACACCGGAAAACGTCGCAGCACCCAGGCGATATTATTGATGAGAATATCCTCCTTGCCAAAGAGGACCGTGGGGCGGAGGATGGCATAGGAGAGGCCGGAGGTCATGAGCGCCCGCTCCAGCCGCGCCTTGCCCGAGAAATATTCCAGGGGCGATTCCTCGGAGGGGTTGGTGATGCTGACGTGCACTACGCGTTCGACTCCCGCCTTTTTCGCCGCGTCGAACAGCTTGATCGTGTTCCAGACCGCCGCCGACTGTTTGAAAAAGGAATAGTTGAACCGGACCCAGTAGGTATTATAGAGGACCCGCGCCCCCTTGAGCGACTCGACCAGCTCATCCGTCCGGTCGAAATTGAACGGACGCGCCTCGACCTGCCCGCGGAATGGATTGGCCCGCCCGGTCGAATTGGTCAGCGTCCGCACGCGATGGCCGGCCTGTAACAGCCGCGCCGCAATGTACTTGCCCGAATAACCAAACGCGCCGGTGACAACGTGCAATTCCTGTTCAGCCATTTTACCTTTCTCCCGCGAC
>JBAVQS010000267.1:0-2819 GCA_049694275.1 Anaerolineae bacterium | reverse complement strand
GGCCGCGTGCGCCGCGCGGGGGCAGACAAGCTGTGGGTGGCGACGGTGATGCCGGGGTACGACGATACGCGAACGACGCGCCCGGACCGCTTTGCGCGGGCGCGGGACAATGGCAATTTTTATCGCACGACCTGGCAGGCGGCGCTCAACTCGGGGGCCGACTGGGTAATTATAACGTCCTTTAATGAATGGGTCGAGGGGACACAGATCGAGCCGAGCGTAACGTATGGAAACACGTACCTGGATATCACGCGCCAGTATGCCGCGCAATTCAAATCGGGCGCATTTGTTGCTGCCCCTGCTGCAGTTGCGCTTCCCCACCCGGTTGCTACGCCGCTCCCGGCAGTGCAGAATCCGTCGAGCAGGGTGCTCCTCAAATCCAGTCAGCGAACGACGACTGATACCCTGCGCGTACGCGCTGCGCCTGACAGCAGCAGTCAGATTCTTGGGCGGCTCAAGGCTGGTCAGGTGGTCGATATTCTCGCGCGTACGTGGGACGGCCGCTGGCTGCAGCTCGCTTATCCCGATGCCCGCCGCACCGGTTGGGTGTCGGCCCAGTTTATCAAGCCTCATACCGGGCTCGGTCGCTTACCGGTTTACCTGGACGACGATAACCCGGCTTGGGACCTCTGCCGTATAACTCAACTTACCCCCCACCGCGATTTTCTGCCCACCGCGTGCTAATCGTCCCTACTTCGATCTCTGAAAATGTTCATTGAACCGGCTGGTCCGGCTCTTGATTTCCAAGAAGCGCCAGCAGGTCGGGATTGACGATGCCGAGTGATAGCGCCTCTTCGAGCGTCAGGCGCGATCCCTCTTTCGCCGATCCACCTTGCTCTTTTTCAAATTGCATGACCGAGGGGGGCGGGGGTTGAGGCGGCGGCGGCTCTTTGGGGGTAGGCCTGATTCGCACGCGCTCGGGTTCCGGGCTGGCGGGCGGCGCCGGTTTTGCCTCCGCTTCAGTGGTAGCCTGTGGCGCGGGCGTTTTGACCTCGGCCTCGGTGGGCGGCGGTGTCGCCGGGGGCTCAGACCTGCGGCGGATGGGCGGGGGCCATGGCTCGGGCGTACGTTTGGCCGGAGGCCGAGGTTCTGGCCTGGGCGGTTCAGGCTCGCGCACGGGCGCGGGCGCTGGGCGTACCGGTGCATCTGGCCGGCTGAGCAATGTACGAATCTCGCCGATCGTGCGGCGTAGCGAAAGCCAGACCATGCCGAGGGAACTGGTGTTGGCGCCGCGCCGGTCAATCGTCACCGAGACAATGATCTGGTCCGTGACGCGGGCCGTGTAAATGTCGTATTTTTTGCCCTGGTGCAAATGCAGGTCGAAGGATTCTTGATCTTCGAGGAGGTGGGTGGCCTGGTTGGTTGTCCCCATGGCGTTGCCGAGGAGCTCCATAAAGGCATCCACGTCAAACCCACCGCGCTGGCCGGATTCGGCGACAATTTTGCCCGCCTGGTCAAGCACGAGAACCCCGAGCGCGCCGACATCCAGCCGCAACTGTTCGCACTTTTGGATGAGCGGCGGCGGGAGGGGGCTGGCCGTTCCGGCGGCAGGGGGAGGGGGCGTACTGCTCGCGCTAGGATGAGCTTTTAATATCGTGCGAACCGTCTCGACAAACTCGCGCGGGTTGACCGGCTTGACGACATAAGCATCCGCAACCTGGCTGGCCTCTTCCCGGAGTTGCGGTGAATCGTACGCGGTCAAAAGAATCCGGCCGGTGGAAGGGGTGATCTGGCTTACCTGTTGGAGCAGTTCGATCCCGGTCATGCCCGACATGCGCAGATCGGTAATGACCAGGTCATATTGAACCGAGCGCACGCGGGCGAGGGCATCTTCGCCCGACTCGCTGGTATCCGTGTGATAGCCCCCGCCCTCTGGCATGCTCAGGATGCGGGAGAGGGACTGGGCCATTCTCAGTTGGTCGTCGACAATCAGGATATGCTCTTGCGTCATGGCAAATTCCTGGAGAGGGACCGAAGGGCAAGAGCCGCCGCAGAATACCGGCCGCGGGACCCGATCACATTCTCCATAGGGAGTGATGAGAACACGCCGAATGACCCTATGCTAACACAAGGTATGAGCTAGTGTCAAGAAGTTCTTTTGTGCTATTAATAGAGTTGCGGCAACAGGGAGAGAGTTTCAAGGGGATTGGGCCCGTGCGTGGGGAGGGTGTTTGCATCAAAAAGCATCAATTGGTTGTGCGCGAGCGCTTCCGCCGCAACCGAATGTCCAAAGGCCTTGCGGATAAAAATATAGCGTGACGAAAAAACAAGCCCGTTCCACCCGGCGTTCCAGTGGAGACAGAGGGGGTTGTTGCGCTTGTACACGAGCACCCGTCCGGGGGCCCGTGCATCGCAGGCGATAAAGGCCACATCGCCCTGGACCGCCTGGAGCCGCACGCCAACAGCGTCCAGATAGTGAATGGTGTCCAGTTCTGGTGGGCATGTGCCGATGAGATGGAGTAGAATTTCGCTGTCCACCTGGCCCTGACGCGGAAAACGGTAGGCTGCAAACAACTCGTCGTCGTTCTGGATATGCCCGTTGTGCACGAGGAGGACCGGGCCAACGCGGAGCGGGTGGTTGTTGGCGGTAAGGGCAGGGCTGCCTTTGGTCGGCAGGCGGGTATGCCCGAGTAACAGGCTGGACCAGCTACGGCGGATGCTGGCGCCCGGCGACCGGATCCCTGTTTCGAGATTGAATTCGCCGTCTTGCCACGCAAGAATCTTGTAGACTACCTCCTCTCCTTCGCTATCCCCCAGGGCCGCGTGCACGATGTTGCCACGTGCGAAATAGACATCGGCTTCTAGTCCATCCTGGCGGA
>JBAVQS010000266.1:0-19177 GCA_049694275.1 Anaerolineae bacterium | reverse complement strand
TGCAGCCGGGCGACCGCGTCTATATCGTGCACAAATACAAGTTGCGGGGCTATCTGCCCTTCGTGCGGATTGTGGAAATCGAGAACCGGGCACATCATCTCTTTTTTGGCCGGTTCGCTCTCGTTGGGCACGATGCAATCGCTGGAATAACCACCTCGGAAAACATCGCTGGGTTTGCCATTTGGCGCTATCGCTGGTGGGACCGCCAGGACGAAAGACCGTTTCCCAACTGGGGGGAAGACTGAGGACTTGAGCCAGACATCAAATAGGAGCGTCTAATTATGGCATCGACACTTGCCACCATCTGTCCCTACCTGGGTTCTAAGCATGATCCGTCTACCGCTTTTTTCTATCCGACCAGCGTCAACGTCTGCTACGCCGACCGGCAACCCGAAACGATCGACAAGCGCGATCAGGTCGTATTCTGTCTCAGACCCGACCACATTAACTGCCCACGGTTTCTTGCCAGTTCAAGGCCACACACGCCTTCGACATGACGAAAGAGGAAATGACTAATCAGAGGAGCAATGCCTCATAGACTTACACTTGGGCGTTTTAGGGTGATTTTTGCCCGGTTTTTAGGGCGTTTTTCGACCGAAATGTTAAAAGTGTAAGTCTATGAGGGAGCAATGCCTTATTTATTAAAGGAATTCCTTGAGGACATGGCTATGGTTGCCAAAGTCGAGACAGGAGAATCGGCCCCTCCAGCCATGCAGTTGTCCCAAATAATGCCCTACTTCACAGAGAAATATGGGCAGGCTAGCGGCGCCGATTACGCGCACCGCTTTGTGGAGACATTGAACTCTTTGCGTGATTATTTCAACGAACTGTAAACGAAGGGTTAGCACGAACGCAGGACCACGTTCACTTTCCTTTTGGCCTTGCGGTTTTCCTGGCTGACCCGCACAGCCATTTGCCTAACCGCTCATTCGTGCTAGAATCAACCACAACCAAATAAAACACCCTCGCAGCTCGTCAAAGCCCGAGGGAATGGCTCAAGGTGCTGGAAGTCACCCGGAGCACGCGTATTATCGCACACCTACGCGCACCGGTCAAGCATCGGTGCGCTTTTTGTTTGCACAATATATTTCTAGATTCTCCTGTTAGCTTACAGGATAGTAACGTGGAGGCGCAGTATGCGCGACAAATACGATGTCTACGATGCCAGTGGACGGAAAATAGGGTCGGCCGAAAGAGTCCCCAGCGCAGCAGATGAAGCCGCAGGGTTGGTTTTGTTCCTGGCCGTTTTCGGAAAACCATTGTTGATCCTGGCGGCGATTTTGACGGCGATCGCAATCCCCATCGCTATCGTAATGGGTATCTACGGCGCAGGTTCCAATCTGGTAAACTACGGGACCCTCGACTCGAATGCCATCGCCACTGCTCAAGCTCAGCAATGGCGCACTGCGCTTATTGCCAGATTGAGTCAGCCCGGCGCGCTTCAACTTCCAAAGGAGAAAAAGGGAGGCTTTAGTACTCCGAATGATTTCTATCGCGTAGACCAAGTGGAATTTCAGCCCGGACGCTTCCTGGTTTATTTCGAGTCCAATATTGGGGTTGGAAATTGGGAGGATGACTGCATTATGTGGTACGAACGAGGAATTTATCAAAAACAACCGAGCATCGAGAAGCAGATGACAACACTCAGCTCTCATCACGTTAAGGGCTATATGGTCTTCCCGGATTCAATCATCATTCCGGGCACGCATTTCCTGTTTTCCCACAGTTGCGGCGATACCTATTGGGAATCCATTGAATTGTGGAGTAGAGATTTTTGATAGCCATAGTCTGAACCACTCTGCATGGAATTGGAATGATGGATTCCCCGACGAATCTTCCGCCTGAATTTGACGCATTGCTCGTCGAGCTCGCCGGGCAGCCGCCGGCCGTGCACGAGATCTTCCAATACGCCCTGACCTTGATGCTGATCGACGACGAAAAAGCGGTCGAGGTTGGCCGTCGCCAGGCCGACAGCCGCGAGTGGCTCCACATGCGAACAATCTCAGGCGACGAATTTGAGGTGGTAGTGCCGAGAATCTCGGAGGAGCTGGAAAAGGTTGTTCTTGCGCAGATCAGGCAGATCGTAGCAGAGGACGGGGAGAGGATTTAGCAACTCTCTTCAAGAGCAAATCGGAGGAACAAATGGCACTCAGCATAGATCACCAAGCGCCCCATTCACGGACTTTTCATATAACTGTTTTGGGACGCACTCTCGAGCATCTTGGCGTGCAAATGTACAAGAGGCGCGACATCGCCATTGCAGAATTGGTGGCGAACAGTTGGGACGCTGGAGCTACCCAAGTCGACATTGCTGTTCCTGGCGCAGATCATTATCAGCCCGAAGCAAGCGAAATCTCAATCACAGATAATGGAACGGGGATGGATGATGATCAGGTAGAGAACGAATATCTAGTAGTGGGGCGAAATAGGCGGACTGAGGACCCATCGAGGCGGAAGAGACCCGTCATGGGACGAAAAGGGATTGGCAAACTCGCAGGATTCGGATTAGCATCAGAAATGATGGTTCTAACCTGGAAGGGAGATGTTTGCACTCAGCTTACCTTGAATGCCAAGCTTTTGCAGACCAATCCCGGAACGACAAAAAGGTTACAAATACCAGGAAAAGTAGGTCCACGGCCGGACGGCACCAGCAGTTCACACGGCACCAAAATCATTCTGAGAAGTCTCAAACACAAGACAGCACCTGATATTGTCGGTCTTAACGATGCCCTGGCACGTCGGTTCAGCCGACGCGTGCGTGGAGAGATGGATATCTGTGTGAACGGACAAGTTATTAGCGACCCCTTTCTCCCATTAGAAGGACGTTTTCCAGAGAATGGATTCGATGAAGAAAAGCTTCCGGGCGGCCAAACCATAAAATACTATTTTGGGTTTGCGAAAAGTAATATTCAGTCAAAAGAGTTGCAGGGTTTTACTATTTACGTGCGAGGTAAAACAGCCCAGGCACCCCCCTTCTTCTTTTTCGTTGAGGCAACTGCATCCGGGTTACATTGGGCCCGCTACATGACAGGAGAGATTGAAGCAGATTTTCTTGACGAGAGCGCGGACAATGAATCAGATGTGATTTCTACTGACAGACAGGAAATTGACTGGGCCGACGAAGGAAGCCAAGAATTGCTAGCGTGGGGACAAAAATTAACCCGAAAAGCGCTCCGGGATTGGGCAGACCACAGAGGGATTGAATTAGAAAAGCATGCAATGGAGATACCGGGAATCAAAGATCGAGTCATATTGCTCGACCCGCCCTCTCAGAGACAGGTTTCGCATTTCCTAAAACGCTTGGGCCAGGCTGAGCCGGATCCAGATCGAGTTACCGATCTGGCAGATGCCTTGGTTAGAGCTTATGAGTACCGCCACTTTCATGATGTAATCGAAGAAATAGATACTGCCAGCGAGGACCCGCAACAACTGGCCCTACTCTTGCAGCACCTAAGTGAGTGGAAAGTTTTAGAGAGCCGGGCTATCTTGGAGGTTATTAAAGGCAGACTCGATGTAACAGAGAAGTTCCACACGATGCTTGCGAACAATGCGCCCGAAACTGCATCCGCCCAGGAACTGGACAACCTGCACGATTTGCTCGCAGGCCAAGCTTGGATACTAAATCCTGAATGGCAAGTTCTCGCTGAGGAGAAGAAAATATCCACTCAACTCCGACAATGGCATGCCAAGGAGGTAAAAGACGGGGACGATCGTCTACGATACGATTTTCTTGCCTTAAGCGATGATAATCGGTTAGTCATCATCGAGATCAAGCGTTCAGGCCATGCTGTCGAACTCGATGAACTGCAACGATTAGAACAATACACAGAACGACTTGCGGTGAGCAGTGATAAAGTATTGAGATGGGTATTGATTTGCAGCGGGAGATTTAATCTGACAGCTCAGAAACTGGAGGTATGGAAGAATAGGGAGGATGGCGAGATCCGGGAATGGGGCGAGATCTATGAGAGGACCCATCGATACTACGCGCATTATAGAGCAGTGCTGGAAGGAGATATTCAGCATCGAGACTTTGCAAATAAGGAGCGTGAAGTGGCCCAGACGCGAAAGATTCTCCAGCCTGGCGCTACTCACCGGGATGCAACTGCTAGAAAAAAGGGTATCGGGCCGCAGGATCGTAACGACGAAGTTTGAAATTGCGGTTGACCGTGCAGAGAAAGAGCCGGTTGATGTGTTCAACCGGCTCTTCTGCTTTCCAAGTGGTCCCGCTCACCATTGCGAATCAGCAGCGGACAACGACTGAGTACTTTGAGCTAAGCTTGCCTACAATCTCATCAACTGGCAATCGTAGCTGCTTTAGTAATGGTTTGGAAAGATAAACCGATTCATATGTCACCTCTCTCTCATCTAGCAGCGTCGATTGAGCAGATCGTCCCGCCTTCACTTCAATATGATACAAGCCAAGCTTTTTGGGCAGACCATCCCCATAGACTTTCTTACCCGTTCGGCCATCATAACTGAGAATGAAGCTTGTTCTATGCTTAACCAAATCCGACAGGGCTCGAATCAATTCAGGAGATGCAACTCCGCTTGAATAACGCCCATGATGGCGGCCAGAAACGCCCTGATATGGTGGATCTAAATACACCAAATCCTTGCGGGACACATTCCGCAATATACTGCGATAATCTACACTGGAAAGCCTTGTCCTATCGCGAAAGAGGTTAGAGACAGCGATAATATCTTGTCTCATGTTTTCAGGCTGTCTTCCTTTCCTTCGATTGTCTGGGCTTTGATTGAACTCACCATCCGTGTTATACCTTACGGCAGCTTTGACACAACGAGCCAACAGATAGAGCAGCAACTCTGGTCGGGCGGTTCGATTGAACCTATTTCGGACCTCGTCATAAAATTGACGCTCATTGCCTATTTGCTGGTTCCAAAGCTTTTCATACGCATCGGCGAGCCGTAAAGGTTGATTGATTATCTCTGCCCACAGCCCCATGAGTGGCTTATTGACATCATTCAAATGGAAACGATATGCTTTCCCCTCCATCGCAGCTGCGATTGATACGGCCGCTGATCCGGCAAAGGGTTCGACAAGTCGTTCTGGGATATCTGGGCAGAAAGATAAAATGCAAGATGCTAGTTTGCGCTTACTTCCCTGATAGGGAATAGGTTGTGGAGTTCCCATGTGTGATTTTCCTCAGATCCATCTTCTATTACATGCTCACCTGTGCAGAGTAGCTCATTGTGCATCAGCAAACTATACTTCAGCGCGCTATTCTACACGCTTCATTGATATGGTCAATTTTGTATTATTGCCTCCCGATCAGTCTAATTTTGTGCTCCCTTAGTGATGATGTCCCAAGTTCGATCCTTGTACTCCAATATCTAACTGCATGGAATCACTGGGCGGCCGCTTGCACGGCAGCACGATGGGATGCTTCCCTGGGAGAAATTGCGGCCCTATCGAAATGCCTCCGGATCACATGCTCATCCGATTTGGCGTAGACCGTGCGTGTGGTAGAGATGTCGCTGTGTCCCAATAGGTCCTGGATCACCTCCAACGGCACGCCGTCATTCAACATCTGAGAGGCACGATAATGGCGAAAATCATGGGGTGAGACATCAAGCCCCAGCGCGGCGGCGGCGATATAGACAATCCCGGACATCTGGGTGATGCTCAAACGCCGGCCATGTCCCCGCCCATGCGAGATGAAAAGCGGCTCAAATTCATCCGCCCGCTCATTGCAATAGGTTCGGATCGCAGTGCGGGCCTCGGCGGTAAGGTAGATATATCGCTCTTTGTTCCCTTTGCCCTTGACGATAGCCTTGTCCCGTCGTCCGTCCGCAACCTGCTTGCGATCCAGACCGCGGGCTTCTGACATGCGGCAGGCAGTACTCCACAGCGTATGCACGAACGCCCTGGCCCGGAGAATGTTCAGCCGCTTGGTTTTGTTTGCGTCAGTATCGGCGGCCGGCAATGGTTTGTTATCCCAATACTCGACGATCTCCGGGAGGCGCGGCTCAATCTTGGGCATCGGGTATCCGCCGCCTAACTTGATCTGCTGGGCTTTGGTCTTGGCCCGCTCCAGCGAGAAATCGGGGAGCCAGTCCTGGGCCATTGCATAGCGGATGAAAGCCGTGACCGCGGCGAAGTAAGTCTGGCGGGTGAATTTCGAGCCAGGCTTGCGCTGCAGCCAATCCTTGTATGCCGCAATACTCTGCTCGGTCACATCGACCAGCGTCAGCAGGGTAGGGGACTGGCGCGCCCGCAGCTTAGCCGCAGGCCATTTCTCTTCCATCAAAAAGTTTTGCCACGCATTCAAGCCGGTGCAATATGTCTTGTAAGTGCATGGGCTTTCGGCCAGCGTCCCAAGAAACTGTTCGATCAGCAGGGGAAGGGCGATGTTTACCATTTTCTGTGCTCTTTTCGATACTTGTGTGGATAATCTATATTATTCACGGTTCATTAAGGGACTCAGAACATGGATAATTGCGGATCGTCCATCCACGGTTTGGTGCCTTTCCCGAGGTTGCAATCCTGGCAGAGCGTCTGCAGATTCTCAGGAACGGTTTTGCCACCAAGCGCGATTGCGACGATATGATCCACGTGCAGCGTGACGGGGTCTCCCCTACTCGGGCTGCGCCCACATCCCTTACAGGTAAACTTATCGCGTAGCAGGATGTCATAGCGCAGACCCGGCGTCATTTTGGCGCGCTCGATGGCGCGCGGGTCTCTTTCGTCCACAACGGGGTGCGGATTTGAGGCGCTCAGCATGAATCGGTCTTCGCACTCTCCACACACCATGTGGCCTCCAATGTTTTCACAGAACCGAGCGCGTATCGTATCGTGTGGGCTCTCGCAGAATGCAACGTGATTGTCAAATGGCAATCCCTGAATTGAATGCTACTTGGACAGACCATTGCATTGCGCCCTTCGCGCAGCTTTCAATTGTGAACTTGCTGAGTGAATCTCTTAATGCCTCATCGCTCGAATAATCAAACATGATGTTCTCTCCCTTCCGTGCTGTATATCGTTTTCATCATCCCCTACCTCTCCCCTGTCCCGATAAAGCGGCTATTTTTGCGGTGCAGCCGCGTATTCTGGATTGGCCTGCATGACGATCTGACGGAACCGGGCTTTTAATTCAGATGCGTTGTTTACCTTGAACTCGCGCAACAGCCATGCGTCCCATGTCAGATGGCATTGGGACGGTTTGTACCCAAGCTCTCGGGCCCACCGTTCCCAGGGCGCTTGCTGTGCGATGTTTCCCCAACTCCCATTTAAGTCCTTGAACTCGTCGGCGACTGGTTTCCAACCCCGCTGCTGCGCCATGCGAAACACTTTGTATTCGACGCTGCCTTTGGAATACGGATTCGTGTTAGTCTCCCTCCCCTGCTCCGGTAGCAAGTATCCTTTGTTGTTGCACATCCCGCAGTTACCCTTGTCAAACTTCTGTCCCTCACAGCGCGGACACGGATAGAACCGGATCAGGGCATCGCGTAGCTTGGCAATCTCCGCGCTCAGCCGCATGAACTCTTCCCGCTCGGCTGGCGTGTGCAACCAGAATCCGGTCTGGGCTGCCGCAACGACCCTTTGTGCTGCGGATTCGATATCCCGCAGACGTTGGTCATCTAATATGAGCCGAACCCGCACCGTCCGATCTGTAAAACTAGATGCGGGAAACATACTCTCCAGCCTTGCCTTGAAATCCCGATCATCCAGTCTGCGCCATGTCTTGGCCGCCTGTTTCCATGCCCGTGCCCATCGAAGAGCGTCATCCCGCTCATGTTCCACCTGTTGCGCTGACACCAACGAGGCGTCTGCTGCCGAATCCGAGTCAAAAACCTGACGCTCGGCCTTTTCTGCACGCTTGGTCATCGTGTCAAGTTGTGCTTGCAATTGTCGGAGCTTGCTTCCCCAGGCTTCCTGCCGTGCAATTTGTTGCTCGGCGCTATCGTTTTCCCATTGGTCAGACATCGAATAACCTCCCCTGGCTATCTGGCATTCCTCTATTTATTGCGCGCATGACAGTTCGACCACCGATTCACGCCGGGATTCGAGTACGCCGCGCTCTGCGACCAGTGCACGGTTGATGCGCTCTACCTGTGCAACCGGGATGTGCTTGACCCGGTCGGCTGTCTCATTCGCTATGGCGATAGTGACTGTCATATCGCCTGGATAGGCTTGCAGTTCTCTGATGAGCTCGGATACGGTCATGACGCCATCCCCTTCCCTATTGCGTTGGCGAGATGTACTTCATCCCATGGGCCGATGAGATATGCTCAGCCAGTTTCTTTTCGGTCTCAAACCGGGTCCCGCTGCCACAAATCCCGCACGGCCATTTCGCCTCGCGGGCCTTTCCTATCGGCCACGTGCCCAGAGCCATCCGCGCCGCCCGCATCGTCTGGTAATACGCGCTCCCGTCATCGCGTCGGTATGGGCATCCGCGATCATGTCCCGATGTCCGTCCGCAATAGTTGCACTTGGCGTAAGGCTCGACGAATGCTTTCAACGCTTCGAGCCGATCATGGACTGGATAGCCGGTCTTTTCCAGCTTTGCCAGTTTCTTCTCGATCCGGGCGATGGTCCGGTTCGCCTGGCGATGGAATTGCGCGTGCTTTTTCTGTTCGGCCTTGACCGCAGCCTCGACCGCAGCGTCAATATCGCCTTGGTGTTTCATGCTTGTTATCTCCTATGTGTGATGTCTTCGTAAGTCTCTCTCATTTTGGGGCTCCATTCGACTTGACGGCGACATGGATAATCCGGGTTACCTGCACGGTCTTTTGACCTGACTCTATCGCGGGATCGGCTATTTTGCTCTGCTCAATCCCATGCGCCAGTTCGCGAATGAAATCAAAAACATCGGCCCATGCCGATTCGGGCGCCACTCCGTTTTGCTCGTTGGGCAGATCATTCAACGCCCTCATCAATTCACTCAAGGCTCGCTCTTCATGGTGCGCGAGGGCGACAATTGTACTGCTGTCTAAAATACCCCTTCCGATCAGTTTCATTGCTCCTCCTTTTTATGCGTTCTACTATTGGATTACATGGCTTCCGACATGGTCCAGATCGGGCAGCCGGTCCGGGAGCGTCAACGGCTCGACCAGGTCCACAACCTCAAAACGAACGACGTATACCACGGCGCCTTCCAGTCGCGATTGCCCGAAGAGCTCTCGTAAGCTGGCCCCCCGCCACTTGGCCGGTTTGAACTGCGGGTACTCATCCAGAAACGCAAAGCCCTCGCCCTCATAGTCTTCATCCGGCATCAGCGATTCGCTTTCCTGATATGGCGCTCGGGTCAGACGGATCGTCCCGAATTGCTTGCCCCCTGCCCTGCGGTCCTTGTCCAGCGCCGCGATGAGCTCATTGCGCTCGAAGGCGCGTGCGAACAGGTGCGCCCAGT
Source organism: Anaerolineae bacterium (assembly GCA_049694275.1). Lineage (GTDB taxonomy): Bacteria > Chloroflexota > Anaerolineae > UBA4142 > SHND01 > JBAVQS01. Next base: position 9,803 of record JBAVQS010000266.1, on the reverse strand, counting down.
AGTCGGTCCACTGCCGGCGTGTGACGGTCTTGCGCCTCGCACGCACGGCGGCCGTTGTCCAGGCAAATGATATGGCTAACATCAGTTCTCCTTGCCGCCCTGCTCCGCGTCATGCGCATCCACAGACCCTTGCTCCTGCCGCTTTTGTTGATATTCGGCGCGGGTGCACTTGCGGTAGCCGGCCCGAATCAGGTGTTGGGCCGATTCCTCGTTGTCCGCAATCGCGGTTCCCGTATCCGAGACGAGATAGATTTTGAATTGCATGGCTTCACCCTTTGCTGTCTGCGCCACTTCCGTCCGTTGGCGCTTCCGGTATCTGGTCCAATAGCTCCGAGATCGCGGCGAGCTGCCGCCCGAGTGCGGCCATTCTCTCCCGCAGTTCCCTGACCGTCTTTTCGTAATTGCCGTTCACCTCGTAGGTGGTGAACCTGGTCAGGCAGGACTGGCATTCACGGCGACGGCGTAGGAAATGCCCCTCCGGATCGGCGCGGGTATCGACGACTCTGGACCGGCGGCCGCCGCACGCCGAACATGTGATGTCGTTGCCGTCTTTGTTTCTGGGATCAGGTATTGGCATTGGTGATTACCGCCTATGCGTTCTACTGTTGGAGTGCATGGAAATCGCTACCGCTTACCGAGCTTTTGCGAGAGGGCAATCACGCTCTTGATCTTGGCCCGGTCGGTCATATATCGCCCATCATCCAATTGCGTTAAGAGCCCAACCACCCGCGCCTCGGCGAACGCCTTGCGGTAGTAGGTCAACATACGCGGCTTGATCCCCATGCCAATCCGCAATTCCTCTTCTGAAATCGCCGAGTCCCACGCCAGGCCGATGACCTTGCGGATGAGGCTGCGCACGTTCCGTTCCATCTTTGATTCCGCTTGCGCAACCAACTTGGCAATCGCGGGATTCGCCAGCGCCTGGTCAAGCTCGGACATCGGCTTGTCCGCGGACAAGGCGCGCTGGGCTGTAGATCGGGCCGGCCGCTGGCGGATGGCGCTGCGCTCCTTGGGCTCGGCCACATGCCCGACCGTCACAAATTCAATATCGACCTCGCCCGCGAGCTCTGCCTCAATGCCATAGATGCGTGGCCGGAACTTCTCCATCTCCTCGGGCGTGAACAGGAGGTAATGCACCCCTTTCGCCTGGCTGTGCAGCAAACGACCCAGGCGCTGCGCTTCCTGCTCACGTGATTTGCCCAGAAATGCAACCTCGACGACGAGCGTGAGGTCCTCAAAATCAAGCCCGCGGTCGGCGATGCGCGAAACAACGCACACCGGCGCCTCCTGGACACGCTCGAATTTGTGCGGGGTCTCGCCGCTCACAAAGGGAACTTCAAGCGCATTCGCCAGGGCATTCCCCTGATCCAGGTAATCGCAAAAGATGAGCGCCCGACCGCCCCGGCGCTCGCGGACGAGCTGCTGGACAAAACGCGTCTTGGCGGCATCATTGGGCACAGTGGCAACGACAACCCGCGGGCGCTTGAGAACACCGGATCGGATCAGGTCGGACCACCGAATTGCGCACGGGAATCCGGAGAGCGCCGCAATGAGATACTGGCGTCCATCTTCCCGCCAAGGGCTCGCGCTCAGACCGGCGCGGTATTTCGTCTTGAGAAACGCCAGCTTTGAGAACGTGTCCGCGGGAAGGGTCTGTACTTCGTCGAAGATCGTCAGTGTCCATTCCTGGTCGAGCGCCTTTTTGCCGCTGGCATAGGTCAGAATCGTGACATCTGCATCCGGCGCATGCGCCTTGACGCGTTCGCGCCATTGCTCGCAGAGGATGACGGAAGGGGCCAGGATCAGCACCTTGCCGCGCGTGTGTGCGATCAGGTGGAGCGAGAGATAGGTCTTGCCCCCACCAGGCGGGAGATTGTAAAAGACGGCGCCCTTGTCCAGGAACTCGGCAACGAACGGCTTTTGGTAGTCGCGGAGCACGATTGCGCATTGGGACTGTGCATCCCAGTCGGCGGCAGAGACCGGCTGGGGCTGCCAGGGCAGAATGCCGTCCTTCACGAGCTGCCCGACCAGTTTGATCCAGGCGTCGCCCGGCTTGATCTTGAATGTGCCATCGGCCTGCTTCGCTCCGAGCTGCGCCCCGTAGCGTTTGCGGAATGAACTCTCATCGCCGGTCGTCACGCGGATCGCGGTGCGGTCCCCCTCGATGACGGCCTGGTGCTCGGGCGGCTGCCAGCCCATCTCATCTTTCAGCCAGTCTGGAAATGGAGTCAGAAGGTCCATCCCGCGCGAGACCTCGGAGATCGTGAAAGCGGCTTCCTGTTTCTTTACCCAGCCGAAGATCGGGAGCTTGATCCCGCGCCAGTGGACCAGCAACGCTTTGTGCTGGTCGATGGGAATCAGGGTATACGGCCGTGTGACCGACGCCTTGATCGCCTCGGCGTCGAGCTCGGCGCCACCCGCAGCGCGGGCGTACTTGGCGATGGCGGCCGCCGTCTCGGTCTCCCACTGCTCCAGGAAGGCCCGGGCCGTCTGCGCCTGATCCAGGGACGAGCGGAGAGATTCAAATGATGATTGCCAGTCTGTGTTGCTCATGGTGCTACCTCGTGTTTATGCGTTCAGATATTGGAATGGATAGGTTATGGGAATTGATGCCATTCGACTTCGTCAAGCATCGCGGCCTGCTCTTGCTTTGAATTGATACGGCGCATTACCAAACCATCCGGGAAGGCATGAAAGTTCCGCCGGTTGTTCTCGCGTTTGACGACATCAAGCGCATAGTCGGTGTATCCACCCAGGTCTGTCGTCCAGTTGCCCCATTGCTTGAAGAAGAAACTCGCCCCTGCGCCAACGCACTGATCCCTGATCGAGCGGGCCCATCCTGGGTGCATCGGGCGGGCGTGGGGGCCGCTTTCTCCGCCGACGATGACCCAGTCAATCCCCTGCTCCAGCGCGTTGTAATATTGCCCAATCCCGTAGACAGAGGCGCATTGATCCAACCGGACCGGCCCGAGCAGTGGCTCGCACGACAGGAACCGCACCGCGGCCGGCGTTTTCAGCAGGAATGGGATGCGCTCTTCAGCGGCGCTCTGGTCCTCGACGCTGACGCCCAACCAACAATTGGCGTATCCTTCACCCCAGTCTGCAGGCAACCGCGCCGCGATATTCTCAGGTCGTTTGGTCAAAATCTGATAGGTCAAATGAGGGGTTCGGCGAATAATTGACCAGGCTTCAGACCGCCATTCGTCAGCTTCCGCAATGAAAAAGTCAGACCATGAGCAGGTGAAAACCTTCCGCGGTTCTTTCCATCCGAGCGGGCTGTAGAATGTGGTCTTTGATCTCACCACGACGTTAGGGTCTCTCCCATATCGTTTCTGTTCCCTGAACATATAGCAGGATTTGCAGCCCTGGCTCACCTTGTGGCATCCCCGCCACGGATTCCAGGTCGCATCGGTCCATGAAATACTTGTTCTGCTTGCCATGCTGAATTCTCCTTTTAGAACAATGTGAGCTGTGTGACAACTGTCCTTACCCCTCGCTGTGATCGGGACCGCGCGTCGATGCGTTCTAGCTTGCCGGATGGTATTAGCCCTCGCACGCGCCAGATTGCGACCTGAATCTCAGCGCGCAACTGCGGATCGACGACAAACGACAGGTCCATTGCCATGTTGGCGTTCGGATAAAGGACGCCCTCGATGCCGTCCTCACACCATCGCCGCCACCACCGTTGGAGACTGCCAATTCCCACGTTCAATGTGTCCAATATGGTTTCTCTCGATTCGCCGGCCGCGTACATCAACAAGAACTTGGCTCGTTGCGCTGACTTGAAATTGGCGGGGTGATCCGCCAGGCGCATTAAGAACCAGGTCTCCAACTCATCAGGCAGCATGTCCCGCTCTTGCCATGGGATGAACATATCGACAGTTCGGGTCCGGTCAACCATCTATTCCTACCTCTAAAAATGATAGCTGTGTCCATTGGGCTGTCAGCGCTACTTGTGTTCTGGCAGTCGCCGCTGGCTGCGTTAATTCTGCCAGTTGCTTTTGAATCCATTTCAATCCCGCTTTGGCGGCAGCAATCTGCGTGTCGTACCCCCTATCGAGCCCGCTTCGCACTTCTGTTTCAGCGTGTTTGAGCACGGCTACGATGGCGTCAATGCGCGTCTCGTACTGCTCTGCCAAGAAAGGACAACTAACTCCCAAGCAGCTACCCACGTGGAAACTCACGCCATAGCGTATTTGCCACTTTCCGCCGACCTCTCTCACTGCGATCTCAATAGTCAACCGTTTGTCTTCCAACTTCCATGTTTCCAAATTCCATGGCGTGTGTGATAGCTGGACCGCAATGATGTGACCAGGCCAACGCCGGTTCTCGCTATCACGATAGGAATAGGTTCCACAGTCGGCATCGTACCCCGTGATGACGAGCGGGTTGTTCGACTCGTCGTATGCTGTTTCTCCTACCTGGAAACCGCCATCAGGTGGTGTATCGCGTTTGACGTTGGTCATTGCTTATGCTTCCTTGACGTAATTCCCTGCGACCGTGATCATTCTCCCGCCTTGCAGCATCACCTTCACCCGGCCGTTCTTGAAATTCATTCCGACGACCGTTGCCAGCTTCCAATAGACCTGGCCCGTTGCGCGCACCTGGACCTTCTGCCCGGTGAACCAGCGATTATGCTTTGACCTTGCGGTTTTGTCTGTAACTGGCTTTGGCATGTTTATGCCCTCCACTGTTGGAATCCATAGAAACCCTTGCTGCTATTTCTTCACCAGCACGAGATAATAGCAGTGGTTATGACGCGGGTTTTGCTGGTTTTGCATATTCGGGCTCATCATGCCGTGCCCCTCGTGATAGAGCACGAACTGATAGGCGAGATCGAATCCAATCTGGATCGCGTCGTTAATAAGCGTGACGCTGCTCGCATAGAACTTGCCCCCGCTGATGACATCCATGCACTTGACGGCGACAACCCCGCCCGGACGCAGAACGCGATAGAACTCATGTAGCGCCTCACGATAGAACCGCCACAACTCTTCCATCGACTTGTAGCCAGAGAATCGCTTTTCGATGATTCCCAGCCGGCCGTCCTTGCGGTTTGTGTCCTTTGCCACATGCGGCGGGTCAAAGAAAATAGAATCCAAGCTCTTGGGAGCGGTTGGCAGTTGTCGGGCATCCGCCTGCTCGACGTCTGTCCGGTTGGGTGTCAGGTCTGATTTGCGCAAGGGACCGGGCACGCCGTCCCACAGCTTGCCTTCGGAATAGGTGCAGTCCCAATCGAACCGGGCCCCGCCGAGGTAAAGGGCCATGATCGAGCGCAGGATACTCTCCTCGCTGTCGGTGCAGGAAATGGCGTGGCTGCTCCAGTCGAACGGGGCGCGGGCAGGGGCAGGAGCCAACGCAGGCAGCACTCGGGTCGTCTGCGCTTGGGGCGGATCATCCGGCTGGGCGTCCTCGTGCGGCTCATAGCGCGGTGCGGAGGTCTTTTTCGCCTCACGGTGCTCGCGGACAAGGTCGGAAAGCGCCTGTTCGGGGTTCTTGGTATCCAGAGCCTTCCGAATACGCTCAACAACGGCCTCTTTTCCATCCTGCTTGATGGCTTCGCTGAGCGCCCGCGCCTGGCGCTCATTTGCCGGTGTGACCCATTGGGACACATCCGGGTCTTTCGCAACCTCCGCTGCTTCCATCAAACGATAACCCTGTCGCCTGGTAAACCCGTGCTGTTTTTCGCAGTATTCCTCGAACGTCTCAAACCCACGCAGTTTGTAACCGCGCTGGTCGCGGATGGCGATGAGGGCCATCCCGACCTTGACGAACTGCTCCTTTCCCGCCGCGATCACCTGCTCGTGCCGCGTGAGTTCGTCCAGCGTCATTCCTGACGGCTTATGGGACTGGACAGAAATCGATTGTGCGAGCGGTACCCATCCGGGCGGGTCAGAGGGTGTTTGTGTTGTCATATTTCCTCGGTGTGAATCAGGCGGTGCGAACGCGATACTCTGGCTGGCGGATGACGTACTCGACCTTGTGCCGTCCGCAGCGGCACTCGGGCGGCTGATGCCGATCGACGGCCTGCAGGATGTCCTGGACCCGCTGGTCCATGCGCTGCGCCGTGCGCTCGTCGAACCGCACCCCGATGACGTAGAACGCGCCGGTGCTCCGGTCGAGATAGATCACGTTCATCTGCTCGCGCTTGGCATAGAGCAAGTAGAGCTGCATCTGCTCGAAATCACGCTCCGGCATGCGCCGGGTCTCTCTAACCTTGTCGAACGCCCCGCCGTTGCACGGCTTGATGTGGAGCAGATTGCCGGCGGCCAGGCCATCCGGATGCCCTCGAACCCGCCCGCCATACGCAGTGATTTCGTGTGCGCCCTTGCTGTAGAGGCCGAGCGCTTCCAGACGCCGGATCATGTCTGCCTTGAGCGCCCGGTCGTAGTAGAACAACTGTTTGTATTCGGGGCGGATTGCGGCTGCATCGCGCCCACGGGTCAGGTTTTCGTAGATCTCGCACGGTGTCTTGTGGAGATCACTGATCGAGAGATAGGTCCGCTCTTCGAGGCCGCAGTTGGCGGCCGTCCACGTTTCAATCTGCTGCTGTAAGTCTCTCGGGTGCATGGGTTTCCTCCTGAATGGGTTGAGTTTGGGTGCTAACTGGCATGCTGTTTGGCTCATCTTTGTTTGGCACTATTGTTTGGCACTTGTCGTTCTGGCACTTATCGCCGCCGGCGTTCCACCAGCCGCAAGTTTGGCACTTCCACGCGTCGTATACCGCGATCAGCATCAGTTTGGCTCCGTTGCGTTCCACCGACTTGGCGGAGATCTTCAGCCCCGCCCGCCTTGCGTTCACGAGCTCCTGTGCCAAAATCTCCAACCTGTCCTGCGCGCTTCCGAGGAGCTGCTCGGCCTTTCCTTTCCGGGAGTTTGGCACTATCGCGGTCGAGGTATCCACCCCAGCGATACTTTCTGGCACTATGGCTGCCCCTGCGCCAGACATAGTATTTGCCCCTGTTACTACCGCTTCCACTTTTTTCCCACCTCCATCCGGTTTCTGGCACATCGGGTGTGCTGTTTGGCACTTGCTCGTTTGGCACATCGGCAAGTGCCAAATCGCACAGATCGTCATCCAGAATTGTGTTTGGCTCTATCCCGTCATCATCAGCGCCAGGGCCAGCGAGGCCAAGAACACTACCGTCACAATCATCAAAATCCAGGGCCACGGCGACCCCGCCTGCCTCTCGTCCACTTTCTGGAACACTCTGATCAACCGTAGCCTGTACATCTCTTCCTCGTCCGGGGTCAGTTCCCGCTCCGCCGGTTCTCCGATAGATGACGCTTGCTGGTGCAAACTCCTTGTTTTCTGACTCGACATAATGATCGTCTCCTGGTTCCGTCGCCTTTCCGGTATCCGCCGCCGCGCCCCCGGCGACGGCGGGGATCAGCGTAAGCGCGGCGGCGTCTATTTTGGGCTGTCGCCGTTTTTTCCTCTCAAGATCTGCGCTTCCTGTGCCCGGAACTCGTCCTCGGCCTGCGCCTTGCGCTTCAATTCGTCAATCGCTTCCTGCTTGCGCCGGGCCGATTCCTCTTCCTCGGATAGCACGCGCTTCGTCGTGACCTTCATCAGTTCATCCCATGCCCACGCAAATTCGGTGTAGTCAACCCCATCCAGGAGCCCACGCGCCTGCATCATGGAATAGGCATCAGCGGCGTTCGTGATGCCGCGCCGGTCGAGCGCATTCCGCGCCTCCTGGGTAGACATCCCCAATTTGGTGAGCATGTCAGTCAATTTGAACGATTTGTGTTCGGGTGGTCGAGACGCCGCTTGCTGCACCTGGTCGTCCACAGGCTCGCGGTTCGAGGTAGGCGGCGGAGGGGCTTGCGTCTTCGGGCGGTTGAAGAATCGCTCTGGATTCGAGCGCGCCTTCGCCTCGGCCTGTTGTTGCGCTCGGCGCATGACGGGCGCATGAACATCGCAGTAATAGCCATCGACGATCTGCGTGGCCCAATTGTTGCAATCCTCAAACTCGCACATCCCCATGTCATGGCTGTAGTTGGGTTGGGGCAGCGGTTCCTCGGCTGGCTGGGGGATCGAGGCGGGGCGGGCAGGCGGAGTGCCCTGGTTGGCCCGCGTGGTCGGGTCCTGCTGCAGCTTCCACTGGAAATCCTCCAATGTCCGCTGTGCATGGACTTGCGCCGCGCCCGCAATCGTGCCGCGTGCGGCCAACGCCTGCATGAGCCCATCAATCCGCGCGTCGATGTCCATTTGCAACTGTGCGAAATCCCTGACCCAGTCGAGCTTCTTTTTCGACTGTTCCAGCTTGCCCGCCGACGCTTTCTGGTTATCCTCGTCCATACGCGCGGTCAAGTCGCGCTGAAACTTGGGCGACGCCTTGGAGTATTGGTAGTAGGCGGCGACATTCGCCAGGAGGACGAGCGGGATGCCCCAGCTGATCACATTGGTAAACTCGGCGGGCAGAAACGCGCCTTGCTCAGAACGGAACGAAGAATCACCCAGGAAGGCGAGGGCTACCCCGATGAAATCCGCAACGAACATCCACTCCGAAATCGTTAACTGCTTCTTGCTCCGCGCCTTTTTCCACGCGCCCGACCAGATGATAACCCCACCATCGAACGCGACGATCCCGACGAGGCCCAAGATCTTCCATTGACCGGGAAGGGCGTTGGACAGCCAATCCCAGGTCTTGAACGCCGTGAAGACTAACAGCGCCAGGGCCATGAACTTGAGCAGGCCGGTCTCGCCGCTATCGTCGCCATCGTCGCCATAGCCGAACTTTTTTAACAACTCGTCTAGCTTGTTCACCTTTCCTCCTCGATCAGTAAATACCTTGCGCGAAACTCAATTCGCGCTATCATTAAGATCTGGCCTGGACGCATCCTCCTCGGTGGTCTCGGGCCGGACGCCGATCCCTGCGGCAACAGGGGTCGGCGGTCTGCTTTTCTCTCTCTGACGGATTTTCACCAGTAACACGAGCATGACGACGAGCGGCGCGACCACGAGCGCCATGCGCATCGCCGAGTCATTCAGTGCCTGATCTATCGCCAGATGTAATCCCCAGCAGAGCAGGGCGGAGGCCAGAAAGCTGCCCCACACGGCTAGTTTCTCCGACGCTTTGCACGCTTTGGCTGGCAGCATCAGGGCGCACACGCCGACGCAGAGCACGAGAATCGCTACGGATGGCCCGCCACCGAACAGACTATAGAACACGAGCACATCATTGACGCACATCCACACCGCATAGCCCCAGGCGCCGACGATGCCAACGAACAGTGCATACGGCGCGATGATCAGGAGCGCCAGGAGCAGCGCCGCCAGGACGATGATAACAACGACGAGCAGGACCAGAAGCGCCATGAGTAGCTTGACGATCAGCTTGACCAGTACATCAAAGAGACGCCCGAGATCGAGTTTCATTGCGCTAGTTCCGTTCTATCCATTCCACTATTGGACCGCATAGGTTGCTATCCCTGTCCCCAGTTCCCGTCATCCCGCCCGGGCCGCCATGCGTTTAGTGTCTCGCCGATGCGCCGGGCGAGGACGTAGAGCACACCGATCAGATACCACATGTTTCCTCCGCTGATAGACTCGCCACGTTGCCGCACGAACCCTGGATCGCGCCGCTTCCAATTCATCGGCCTCAATACACCAACTGCACCAAGGTTTAACCATCCCGTGCCGACAATTGGGTAGTGGATCGGGAATCACCGCGCAATCTCCTCGCGCACGACTGCGCCCACCAACGAGAGGTGATAGATTAGCTTGTCAGGATCGTAGGTGATCTCCACATCCCCGTTGGGCAGTTTTCTACCGAATCGTTGCTCGGCGATCATCG
>JBAVQS010000265.1:0-2152 GCA_049694275.1 Anaerolineae bacterium | reverse complement strand
TCGACGAGCCAGTGGGAAGCAGCAGCTTGAGGATGACAAAAGCAAATCGCTAATGCCAATGTTCTTGTGACACGAGATGGGGCAAAGCTTCAGGGACTGCCGAGTCAGACTCGGCTAGATAGTACGGCTGGCCGGCGCAGGCCCGGCAGAGGACGCGGCCCGCGACGCGAACCTCACACTCGTTGATAATCTCCTCGCCACAGGCCTGGCAAGTGACCCGATAGCCGGGGCGGCTGATCAGCCTTTCGAGCGGCATCGTGAGGCGAACCGCCCGCACCGCGAATAGGTCCGCGTCGGGAAGATGCTGATAGCTAATCAACATCGCGTGCCATTTGTCCGCGGCCTCGGGCGCAAACTCGAGCGCGCGCTGCCGGGAGGCGTGCTGGGGGATAATGCGCACCGCCTCTCCGGTGAGTGTATCGATAAAGGTCGCCGCCGCTTTGCCGTAATCCTCCACGCGGAGCGTGCGCCGCCCGACCCAGCAACCGGTGGCGACCGCAATGCCATCGGAAAAGCAGCCATCGGTCTCGACAATCGTGAGCAGTTGCTTGTCAGTCTGCGGCAGGTCCATTTCGAGGAGGGACGCCGCATACATCCCCATTCGCACCCCCAGCACCTGGCGCGGGCAGAGATGGGGGTGCAGAGCCGCGGTCTTTTCAAGCAAAAGTGCAAGCGATTCCATCGAATAAGCTCTCCTATTTCTCGTATTGTATCACGAGTAGGTCAAAAGAGAACCCCGCCACAATCCGCCCGCGGCGGGGACCCAAGGAGGAGAGCAGCCACTCATCAGCCGCTCGTGACCCACAGAAATAGAATTAGGCCGTCTGCAGGTGGGCCGTCACCGTCGTCACCTCAAATTTCGGCGGATGCTCCAGGTGCTTTTTGACCTTGCACTGTTCCGCCGAGCGAATGAGGGCCGGCTTGTATTTTTCTGGAAAGTCGGGCGGCACCTCAATATCGAGATAAATGTTGGTCACCATCCCCGTCGCCCGGTCCGACTCGATCCGCTGGACGATGCGAATCCCCTCGGATGAAATCCCGCGCTGCCGGCAAAAGCCCAGCACATAAATCCCCGCGCAGGTCCCAATCGAGGCGAGAAACATGTCGAACGGCGCCGGGGCCGAGGCGGCCGGGGGCTGATCGGTCATCACCGTAAAAGGGCCAAAGTGGGCATCCACGCGCGAGCCGCCGGGAAAATCGATAATCATTTCCATATCTAAACCTCACTCGAAATAGTATGGGTACACCTATTAGATGATGCAGGAACGAAAAGGTTACATCCATCTTGCGTCGTTTTAACCCGGCTTGACCCGAAATAGCTCGCGGCATATGATCAGGCTGGGGAGTGACAAAAGAGCTATGAGTAGTGACAGCAAACCCATGCGCAACCGGCATGAGCGGCGCGATAATATGGGCATGTTCCATAAACGAACCGGAAACGGGGGCGTGGGTTAGATGACCCTTTCAGTGAATGCCGCGAATCCTTCACCGGAATGGATTGACGACAAGGCAATCGTTCGCCGGCTCAAGGCAGGGGACCTGTCTGCGTGCACCGCGTGCGTCGAGGCGCACTCGCCTTCGCTCTATCGGCTGGCGTACCGGCTGCTGCGGGATGAGGCCGCCGCCGAGGACGTGGTCCAGGAAACATTTCTCAATGCGTTCAAAGCGCTGGACCATTTTGACGGGCGCAGCAAGTTAAGCACGTGGCTTTTTCGCATCGCCTACAATAATGCATTGATGCAGTTGCGCGCACGGCGGCCCACCGTATCGCTCGACGACGAAACAGAAGAGGGGATGGCGTCGCCGGTTGTCGTGCCATGGCATGAAACGCCGGAAGAGGTCTTGACGCAGCAAGAATTAAAAGAGGTATTGGACCGCACGATTGGCTCGCTTCCCACGTCTCTCCGCGCGGTATTCGAGTTGCGGGATATTCAGGAACATTCGACGGCGGAAACAGCCGAGATCCTTGAGCTGAGCGAAGCGGCGGTCAAGGTGCGGTTACATCGCGCCCGGCTGGCCCTGCGCGAAAAGCTGAACGGGTACATGGCAACCGCGGAGGAACCCGTGCGCGAGCAGATGACCTGTGAGCAGGTGGCGCAGTACCTGTCGGACTATATCGACAACGAACTGGACGAGCCCTTGAGCGCGATAG
>JBAVQS010000264.1:0-3673 GCA_049694275.1 Anaerolineae bacterium | reverse complement strand
ATCGCGGCGCACATGCTGGAGGCCAACCCCGACGACCTGATCTTTCAGGACGGCAAGGTGTTCGTCAAAGGGACGCCGAGCAAGGCCAAGACCATCCAGGAGATTGCGCTGACGGCGGCGGTGGGCGCAAGCCTGCCAGAGGGGGTCGAGCCGTTCCTCGACGAGACATCGTACTATGACCCGCCGAATTGCACCTTCCCTTTTGGCACACACATCTGCAAGGTCGAGGTGGACGCGCAGACGGGCAAGGTCAAGATGCTGCGCTATATCGCGGTGGACGACGTCGGCAAGGTCATCAACCCGATGATCGTCGACGGGCAGGTGCACGGCGGGATTGCGCAGGGGATTGCGCAGGCGCTCTATGAGGGCGCAGTGTATGATGACAACGGCCAGCTTGTGAGCGGCTCGCTTCTCGACTATGCCGTGCCGACGGCGGCGATGCTGCCGCATTACGAGCACGCGCGCACCGAGACCCCCTCGCCGGTCAATCCGCTCGGCGTCAAGGGGGCGGGCGAGACCGGCACGATTGCTTCGACGCCGGCCGTCGTGAACGCGGTGGTGGATGCGCTGGCGCCGTTCGGCGTCAAGCACCTCGACATGCCGCTCTCGCCGGAAAAGGTCTGGAACGCGATGCATTCGCAGGGAGGCAAGTAACATGTATCCGGGCAAGTTTGATTATTACGTCGCCACTTCGGTGCCGGAGGCGATCCAGCTCCTCGGCCAGCACCACGATGCCAAGCTGCTCGCCGGCGGGCATTCCCTGCTGCCGCTGATAAAGCTGCGCCTCGCCAACCCGGCCGTCCTGATTGACATCGGGCGCGTGCCCGAACTGCACGGCATTCACCAGCAGGGCAACGTCATCACCATCGGCGCGCTCACCACGCACAACGACATCGAGATGTCGGCCCTGCTGAAAAGCCACTGTCCCATTCTGCCGGAGGCGGCCGCGCTCATCGGCGACATGCAGGTGCGGAATCGCGGCACCATCGGCGGCAGTCTCTCCCACGCCGATCCGGCGGCGGACCTGCCGGCGGTGATGCTGGCGCTCGGCGCCGAGCTTGTCGTCGCAGGACCACAGGGGACCCGCACGATCCGCGCGGATGATTTCTTCCAGGGCCTCTTTACCACTGCGCTCGGCGCGGATGAGGTGCTCACCGAGGTGCGCGTCCCGGTCCTCGAAAAGGGGTCCGCGAGCGCGTATGTCAAGTATCCGCATCCCGCCTCGCGGTATGCGGTCGTCGGCGTCGCGGCGGTCGGCTCGGTCGCGGGCGGCAATGCGCAGAACATGCGCGTCGGCGTCACCGGCGCGAGCGATCACGCCTACCGCGCCGCGGGGGTCGAGGCAGCCCTCAACGGCCAGCCCTTCACCGCAGAGAACGTTGCGGCGGCGGCAGCGCACGCGGCGGATAGGATGATGATGCTCGGCGACCTCGCGGCATCGGACACCTATCGCGCACACCTGGCGCAGGTCTATGCCGGGCGCGCACTGAATGCGCTGCGCGAGCGCCTCTATCGTTAGCACCCGACGATCCTTGTTCGGTGAACGGCGGCCCCGCCGCCGTTCGCCGAACCTCCCCGACACCCCTTATGACCATCGAATCGATTAACGACCTGCAAGAAAAACTCGCCCGGCAGGAATACCTGGCCGACCGGACGCTGGCGACGACGCTCTACCTGGGATTGAAACTCAACAAGCCGGTCCTGCTCGAAGGCGAGGCGGGCGTCGGCAAGACCGAGGTCGCCAAGGCGCTCGCCCAGGTGCTCGGCACCGACCTGATCCGCTTGCAGTGTTACGAAGGGCTGGACATTAACCATGCGGTGTATGAGTGGAATTACCCGCGGCAGATGCTCTATATCCGCATGCACGACGCGGGACACCCGGAAGGCGCGTCGAATTCCCTGACGGATATTTTCGGCGCAGAGTTCCTCATCAAGCGGCCGCTGCTCCAGGCGATTGAAGAGTCGCGCGAGCGCGCGCCGGTGCTGTTGATTGACGAGATCGACCGGAGCGATACCGAGTTCGAGGCGTACCTGCTCGAGCTCCTCTCCGACTGGCAGATCACGATTCCCGAGATGGGCACGCTGCGCGCCCAGTACCCGCCGGCGACGATCATCACCTCGAACCGCACGCGCGAGATTCACGACGCGCTCAAGCGCCGCTGTCTCTATCACTGGATCGACTATCCGACCTTTGACAAGGAATACCAGATCGTCGCGCGCAAGGTCCCCGGAGCGCGCGAGACGCTGATGCGCCAGGTGGTTGCCTATGTGCAGGAACTGCGGCGGCAGGACCTCTACAAGCTGCCGGGCGTGGCCGAGACGCTCGATTGGTCGTCGGCGCTGGTGATGCTGGATGCGACGGCGCTGGACGAGGCGCTCGTCAACGAGACCCTCGGCGTGCTGCTCAAATACCAGGACGACGTGGACAAGATTCGCGGCCCGGTCTCGGGCGAACTGGTCAAGCGCGCCACGCTGCCTGCCTACAACATCAAGATTTGAATGCAATGAGCCTCCCTCCCGAACAGGGCCACCTCCTCCGCAACCTCGTTCTCTTTGGCCGCGTCCTCCGCGGCGCCGGGCTGGACGTTGCCCCCGGGCAGATCAAAGAGCTCGCCCAGGCGCTCGCCTATATCGACATTGGCAACCGGATGGATTTCTATGCCGCCGCGCGGGCGATGCTCGTGCACCGGCGCGAGGACCTGGAACGGTTCGACCAGCTCTTTGCCCTCTTCTGGCGCAAGCGTGATTACGACGACGCGCGGCCCCGCGTCGACGAGTGGGGCCGTCCCACAGCGCCGCCGCCGCCCAACCGCACCTTTCGCGCCCCGCCGCCACGGAACGACCGCCGGGTGGGAGACCAGATGGAGGAGACGGAACGCATCCACCTCGACCTGGTGTTTACCTACAGCCCCGACGAAAAGCTGCGTTACAAGGATTTCGCCGAGTTCACGCCGGAGGAACTGCAAGAGGCCCGGCGGCTGATGAAACGGATGCCGTTGACGATGGGCCGGCGCCCCTCGCGGCGGCGCGTGCCGGGCGGGCGCGAGTATTTTGACGCGCGGGCGGTCCTGCGCCGTTATATCCGCTCGGCGGGGGATTTGCTAGAGTTGGAGTGGCGGCAGAAAAAGACCAAGCCGCGGCAGCTCGTCGCGCTGTGCGACATTAGCGGCTCGATGGAAAAGTATACGCGCGTCCTGCTCCACTTTATCCACTCGATGGAAAATGCGCGCGCCGGCGTCGAGGCATTCGTGTTTGCCACGCGCCTGACGCGCATCACCCGCCCGATGCGCCTGCGCAATGTGGACGCGGCGCTGCACGGCGTCTCGGCGAAGGTTGACGATTGGTCGGGGGGGACGCGCATCGGCGAGGCGATCAAGGCATTCAACTTTGTGTGGTCGCGCCGGGTGCTGCGGCCGGGCGCGGTGGTGCTCATCATCAGCGATGGGTGGGATCGCGGCGAGCCGGAGCTGCTGGCGCGCGAGATGGCGCGTCTCCACCGCACGGCGTACCGCATCATCTGGCTCAACCCGCTGGCGGCCACGCCCGGCTATGAGCCGCTCACCCGCGGTCTGCAAGCCGCGCTGCCGTATGTGGACGATTTCCTCCCTGCGCATAACCTGGTCAGCCTCCAGCACCTTTTCGAACTGCTGGAAAGCGTCGGCGCAGCGGGGCG
>JBAVQS010000263.1:0-13045 GCA_049694275.1 Anaerolineae bacterium | reverse complement strand
GCGCGCAACTGCTTGATGGCGATGGCGGGCGTCTTGTGGGTTTTCGTATGCGGGCGCAGTTTAACATGCGCGTCGTCCGCGACCTGCTGCATCCGGGCGATATTGCGCTCGAGCTTGTCGAAATCGACGACGAGCGCCGGGGTGTCGAGATCAAAAATGTTCATCATTCCCCTCAAGCCTGCGTCTGCGCGGTACGGATCGTATCATACACCCTTTTGACGTCCGGAATCATAGCAAAGCTTGGCGACGTATAGGCCCCGGTGGTAGGCCAGGCGCGCATCCAGGCCCCATAGAAAGATGTCGGACCGAATGTGATCGTGCCGCTCCCATCCCCTTTTTGATTCATGGAAATGTCACTCAGCGTACGCAGGTTGAGAGATTTGACGCTTTTGCTGAACATTCCCGAAACGATAATGATCCTCTGACTGGTAACGCCATAGTACATCTTACTGCGTTGCCAGCTATCGACAAAGAACCGGCCAAAGACCATATAGAGACCAACGAGAACAAAAGGAATGCCCCACAGGGCAAAAAAGACTGGCGCTCCACCGGCAACTGCCGTCGATTCCCAAAACACAGCGAATCCGAACCAGAGCAAAGTGAATGGGATGAGAAAGATGTCCGACGGCCCTAATGCGATACCACGGCCCGGCTGCCCGGCCCACAGCAACCGCTCGTTGGCCGCCAGTTCCCCGCGAATGATTAACGAAGCGTCATTGTCCATGCTATATTGCCTCCATCCTTCGTGTATTGTCTGTCATTCACGCATCAGACCCATTTACGTTTGACGCCGAGCCCCGCGGATAATCTCATAAACACATTGAACATCAGGAATCATCTCAAAGCAAGGCATACTATAAGCGCCGGTACCCGGCCACGTTCGCGTCCACCAGGCAAAACGGGTTAACGAGCCAAAAGTTATAGTCCCACGCCCATCTTCACTCTTGTCCCAGGAGAAGTCCCCCAGCGCATGGAGGTCCAGCGACTTGACGTTGAGTTTGAGCAAACGAGTGACAATGATGACACGCCGGTCGGTCACCCCATAATAGGATTGTGCCCGTTTCCAAATATCTAGTATGAAACGGCCAATAGCGACGTATAGACCAGCGAGTAGAATCGGCGCCCCGAATAGGGTAAAACAATAAACACCATTAAGGGTGACCCAGGTTTCCCAGAAAACGGCGAACCCAAGATACAGGAACCCCAGCGGGATTGTATAAACATCTCCGCTACGCAGCACCAAGCCACGCCGCGGTCTTCCCGCCCAGAGCAATTTTTCGCCTGACATCAGTTCGCCCTGGATAGCTCGCTGTACTTCATGGTCCACGTTTCCGCTAACCTTCCGCCCTTACCGCGTGAGCCACCACCACGCGCCGACGATGCCCAGCGTCATACCCGCAAAGACCTCGACAGGCGTATGGCCGAGGAGCTCGCGGAGCCGGGTCTCGGAGATCGGATGCCCCTGAAAGAGCTCGTCGATGATCTGGTTGAGAATGCGGGCCTGGATGCTGGCGGCGCGCCGGACGCCGGCGGCGTCATACATCGTGATAGCCGCGAGGACAATGGACATGACAAAGAGGCTTGAACTGACGCCGTCGTGAATGGCAATCGCGGTCGAGAGCCCGCTCACCGCAGAGGAATGAGACGAGGGCATCCCGCCCGCGGTCGTCAGGAGGCGGAAATTGACGCGGCGGCGATAGACCAGCTCAATCAGGAATTTTAGAATCTGCGCCACGAACCAGCAAAAGAAGGTGGCTTGAAAGACGGGATTGGCTAACAGTTCTGGCATGAATAATCCGGGCGATCGCTACTCGCCCCCCTCCTCGTCAGCCTCTTCATCCGCAAGTTCGGCAACGGCGCCCGGCGACAGCTCTTTGATCCGCAGTTCGGCCTGGTCGAGCTGCCCGCCGCATTGGCGCGCCAACTGCATCCCGCGTTCGTACAACGCCAGTGATTCGTCCAGGGCCAGGTTCCCCGCCTCAAGCTTTTCCACCGTTGTTTCCAGCTCTTGAAAGAGCTGCTCAAATGTCTCTTGCTTTTTCCGCATCCCACCCTCCACCTGGGCGAGCCAGCGGTTCGCCCCTACATTTTCACCGCAGTCGGCGTGTTCGCCCCTACTCGACACGCGCGCCAAATTCGCCGTCGCGCACACGCACCTGGATCGAATCGCCCGGCTGGACCTGCCCGATGGAGGTGATAACCTGGCCATCGGCCCCACGGCGCACGATCGCATAACCCCGGTCGAGGGTCGCGTGGGGATTCAAAGCCTCCAGATGGCGGGTCACGCCACGCAGTCGCTCGCGCTGGAGGGCCAACCGGCGTTCGAGCAGTGCAGCCGCCGTCCGCGTCAGGTCGTCCACCTGCTGCCGGCGATTGGCGATCTGCATACGCGGCGAGGCGCGTTCGAGCGCGGCCGTGTCCGCGCCGAGGCGACGCCGCGCCTCGTCGAGCGCGGCCCGCGCAGCCCCGGTCAATCGTCGCTCGTCGAGCAACAGCGCGGCGCGCAGCTCGTTCTGGTCGGGCGTGCAAAATTGGGCAGCCGCGGTCGGCGTGGGGGCGCGTACATCGGCGCAGAAATCGGCAATTGTAAAATCGGTCTCGTGCCCCACGCCGGAGACAACGGGGACGCGTGAAGCGACGATGGCGCGGGCAACCCGCTCGTCGTTAAAACACCACAGGTCCTCGAACGAGCCGCCGCCGCGGGCCAGGATAATCACGTCGAGGCCGGGGACCTTTTGCAGGGTCTGGAGTGCAGCCACAATCTGCAGCGGGGCAGCCTCGCCCTGCACCGTACACGGGGCCAAAAAGATCTCGGGCAGAGGATAGCGCCGTTCGAGAATGTGCTTGATGTCCTGGAGCACGGCGCCCTCACGTGAGGTGGCGACGCCGATGCGGCGCGGGAACCTGGGGAGCGGGCGTTTGCGCTCGGGAGCGAATAGCCCCTCCTGATCGAGCCGGCGCTTGAGCGCCTCGAACTGCTGAAAGAGAAGACCTGCGCCGATGAATTGGAGCTCGTCGGCATAGAATTGGACATCGCCGCGTACTTCATAGAGGTCGAAATGGCCGTGCGCGTAGACCGCTTCGCCGTCGTGCGGGGTATGGGCGAGCCGCCCGGCCGGCCCTTTCCACATGACCGACTTGAGGCAGGCGCCCGCATCTTTGAGGGAAAAATAAAGGTGACCCGAGGCGGCTTTGGTGCAATTGGAAATCTCACCCTGCACCCACACATCGCTCAGGACATCATCGTCGGTGAGCAGAGCGCGCAGGCGCTGCGCGATCTCGCTCACCCGATAGGCGTGGAAAAGAAAATCCATAACAAGATATGTCCATCCGCGTAGGCGCCGGGTGACCCCGCCCCTACCGGCGAGGGCACATCCGAATTAAACGCGTGTTACATATTCGCCATTGCGCGTATCGACGCGAATGGTGTCACCCGCATTGACAAAGAACGGGACGGTCACGCTGACGCCCGTCTCGAGCTTGGCGGGCTTGCCGCCGCCGCTCGCCGTGTCGCCCTTGTAGCCCGGCGCCGTCTCGACCACCTTGAGATCGACGGTTGTCGGAAGCTGGACGTCGATCGGCTTGCCTTCGTACATCAGGATTTCAAGATTCATCCCCTCTTTGAGATACTCGGCATGGTCGCCCAGCACCTCGGATGAGAGCACCGGTTGCTCGTAGGTCTCCGTATCCATAAAGGTGTACATGTCGCCATCGCGAAAGAGGTACTGGACCGTGTGGGTATCGAGCCGCACATCCTGGACCCGGCCGCCGGATTGAAAGCTCTTTTCGGTCGTGGAACCGGTGCGCAGGTTGCGCAGCTTGGTCTTGATCGTCGCGTTGCCGCGGCCCTGCTTGTTGTGCTGATAATCCAGAACCATATACAGGTTCCCGTCGTCGCCGAGAAAGGTCGCGCCTTTGCGCAAGTCTTGTACGCCAATCATATTTGGAACGCTCCTTGGAAAATAGAAACCGCCAATCGTGCATCGGTTTTTATGGCAATAGGCGATTATAATGCGCGGAAAAGGAAAAGTCAAAAGAAACTCGACGACTTAACCTTCATAGGGAACTCGCTGCGGTTCGCTCCCCGCCTTCTCATTCCCGGCGGCCGGCGACCGGGGCAAATCCCCGTGGGACGAGCTGCCGTCGGCCGGCGCGCCGTCAATCCACGCCGAAGCGCGCTTGGCCAGCTCTTTCAAAGGGCCCTGCTGCTTTGTGCAATCCGGGAGCGATTCGATAAAAAGCTTGCCATAAGACTTGGTCAGCACGCGCTTGTCGAGCACGACCACAACCCCACGGTCGCTCTTGCTGCGAATCAAACGGCCAAACCCCTGGCGGAATCGAAGGACGGCCTCGGGGACCCCATACTGTCCAAACGGATCGTCAAAGGTCTCGCTCCGGGCGGAAAAGATCGGGTCGCTCGGGACGGAAAAGGGCAGGCGCGTGATGACGAGACACGAGAGCGCATCGCCCACCACGTCCACCCCTTCCCAAAATGATTTGGTACCAAAGAGCGCCGTACGCTCGTTCGCCCTGAAAGTATCAAGCACCTGCCGGCGTGAGCCGTCCAGCCCCTGGGCGAGAACGAGAATATCCTCCTCCTCCATGCCGCGGGCAATCGACCGATAGGTGTGCTGGAGTTGAGAGTGGGAGGTAAAGAGCACCAGAGCGCGCCCGCGTGTCGCCTTGAGCAAATCCGCCAGCGCGCTTTCAACGGCCTTTTGATAACCCGGCTGGCCCGGCTCGGGGATGTCAGACGGAACATAGACCAGCGCGGCCTGTTTATAATCGAACGGCGAGCCGACGGTCAACTCGTCCGCCCAATCGCCAATCCCCAGGCGGTTCTCTATAAAAGTGAACGAGTTGCCGATGCTCATCGTCGCCGAGGTGAGAATGACCGTCTCGCGCGAGGCGAGCAGGTCTTTGTTCAACAACTCGCCGACATGCAGCGGCGCCGAGTGTAAACCGATATCTCCTGAATTCTTGTTGACGCTCGCCCAATAGATACCCTGCGGCCTGGGCGCGGCGACCGTCTCCTGGAGCGCGGCCTGGGTCTCACGAATGCGGCGGAGGGTAAAGAGGATGTCCTGCAACAGATCGTCATAGTCGGGAATTTCGGCGTCGTCCAGGTCCTGCCACGCGCCGAAAATCTTTTCCATATCCTCGCGCAGTTTCATGAACTTGACATTGAGGGCGTCCCATTCGATCTCGACGGCGCTCCATTCGGGCTGCATGCGGCGCGAGGGGGTCAGCCGGTACTGACGGTCATAGCCCCCTTCCGTTTCGCCGGGAAGCTCTTGCTGATGTGAGAGAAAGGCGTCGAGGTTGTTAAAGAATTCGTACGCGGCGCGCTGCGCGCCGTCGGCCGCTTGCGCCGCGTCGTCGACCTGTCGCTGGAAATCCCGCTGCTGCGGGGGCGTCACGTCGGCATGGCGCACGTGCTGGCTGAGATTCATCAGCAGTCCGCTGCGTTCACTCCCGGCGGCGCGAAAGAGCTGGTCGAGCGAGCTGCGCGATGCCTCGAAGGAGAGGGCATCGGTGGCGCGGGCCTCGAGGTGATGCGCCTCATCCACGATCAGGTATCTGAACTCGGGGAGGACGCGATTTTCGAGCGCCATATCGCTCAGGAGCAGGGCGTGGTTGACAATGATGAGATGCGCCGCTTGCGCGCGATCACGGGCGAGCCAGAAAAAGCACTTGTCGCCGCGATTGCCGCCGCAGCGGTCTGGCGTGCAGTGCTCGGGATCGCTCGCCAGGCGCGCCCAGACTTTTTGCTCGCTCAACGTCAACGTCAGTTCGGCGACATCCCCCGTCGTCGTCGAGGGAAGCCAGGCCAGCACTTTGGCGAGCACGCGAATCTCGTCGAGCGAGTGTTGGTCCTGCTTGCGCAGCGCCTCGAGCCGGCGGCGGCAGAGATAGTTGCTGCGCCCCTTGAGCACGGTGAACTTGCAATCAAAGCCGACGACCGAGCGGAGGTCGGGAATATCCTTGAGCGCAAGCTGGTCCTGGAGGTTGATCGTGTTGGTCGAAATCACCACCCGTTCGTTATTCTGCACCGCCCAGTGCACGGCTGGCAAGAGATAGGCAAGGCTCTTGCCGGTCCCGGTCCCGGCCTCGACCACAAGCACCCCGCTATTGTTAAAGGCATCCGCCACCGCCTGGAGCATGGTCACCTGCTCGGCCCGGTACTCGAAATTGGGAAATTTGGCCGCGAACAGCCCGCCCGGCGAGAGATCGTCGGTGAGCGCATCGACGTCGAGCGGCGCCGGCTTGAAATTGGGCTTGAGCGGGCGGTCGTCCTTGTTGCGGGAAAAGAGCACCCCAAAGTTCTCGTCGGCGTCCGCCAGCCCTTTGGCCGCCAATTGCGCCCCGATGGAGCCGGGAGCGAATGCCTGCCGCGCCCGGTCCCGCAACAGATCCTGGAACGCAAGACGCAGCGGCCAATCTGTCCGGTCCGACAGCCGCACAATCTCTTGAATAATCTTTTGATTCAGTCCGGTGGCACGGTCGAGCAGGGTGATAAAGAGGCTGTGCGTGCATTTCGCATCCGCCAGCGCGCGGTGCGCGGTCGGATATTCGATGCCCAATTCCTGGGCCAGGCGCATGAGCGAATAGCGCGAGGCATAGGGCATCAGGATGCAGGCGAGCTCGAACGTATCGAGCGCCGTATTGGGAAGCGACATGCCGGACCGCTGCAAAAAAGCCAGGTCAACGCTGACGGTATGGCCGACGATCGGATACTCGCTGACAAAGCGGGTGAGCGAGGGGAGCATACTGCGGAAGGAGGGGGCGCGTTCGATATCCGCCTGAGTGATGCCGGTCAGCCGTTCGACCTTCATCGGGAGGGGACGACCCGGGTTGATCAGGCAGGACCAGGTATCGAGAACCTCGTCGCCGCGGAATTTGACCGCGCCAACTTCGAGAATGGCGTCGTGGTCTGGGTTCAGTCCAGTGAATTCGAGATCAAGCGCAACATAGATGCGGGGCATGCATGAGCTTTCTAGAGTTTAGAGATTGGAAATGAGAGGCCGGAAATTGGAACAGCGTTCATTTCGAACTGGTGCTGATTCTACCACGTTTCACCGATACGTCCAACCGCCCGGCGGGTTAGCGCCAGAGGACCGTTGCCCAGTCGCGCCGCTTGTTTCGACCGGAGGAGAAATCTCGCGCACCCAGAAAAAGAGGGAAACTGAAAACCGGCTCCCGGGGTGGAGTCGGCTCACGCGTCGCCACGCATGGTAACAGGGGTCATCACCATGCGTAGCGACAGTATGCCAGCATCGAGCGGGATACCGGGGTCCTAGCGGAGGGTCTCGCCGGAAGTATCGGATGGAGCAGCACCAGATGCCGGCGATGTCGCGGGGGCAGCCGTTTGTTCCACCTCGATCTCTATAATCTTGCCTTTGGGCTTGGGCGTCAGGCCTTTTTCGGTCTCTTGTACCAGGTGGGCCATCTGCTCGTTGACCAGGCGCATTCCGCGGACCAGGCCACGCTGCGTTTCGTCGGCGGCGGTTTGGGCGGCGCCCTTGATCGTCTCTTTGAGACTCTGTTCCTGGACACGCTGTCGGGCGGTCTTCATCGCCTCCGTCACCTCGTGCTCCATCTCGCGCATTGTCTGGGCGACCTGGGCTTCGATCTCTTTGGCACGCGGGGATTCACGTACAACATGTAGAAGGGCGCTCAACTGCCGACCAAACTCGCGAAATTCCTCGGAAAGGCCCGGCTCGGGCGGCCGGACTGGCGCGGCGACGGGTTCCATCGCCCGCGACTCGACGACAACCGGTTCTTGCTGCGAAACAGATTCCTGCTGGTTTTCACTCATTTTAGCTCACCTCTTGAACAGTACATTGGCTGGCCGCCGCGTGATCTGCGGCCAGCGGTTAACACTCCTATCTACGCAAACGGCGCCGGTTCGGTTACAGGGCACTTTGTCTCCGATTAATATTGACCTGGCCCCGCCGTCCTGATATACTCTGTGTACAGGTTAGCGGCTCGTCTATTGCAGGCTGGCCTGACCTACTTTATCATCGCATGTCAGGCATAGCGGGATACCTGTGATTTGCCCGTGTGACGAGGCGCGGGCAGGAAAACTCGAAATGCACCTGTCGTCGGGCGCGCAAAATGCGTACGCGGACGACAGGTTTTTTTTGTGCCGGGTAACCTCGCCGGACCTCGCGCCCCCTTGTGACCGGGAAGCAACCATGTGGCAAAACTGGATTCGCTCGCTCAAGTTTCCTCATGCGCGAGCGCGCGCAGGCTATAGGCGCCACATTGACCGTCGAGAGCCAGCCAGGTTGCGGAACGCAAATCAGGGTGGAGTGGGAAAAGCCGGCGTAGCCGGGCCGATTGGGCGCGCGTTGGAGCAGTAGCTCTATGCGCGCAGCTTGAACCGGACGTGATCTTGATGGACCTGCGGATGCCGGTGCTGGATGGCGTGGCCGCAACGCGCCTCATCCACAAACAATTTCCCGGGATTCGGATTATCGCCCTGACCACCTTTCAGGACAAGCAACTGGTGCATGACGCGTTGGAAGCCCGAGAGCATAGACCCCGCAACCGGTTATGACCTGACCCAACGCGAGCGTGAGGTGCTGGCATTATTGGTCAAGGGCTTGACCAATAATGAAATTGCCGAGCGGTTGTGCGTGAGCCACGCGACCGCCAAGGCGCACGTCAGCAACATCCTCTCCAAGCTGAGTCTCTCCAGCCGCGGTGAGGCAATCGCCCTCGCGCTGGAGAAAAAGCTGGTGGGCGGGTAATAAATACTGGCCAACCGGCTAATAGCCAAAACCTCCCCGGTAGCACGATGCGCCCGGGGAGGTTTTGTTTTACACTGATGACAGTCTGATCGGGAGGTGGAGTATGTCGAACCCACAGTACGATTACATGCTACAACTGATCGCAAAACAGCGGATGCAGCAATACATTCACGAAGCAGAGATTGATCACCTGCTCAGTAAGATGCATCCTCGCGGATCGAGTTGGTGGTCGCGCCAGGCCTGCCAGCCGTTGCGCCATTTAGGGCATACGCTGACGAACCTGGGAAAGCGCCTGGAGAACCTGGACCGGCCGGACGCGGGATCGATCCGAACGCAAGATGCAATCGGCGCAGCGACTCGCAGCCAGTGAAAGCAACGCAGATTGAGCAGACAAGGAGACGCCCATGCGCATATTGATTGCCGATGACCAACCCAAGGTACGCTTTGCGCTGCGGGTGACATTGGAGCGGCAGCCCGGTTTCAAAGCCGTGAGCGAAGCGGTGGATGCCGAAGACTTGATATCCCAGGCGCAAGCCATGTGTCCCGATTTGGTCCTGCTCGATTGGGAACTGCCTGGCATGGCCGCAGAAGAGCTATTGTGCAATCTGCACAGGAGCTGCCCCCAGTTGTCCGTCATTGCATTGAGCGGCAAAGAGGATGCGCGTGAAGCGGCATTGAAAGCCGGTGTGAATGCGTTCGTCAGCAAGGCGGACCCGCCGGACAGGCTGTTGTCCGCGATCGGCGAGTACTGGAATAGAGAGCAAGACAAGGCGATAAGGAATTCCAGGCGGCTCCGTGACGGCGCTGGTGATTTAAAAAAGGTTCAAAGATGAAACCGTTAAATCTTAAAGAGCGGCGGCAAGGATTGCACTTATGCGACGAGCAACGGTTATCATGATTGGGTTTGTCATCGGCGCCGTGGCGGGCCAGGTGATCGGCCTTGTCATCCGCTCCGATAATCTGCCATTCTTCCTGGCCTTCGGCGCCACTCTAGGGGCAGCCCTCGGCTTGGCCGTTGGCCTGATTCTGGATCGCCGATCTCGGGTTTGACGGATCAATCATTGGCCTGCTGGTGGGCGCTCCAAAGTAAGTCTGTCTGCCAGCTAATTTGGAAAGGAAAAAAGATGTCTACCCTGGTTGTAGGTCCGACTCTCGAAAACAAGTCAATAGCGCCGCGTGGGCTGGCATTTCGCACCAGCCTGTTCGTGCTGTTTCTCGCCTGCGGCCTGGCGGTCTTTATTTTGGGTTGCAACTACTTTGTCATTTTCCCTACGAACCAAAACCTCTTCTACAACGTGCTTGTATCGGCCGCGCTGCTGGTCGCCGCTGTGTGGCTCAAGCGCGATGAACGATTGAACAAGTACTGGCCAATCGCGTTTGCCTTTTTCGTCGGGTCGATTGCATTCCCGATCTCGCTACTCTTTGCGGGATGGGACAGCGCGCTGTTGAGCTGGTTCAACCTCACCAAAACCACTTCTCAGGGGCTGGCCTTTCTCAAAGTGAGAGAAATGCTTGTTATCTGTATCCCAACCATCGTGCTGATCAAGCTTTCCGGCGCGGACCTCGGCTCCATCTATCTGAAACGCGGTAATCTGAAATGGGGACTGAGCATCGGCGCCCTGGTGTTTTTCAACTTGACGGCATCCGCGTTCCTGTTCTTTGCGACGCGCTATACGAGCGTAGATAAACTCGGCGCGGCGGTAGTATGGGGCTTGGTCTTTGCGTTCGCTAACGGCTTTATGGAGGAACTCTGGCTGCGGGGTATCTTTCTCAAGCGATTCCAACCGCTGCTCGGAGTCGGGGGCGCGGTCCTGTTAACCTCGATCGTCTTTGCCCTGATGCACGGCGGGGCGCTTTACCTGACGCCTGTCGCGATTCCCTTCATGGTGGCAAACACATTCACCCTCGGCCTGGCGTGCGGGTATCTGATGATAAAAACCGACAGTATCTGGGGGCCGACGTTGATTCATGCGGCCGCCGACCTATTCCTCTTTTTTGCAATGCTGGCAAACGCGTAGAAGCGAGGCCAAGAAGGAGAATGTTATGCTATCCGATCAAATGAATCCCAAAGACCGTATGACCAAGAACGATCCAGACCGTGTCCATGTCGTGGGGACGATTGTCGAGATGATACTCATCCTGGCCATATTGGTCCTGTTCAATTTCTTTCCCGATCGAATCGGCGTGGTCCAGTCACTTATGGATCCGTCGAGCTTTAAGCCGCTGCTTGCCCCCGAATTCCAGACGCACATGCCATGGCTGAATCTTTATTGGGGGCTGGCGCTCAGCCTATGCGTATTGAACCTGACCCTTGGACGATGGACCCTATACGCGCGTTGGGCGGAACTTGGCCTGAATGCTCTGGCCGCATACATCTTTCTACGCATGGCGCTCGGCGGCTCGCTCAGCGTATATCCGGGACTCACGCTGCTCGTCAAGTTGGGCTTGGCGGTGGCGCTCATCGTGACCGGCATCGAAATAATCCGCAAGCTCATCCGGCTGTTGAGTCGCGAGCTGGCTGTCGCCCCACCGGAACAGCCGTAATTCACTCCTGATTCGAAGGGAGGTCGAGATGTTACGCCTAACGCTATATACCCTGTTCCTGTTGAGTAGCCTTGTTTTTTCGGCATCCTGCGATGCCGGTCAAAACAGTCCAACGCCGGCGCCGAACCTGCCCAACCCGGCTTCCGTTTATTGCGAGCAGAACGGCGGCAAACTCGAGCTCAGACAGGATTCTGCGGGTGGAGTTGCCGGCGCCTGCGTATTTTCGGATGGAAGCGAATGTGATGAATGGGCCTATTTCCGTGGCGAGTGCAAGCGCGGAGACAGGCAGCCTGCGCCTGGACCGACCAGCTCCCCCGCGGCGACCAGGCCTGCACCTGAGCCAACCGATTCCCACGCGGCGACCAGTCCTGCGCCAGCGGCCTCGGCAGAATTCGCGAGCGATGGTTGCCGGATCTATCGAAATCGCGAGCTCGGCTACAGCTTGCATTATCCGCCGGATGCAACCATCAGTCACGCCGACGACCCGGAGCGGACCCTCACTGTCACGGGCCCTTTATCCGGCAATGACCATTGGCCCGTGATCTTTTTCAGCCATCCGAGCGACCGAGAAGATTATCGGCCGCCCGAAGGCGTAGATCTAGAGAAATGGCTGACGGAGCACAACCTGCTGATGACCGGTGGCAAGCAAGGCGAAGCGCGACAGCCTGACGCGGAAATCGCTAGAACCAAAGCCGTCCACACTCGACTGGCGCGCAGTCCGCAGACCTATGCCTATGACAAGTATTACTTTGCCCGGTCACAACAATTGTACGTGGTCGTGATCCTCCACACCGGGGACAAGCAAGACTGGACGCTTTATAACCACTTTCTGGCGAGCATTCGGTTCGAGACTTCATAGACAACTTCACTAAACAACATGGTATCCGAGGGGATGAGCTCACCCAATCCTGGGTGAGCTTTTTTTCATACAGAGACATCCAAATCATTCCTATTGTGGGCGGTAGCAACATGGGGTAAAATACGTGGGGCTTGCGAAAAGGTACATACGCCTGATCTTTAGGAAAGACGCTTATGCTCTATACTCCCTACATCTGGCCGCTGCTGCTGGGCGCCGCTATTCTCACGGGCATTGGGCTCTACGCTCGCCGGTTCAAGGGGGCGCCTGCCATCAACCCGTTCATCCTGATCATGTGGATCGGAGTGCTGTGGGCGCTCCTGTATGCGCTCAACCTTTCCGCGATCTCGCTCTCGCTCAAAATCTTTTTCTTTCAACTGCAATTCATCCCCATCGCATTCTCAGCGCCTACGATTCTCGCATTGGCGCTTCAGTACACCCAGCGCGGGGCCTGGCTCACCCGGCGACGCCTCGTTTTGCTGCTCGCCATACCCGTCCTGAGCATCCCATTGGCGCTCACCGGCAACTATCAGACACTCTTTCGCTATGATTATAGCCTGGGCGGGTCCGATCCCTTGCCGGTTCTGCTTTTCAGCCGAGGGCCTTTGTTCTGGGTTTATTATTTCTATACGATAAGTACTATCACAGTTGCTTTTGTGTTGTTACTGACCACCTTTCGGGTGCGGACGTTGTACTTTAGGCACACATTCCTGCTCTTTCTGGGCTTGCTGCTCCCCGTGCTGACAGACACACTCTATCAGTTTGGCATCACTCCAGTGCGCGGGCTGGATTTTGCAACCATGACCTTTACTTTTACCGCGGTCGTCTATTGGTGGGCTGTGCTCCGCGAGCGGATGTTTAGCGTGACGCCGATTGCGCGCAGTACGGT
>JBAVQS010000262.1:0-42963 GCA_049694275.1 Anaerolineae bacterium | reverse complement strand
CCGCCGGCCGGCGCCGCCGCGGGCTCGGGCTCGGGCGCGAGCCGGTTACGCGACCACCAGTAGAAACCGCCGAGCGCCGCGACCGCGAGCGCCAGCGCAATCAGAATCCCGGCCAGGACCTCCGTATTACTCAGGCTGGACGACGCCGGCGCGTTCGCCCCGGATTGCGATGGGGCGGTGGACGGGTTCGGAGCAGGCAGCGCCGAGGTGGACGGGTTCGGGTCCGATTTGGTATAGCTCACCTTGACCGAGAGGGTCTTGCCCATTGCCAGAGTTGCATAGCTGAACTTGTGGAGGACAAACCCATGGGGGTCGGTGCTCTTGACAATCGCGGCCGGGTCGGTGACGAAATTTTCCGCCTTGAGCGGCTGCTGAACCTCGAGATCGATATTGTCGGCGCTCTGCGCGGCCTTGTAGACAAACGTCATCGTCTTGTCAGGCGAGCCCTGGAGCGGGTTGTAATAATATTCGATGTGGAACTTGGATTGCGGCAGGCTAATCGTCAAAAGGGTATAGCCATCGCCCTGGTCCTGGATCTTGGGGGCGTCGGTGTTGAGCAGGTCGCCACTCGTCCCGACATAGGCGGTCGCTACCACCTGGGCGCCGGTCGGCACCAGGAATGAAACATCGCGCGGAAACTTGTCCTTGGCGGCCATCTCCCCTTCGTACAGCACGAGGACCGATGGCTGGTCATATTCCGGCCAAACGTTAACGCTCAGGTTCGCCAGGCGATCGTCCACCGGGCCCTGAGCCAACGCCCCCGGGACAACCCCGAGGGTAAAAAACAAGAGACCGGCCAACGCCGGTAAAACCCAACGCTTGAGTTTACACATCCTGACTACTCCCTGAATCGTTCGTCAGATTGGCCGCTCATCGGGAATCGCCAATCCATAATTCAGATTAATACCATCAAGTCACGATTAGGTCAAGAACGAGTCAAAGGTGCGTTACGAATCCAGCCGCCGCTGTCCCTTGCGCCGTGTGACCTATGTCACTTGCCAGAAAGCCCTGTTTGTTCTATGCTTTAGCATGGCGCGCAGATTATTTCGTTTGGAGGAAGTGCATGACACAGCGCAGAAACGCCCGCGCGACATCACGCCAGCCGACCTATATCCTGATTGGCATTTTTGCCGGCGCGGCCCTCTTGTTGATCGCGGGCCTCGCCCTCCTGTTTACCGGCGGCGGCAACAGCAGCGGCAGCCATACCGGCCCCCGCCTGTCGGTCGACCGCGAACAGATTGATTTTGGCCGGGTCCCGCTCGACAAGCCCGTGCACGCCGAATTCAAGATCACGAACAGCGGCGACCGGTCCCTGACCCTCGACGC
Source organism: Anaerolineae bacterium (assembly GCA_049694275.1). Classification (GTDB taxonomy): domain Bacteria; phylum Chloroflexota; class Anaerolineae; order UBA4142; family SHND01; genus JBAVQS01. The sequence continues at coordinate 41,637 of JBAVQS010000262.1, read as the reverse complement.
CTCCGCGCCGGTCCAGGTGGTCAAGGGGTGCTGACCGCCCAAAGCGGTCGTCGGTTCGATGACCTTACAACCGGGTGAGAGCACTACCGTTTCGGCGGAATTTATGATGCATGCGGGTATGGAAGGTCCCCATCTCTTTGATGTGACCGTCCAGACCAATGACCCGACCCAGCTCGTCAAGCATCTTTACATCGCATCCGATTGGGAAGCGGGCGGCTAGCCCAACGGGGCGCGAAATATTTGTAGAGACGTCACGGTGTGACGTCTAGAGAGGCAAGTCCAATGAATGGACAAGGAACCGTGCTGGTCATCGACGATGACAAGACATTACTCCGGCTGATCAACGAAGCCCTGGTCAAAGCCGGCTTTCAGGTTCTCCTCGCGTCCAACGGGATCGACGGGCTGCAAGAGCTCTATGGACGCCAGCCGGACATGGTTATTCTCGACGTGATGATGCCGCGGATGGACGGGTGGGAAACCCTCGCCCGCATCCGCCAGATCTCGCACATCCCTGTGATTATGCTCACCGCCAAGGATGCGGAGGCGGATAAACTCCACGGCTTTAATCTCGGCGTCGACGACTATGTCACCAAGCCCTTTAGTTTTGCCGAGCTCGTGGCGCGCACCAAGGCCGTGCTCGGGCGCGTGCGCGTCAAGGCGCCCCCCGCTAAAAACCAGCGCTATGTCAGCGGCAACCTGATCATCGACATTGACGCCCACCGCGTGACCAAGAACGGCGAGCCGATCGAGCTCACGCCCACCGAATTTCGCCTGCTCGAAACGCTCGCCCAGCACGCCGGGCGCGTCCTGACCCACGAACAGCTCCTCGAACAGGTCTGGGGCTATGACTCGGGCGAGGATACCGGCTATATCAAACGCTACATCTGGTACCTGCGGCGCAAGCTCGAAGACGACCCCACCGATCCGCAGCACATCGTCACCGAGCGTGGCTTTGGCTACTCTTTTCGCACAGACTAACCGGGGCGTGTAGGGGCGACCGGCCGGTCGCCCCTACACCAACCGCTAAAGACCAGTCATGCAACTTACCCTGGATCGCTCACAGTGCGCTCATCATCCTACCGCTTGCGAAGGATGCCTGGCGCAGTTCCTGCAAACCGGCGCGCAACCGGCGCGCGGCTGTCTCGGCCCCCCGGTCGACGACGGGCAGCCCGAGATCACCATCCGAATCAAATCGGGCGATTCCTATGGGACGCTCGTCGTCACCGACGAAAACCGCGATGAGATCATCTATCACGGCTGGATGCAGTTCGCCCAGCTCTCTCCGGATATGCTCCAGGGAACCGCGCAAACGCCATCCCTCAGGGCTTGCGCCGGGCGCGAGCAGCCGGATGGAGAATCGCTCGACACGTTTTGACCAAATCCGCATCCAATTCGAACCTATTTTTGACCTGCTAGCCTAAAAATCGGGTATAGTATTTCTCGGCCTGGAGTAGCTATGAAAAAGAATCTTGTCCGTGATTGGATGACGCCGAACCCGATTACCATCGATCCCAAAACCACGCTGCCCGAAGCGCACAAGCTCATGCAGCAGAGTCACATTCGCCGCTTGCCGGTCGTCGACCACGGCAAGCTCGTCGGCATTCTCACCGTCGGCGATACCCGCGAAGCCAGTCCCTCCCACGCCACCGCTTTGAGTATTTTCGAGCTCAACTATTTGCTGGCCCGGCTCACCGTCGACAAGATCATGACCCCCGATCCGATCGTCGTCACCCCCACCACCAGCATCCGCCAGGCGGCGCTCATCATGCTCGAGCACAAGATCGGCGGGCTGCCCGTGGTCGAGGAAGACAAGCTCGTCGGCATTATCACAGAGTCCGACATCTTTCGCGTGCTGGTCCAGGAGCCCGAGCCGGCCGTCAACGGCCCGATGGCCCGCTAATATCCTCGTCGGGACATGAGGGTTTAATCAAGCATGCAGCGCCTCCTGGGGGGACAGGACCCGGACAAATCGAATCTACTCATTCGCCTGCGGTGGCTGCAGCGCGCGCTGCCGGTTGCCATTGTCCTGGCCGTGCTGGTCTACGAGCTCCCGACTGAGATTCTCTGGCACGACGCCATTCCCGCCGCCTGGCGCGTCTTTTTTGAAATCAGCTTTTTCGGCCTGTTCGGCGCGGTCGTCACCTGGCTGGCCCTCGAATGGGTCCACCGGCGGATTCAGGAACAGGCGGAGCAAGAGAGCCAGGCGCGCGCCCAGCAGCGCCAGCTCGCCGCCATTACCGCCAACTCGGCCGACGCCATCCTGTTTATCGACAACGACGGCCTCATCCAATCGTGGAACCGCGGCGCCGAGCTCATGTTTGGCTATACCGCCGACGAGGTGCACGGCAAGCATTTCAGTGTGCTCATGCCCGAGAACCTGCAAAAGAGCGGCGAGCTTGAATTTCTCAATGGAGAGATCGCCAAGCGGGGGTATGTGCGCGACTATGTCACCCAGCGCGTCGCCCGGGACGGGCGGACCATCCTCGTCGAGGTGACCCGCACGATCCTGCGCGACGAAAAGGGGCGCATCATCGGCTCGTCCGCCATCCTCCGCGACGTCACCGAGCGCGAGCGCGCCGAAGCGGAAATCATCGAGCTCAACCGCCACCTCGAGCAGCAGGTCGCGCAGCGCACGCAAGAGCTCTCCGAGGCCAACCGCGGCCTGCGCTGGCAGCAGCGTGAGCTGGAAAAGGCCTACGCCGAGCTCCAGCAGCTCGACAACCTCAAATCGGAATTCGTTTCGCTCGTCTCGCACGAGCTGCGCGCGCCCCTCACCAACATCTCCGGCTCGCTCCAGCTTTTGATCGAGGATGAGGCGAGCGGGCTCTCGTCCAACCAGCGTGAGATTCTCACCCTCGCCAACGAACAGGCCGACCGCCTCACCCGCCTCGTCAAGAGCATTCTCAACGTCTCGCGCATCGAAGCGGGGCAGATGGCGTTCACGCCCCAGGCGTTCGACATCCTCGACCTGATCGACCGCGCGCTGAGCCAGTGGACCAACGGCGACCTGACCCATCGCTATCGCGGTCCCGGCGTCCGCAACCTCCCTTCCGTCTGGGCTGACCGCGACCGGGTCGAAGAGGTGCTCACCAATCTCATCGAGAACGCGGGGAAATATTCAAACGAGGGGACCGAGATTCGCATCCAGGCCGGGCTGAACGAGGACCGGATGGTCATTTCGGTGAACGACCAGGGGGAAGGGATCGCCAGCGAAGAGCTGGCCAAGCTGTTCAACAAATTCCAGCGCGTCGAGCGCGGCGACGCCCGGCAGACCTATGGCTATGGCCTGGGTCTCTATATCTCGCGCAAATATGTCGAGGCGATGGGCGGCCAGCTCTGGGCCGAAAGCGAGCCGGGCCAGGGGTCCATTTTTTCCTTTTCGCTCCCTCTCGCCGGCCACTTGGCCCAATAGCCGTTTCGGATGGGAAAATAAAAAATCCGCTCAAGGGCGGATTTTTTATTTCGCATCATCTTTTAATTCTTGCCGTTATTCTGCGCTTGAAGCATCGCCTGCCATTCGAGGAGCATCGTCCGCGTGACCGGCCGGCCATTCCAGAACGGTAGGTCGGCGCACACGTCCATGCCCTCGGGCGTCATCTCGTTGCATCCCGGCGCATCACATTCGAGACAGGTCGCGCCCTGCTTGAGAAAACTCTCCATCACCGCTCGGTCAGGGTACAAGGTTATGTTTGACATTGGATTTCCTCCCCACGAATTACTCACCGCGCCCGCTTCAATCGGCCTCTGCGGGTCATCGCGGTCTAAACGTGACTTACAACCCCATTATACCCCCCGCCCCGCAACCGCTCTAGTGACATTTGACCTACAGGCGACGGGCGGCAGGTCACAAACAGGCTACAGGCTACAGGCTGCAGGGCACAAGCGGACAGGTCGCAGGTGGCAAGGCACAGAGGGCAGGGCTAAAAGGTCAAGGCCAGGCTGGCGGCGAAGGCGAGTTGGGCGAGATGATAGGTGACCATCACCGCGAGGTTGCCGTATTGGAGGGGGCGAACAAAGCGGTTCCAGGCGAGGGTCCCGTCGGAGATGAAAAAGAGGGTCGCACCGGTCACCACCAGCGCCTGCCGCGCGAGGGGCCACTGGACGGGTGAGCGAAAGAGGGTCGCCCAGGCCGACCAGAGCATCACGCTGATGACCAGACTATAGAGAGCTATCGCCGGCGCGAGCCCGGCATGTCCGGAGCGCACCATCCCGGCGCGGATGCGGAGAAACAAAAACGCCCCGGCCAGCGCGAGCGGCGCGGCGAGGAGCAGCGCCGGCGCAGGGGGGAGCGTCTGATTGAGCCCGACGATATAACAGAGGTGCGCCAGGAGGAATGCCGCCAGTCCCGGCAAAAACATCCGCTCGTCCGGCAGCATCAAAAAGATATCGCCGGCCAGCGAGAGGAAAAAACCGAACAGGAACGCGATTGCCTGCCAGGGGTCATGCGGCCACCCCAAGATGAGCAGCCCCGCGGCCGCGGTCACGGCGACCATCGCCGCCGGCTTGGTCACATACCGCCGGCGCCGGTCCTGTCGCCATACCATCACCCAGTCCAGCGCGGCCAGGGCGAGCGCCACGCCGAACGCGCCCCACAAGATCACAGGCTCTTGGTCATCCGGGCGCGCAGCACCTCGCAGGCCTGGCGCAGGGCGGCCTGCACGGCGACGGGTGACTCGTTCCGCAGCGCCGCAATCTCGTCCGCGTGCATCCCCTCCATCAAGCGCAGCCGCAGCATCTCACGCAGCTCGACCGGCAGGGTATCAATCTCTTGCTCAATCTCGGCCACGGTCTCGCGCTGTTCCAGCTCCTGCTCCGGGTTGGACCGCGGGTCGCCGAGCAAATCCTCCATGGCGAAACCCTCGTCCGGCTGGTAAAACTCCCAGAGCTCGGTATCCATATTCCCGGAGGGCGGCGCCATCTGTTCCAGCGTCACGCCGGCCGGTTTCTCGCCGCGTTCGACGCGCACCTGCTGGCGGATAATGTGCAGCGCCAGGTAGCGCAGCCAGACGCGGAACGCCATCCGGGCTGGCTTGGCTTTGACGCCGTCCAGCCCGGCAATATACACCTGGTCGATGACCGCGCACGGGTCGAGCAACCCGCGCTCGATCATCCCGCCCTTTTCGGCGTAATGGATTTCGTGCCGCACAAAGAGGTCGAGCGAGGAGAGGTAACGCACAAAGAGGTCGAGATAGGCATTGCGGTCGCCCGCGCGGGCAAGCCGGGTCAGGGTTCGTTCCCGTTTATCATCCGGATCAGCCTTTTGGTTATCGCGACGCGACTTCATCGTCTCCCTCCACGTATAACTATAGGACGATTTCCCCGGCGGGTCAAGAGGCAATCTGCCTAGCCTTTTTTGCTGCTGGCGGTCCACCGGATGCGATTGGAGGTTTTGCGGATCAGGTGCGAGAGTTGGGAGATGCGCTCGTCGCTCATCAGGTAGGGCAGGAGGTGTGGGGTGAGATAGACGTGGGTGTCATCGCACTGGGTATAATCAAAATGGTCGGAGGACTTCCACTCGCACCACTCGAATAGCTGCTTGTAATAGAGCCAGTCGTCCTTGCCGTAACAGATGACGACCGGCGGTTTTTGCGCAGAGATCAGGTCCTGCAGCATTTTCAAGCGGAGGGGTTTCACGTACCGGCGATATTCATCGCGGTTGTGAAACTGTTCGAACAGGCCCTCGTAGGGCCATTCCAGCAGGTTCGGCGCCGGCAGCGGCCAGAACTGGACGAGCAGTGTATCGCCGCCCGCGCGGCCCAACTGGGCGGCCTGGTAGACGCGCAGGTTCGCCGGCTCGGGCGCGAGGTGCGTGAGCATCAACATGGTCTTGGCCATTGTGGACCAGATCGCTTCGAGGCGGACCGGCGGCATGTGGTGCTGGCGCACGCCGAGGAGGCGCTGCGCGCGGTCGAGGTCTTCGACCAGATCAAAGTTCAAGCGCTGGCGCAGCCGTTCGGTGCCCAGCCCACGCTCTTCCATGCCGATAAACCACACCGGCGCGTGGAGGTTGCCGTACCCCACGAAATTCAAAAGCTTGTCTGTCTCGGCCGGGGTAAACTTGACCAGCGGCGGCCGCTTGCGCCCCGCCATCGTCAAGGTTTCTTGAGAGTTAACCATTGGGTGAACCGTTCTCGTCTTGCAGTCTCGTTATTCGATCCAACAGCGCCCCAGCCCCCATGTGATACGTAATCCAGGCGCAAACCTCATTTCTTTATTTCTACCGCCTCTATTATACACGCGAATCGCAAATTGCACCGCGCGGGGGTCAATGGGAGAGTTGCCAACATCGGAATTGAACGGGCGGCCTTTGCGGACTTGCGGGGTGACGGTTGTATACCAGGGTTCGCGGTCCGTACAGTTTTCTCCAGGAGGGGCCACCAATCAGAGCAGCTTGTAGCTGGCCTTGGTTAGAGCGGTGCGCGATTGGTCGCGGACGCGTTTTGCAATCCGCACCGCCTGGCGCGCTTCTTTGAGCGAGATCGTTTCATAGTCGCCGGGATAACGCGTCGAGACGGCGTAATCGGTCAAAAGCTCCTGCTCTTCGGGCGAAAGGTCTGGGCGAATCGCCGCAGGCAAGAGCGTCCGGAGCGCGGCGATTTGATGGGTCCGGGCAAAATCAATGCCGTGCGCAACAAGGAGCGCCTTGAGATATTTTTCGACGCATTGTTGCGCGTGAAAACAAACCGTATCCGTTGGGCAGGTCTTGCCCAGCTTTAGGGTGAAGGAGGCGTTGGTGAGGTCATTTTCGGCTTTTTGGACCCACTGCCGGACGACGGCCATGACCTCGTCGCTTGCGGGCATAGAGAACCCTCCCTTCCTTGAGTGCGGGGCGAATGATGGTGCCGGCAATGTCGCGGCGGCGTTCCAACTCTTGCGGCGTGGCGACGATAATATCCTTAGGCACGAGAATATCATGCAAGGCGACGCGCATTTCGATCCGCTTGGCGCGCTTGGAACCGGTGACTGGCAGGACGACTAGGAGGTCCACATCGCTATCCGGGCGCGCCGTTCCACGCGCGTGCGAGCCGAATAGGATAATCTCGTCCGGGTCAAAACGCGCGACGAGGCGTCGCACCATGAGATTGAGTGTTTGGGTCAAGTGCGCAGTATCCATGCTTTATTCCTGCCTGAACCGTATTATACGCTTATTTGGCCTAGCGCGGCAGTCGCCGGGAAAGACTTTGTTGGCGAACTGTTATGCTATAATCGTTGTGAGGGAGCGACTATGCCGATTCTGAGATTGGAGCGACATGACGCGAAACGCGAGCTAGAGTTTGAGCTCGACTAGATGTCGTCATTCACGACGAGCGAGCTTTTCGCCAGGATGATCCAACGGTCGAACGAGATCAAGGAGAAAATGCAAACGTACGATGACGACCTCAGCCAGTTTGAAGCGAATGGCGCCGCGCCTTTACCAGCGACAAACGATCAGGGCTATATCGAACATCATGGCGCCCGGATCTGGTACGCCACGTACGGGTCCGGCTCGCCCGTCATCCTGCTGCATGGCGGACTCGGACATAGCGGCAATTGGGGTTATCAAGTCCCGGCGCTGGTCGGCAATGGCTATCGCGCCGTCGTGATCGACAGCCGGGGCCATGGGCGCAGCACGCGCGACGCACAACCCTATACCTATGAGTTGATGGCGTCCGACGTATCCACCGTGATGGACACCTTGCGCCTTGAAAAAGCCGCCATGGTGGGTTGGAGCGACGGCGCATGCACCGCCTTGATCCTTGCCGCTCAAGCTCCGGCGCGGGTTGCGGGCGTCTTTTTCTTTGCCTGCAATATGGACCCCAGCGGGACCAAGGAATTTGTATTCACCCCCATCCTCGGACGGTGCATTGCGCGACATAAAAAGGACTATGCGCAACTATCCTCCACGCCGAATGCCTTCCAGGAGTTTTCTGAGGCGGTGGGCCTCATGCAACGAACGCAGCCCAATTATTCGGCGAGCGACCTGGCTCGGATCAACGTGCCCGTCGTGATCGTCCAGAGCGAGCAGGACGAATTCATCAAACGCGAGCACGCCGAATACCTCGCCCGGAGCATTCCCCATGCAGAGTTTGTGCATCTCCCCAACGTCAGCCATTTTGCGCCGCTCCAGCGGCCCGAGCAGTTCAACCGCGTCATGCTTGCATTTCTCGGCAAGGTCTCACCCTGGTGAACACGGTTGTTGCACAAGTCGGACTGTCATGCTGAGCGTAGCGCTTTTGCGGAGCGAAGCATCTCGTTCGCGGGAGCGAGACCCTTCGCGCACTCAGGGTGACCGGACGCCGCGCGAGACCCTTCGCACGCTCAGGGTGACAACCTATCTCTCCTCGATCCGTACCTTGTCCGCGAGCCCCAGGTCGTCGAGGATCTGCTTGAGCTCGGCGATGAGATTGGGGGAGGCGTCGGCGCTGACGTTGACGGAAAAAGCAACCTCGACCTTCAAGTCCTGACTGCTGCGGAGTTTCGGCACGAGCCGGGTGCCCAGGCGGTTCCATATCTCGGGCGGGACCTCGCCCCAGAGACGGAGCTGGTGCACCTGCGGCTGCGAAATTGCGGGTTGTGGATTGCGGATTGCGGCCCCGGACGCCTCTTGGCTGGATTGGGAATTGGGAGATTCGAGCGATTGGCCGCCTGCTTCATGTCTCCTCGTCCCTGATTCTTCTTCTGCCAGTTTCCCTGTTTCCCCATCTCCCTGTCTCCCTGTTTCCTTGTCTCCCGGTTTCCCCGCGCCGCTCTTGAGCGTCTGTGCGTTGGCCTTTTTCAACAGATAGACATCCGCCTCGAACGCGATCTCATCGGGCGAGAACATCTCTTTGAACCAGACCCGCTCGTACGTTCCGTCCCCCTTTTGCCCGGAGGCAAGACCGAAATCGCCGCGCTCGACGAACTCGGGAATCTTGGCGCGCAGATAGGCGTCGGGGTCGAGCAAGCGGTCGAGCGCGCCGGTGAGAAAGGCCTGGCGCAGGCTGATGAGCGGCCACGCGCCGGTCTCCTTGAACGCTGGCGGCCAGCGGCGCTCCAAATAGCCTGCGCCGGGCGATTCGTTCAGGAGCGCATTCGATTTGAGCGCGGCAATGACCCGTCCGCACAGCGTTTCGCCGTGCCCCGAGTGGCCCGCGCCCAGGTCGATGGCCTGTAACCCATCTGCTTGCGCGTGGTCGGAGAGGACGATAAAGCGATAGCTCGCCCACACCTCCTCTTCGGCCTCGCGCTCGGCGTCGCGCGCCTGGTTCTGCACATCGTTCTTTTCCGCCGGCGAATAGTCGCCGCCGAGTGTCCCTTCGTCGAGCTCCTTTTTGACGCGCCGCCAAGCCAGCCAATCCTCCACTTTGTCGCGGAGCTCGCGGCCCGGCTTCTTGACGCACCAGACGAGCGCGCCGGGATAGAGGCGGTTGCCCGCGCCGCGCTGCCGGGTCCATTCCGCAATCTGTGTGCGCAGGCTGCTGTCACCCCATTCGAGCGCCGGATCGAGCACGACGAGGGTCAGCCGGGGCGAATCCGGCACCTCGCCGCTATCCCGCGGAAAGGGCGCCCAGGCGATGGTCCGCCCCTTGTCGAACTGCGCCTGCGTCAGTTTCTTGACTGTTGGCTTGACCTCGTTGTCGTAATCGAGCGAGGCGCGGCGGTCGTTGACCACCTTTTTGAGGGTCGCCTGGTGATGGATGCGAAAACCGTCCGTACCCACCTTGCGGATGAAATAGGCTTTGGATTCGAGCGTGAGCGCGGTGGTATCGATGGAAGTAGTGTCCAGGTCCGGCTCGCCGAGCGCGAAACGGAGCTCGGGCAGATGCGCGACCTTGTCGGACTGGCCGCCCGAGGACTCGAACAGGATGGCGCTGCCGACGCGGCGGTGAATATCCTTGAGCTGTCCTTTGGTGTCCGCGTCGAGCGCCCGCGCGTGCGACTGCGGCCCGGCAATGTCCGCTTCGATGGCGGGGAGGAGCTTGGGCTCGCCCAACTGCCCCAGCACCATACTGCGAAAATCGGGCTGGTCGAGCGGGGCTGATCCCAGGGTGATCAGGGGCTCGCGGCGGGCGTGCATGAATCCATCCTTATAAGCCCACGAAATCCACTGGGCAAGCATCGCCAGCGTGCCGCGCGTCTGTTGATACTGCGGCAGCGCGCTCCACTTGCGCTGAAAGACCGAGAGGGTGGCGGGATGAAAGGGATAGCAGGCCTCGAACCGGCTCTGCAAATATTCGCGCGACTTGGCCTCGGTCGTCGCCGTATCGACGGCGGTCCATTCGGGCGGGAGCTGGGCGCGGTGCTCGAACGCCCAATCGGCAAAGGCGCGGGCGGCCTTTTTCCGCTTGCGCTCATCCCCCAGGTCCTCGAACAGGCGTCGCCGCACAACCTCGCCGATCTCGGCCTCGTCGTTCGCGATCAGGTCCTTGGCAACGCGGCGCACGACCTTGGTAATCTTGTCCTGCCACTGGCTGTCCCAATCGGTCATCTCCGTCTGGCTGCGCGGCAGGCTGATGACGAGCGCGCCGCATTTCGTTTCGGTCATGGCGACGGTCAGATTCTGGATATAGGCGTGGAACGGCTCGGCGAGCTTGCGATAGCGATTGAGGAGGTTGAGCACTTCGTCAAAGAGGATGAGGACGGAACCGCCCGCAGCCTGGAACAACTTGCCCAGCGCCTCAGTCCCCGGCGGCGTGGTCTGCGCCTCCAACCCCAGGGCGGCCACCCCTTCATCCCCGGCCAACTGGCGCGCCACGTCGATCCACGGATTCTCATGCCCCGGCTGCGGGTCCCAGGCATTGCCGACAAAGACGGCGACGCGGGCGTGCGGCGCAGCGGCGAGCCCGGCCGCCTGCAACAACTCGGGCACGCCGTCGAAGCTCGCGGCCTGATCGGCGCTCTTGACGAGATGATAGAGCGCAGCGAGGGTGTGCGTCTTGCCGCCGCCGAATTGGGTGATGAGGGTCAGGACCGGCGCGGTGTTGACCGTCTCGCCGGCGAGGCGGCGGAGGACCATGCCGGTGTGCTCACGGAGAGCGCGGGTAAAGCAGGTGCGGGAAAAGAATTTCGCCGGGTCGCGATAATCCTCGGGCGCGTTCCCCGTGACGACCTGCTCCAGCGCAATCGCAAACTCGTCGGGATTGAACGACCGCCCTTCGCGCACTTCTTTGCGGGGGACAACGGTTTTATACCAGGGTTCGAGGTCCATGCAGACTCCTCAAATGGTAGATATGCTATAATCGTTGTGAGAAAGCAGCCATGCCGATTTTGAAATTGGGACGACACGACGCGAAACGCGAGCTAGAATTCGAGCTCGACTATATGGCGTCATTCACGACGAGCGAGCTCTTTGCCAAGATGGTCCAACGGTCGAACGAGATCAAGGAGATGCTGATTCGCTATGGACACCGGAAGCCTGTTGCGATCATTAAACGCCCGGCGCGTGCGCTACGTGGCAGACCGTCGAATGAATTCGACGGCTGAGCAGGCGAAAATCGGTTTAAACCGATTGCCCTCAATCCGATTCATCGGATTTCCACCTTGTTGAGACGCCGAATTCATTCGGCGGTCTTGATTCGGCGGTCTACCTCGGTAAAGCCAGCAGCATCGCGTCGAGCAGCCGCTTTTCTTCGCTCTCACGCGGATAGAGGGCCGAGAGCGAGTTGGCGAGGCGGAGAAAGCCGGGGCCGCGGTCGGTCTCGGCTTGCAGCAGCGCACGCAGGGCATTTGTCCGCCCGCTCTTTTGCAAGAGCATGGCGGCGTGAACGCGGTCGAGCGTGGTCGCCTCGCGGCGGGCTTGCAGCGCCTCATCCGGCACGTTTGCGCCGCTCCCCTGGCGGCGGCCCCCGCGCCCCTTGATGCGCGGGGCGGGCGCTTGCTCGTCGGGGAACAGGGTATAGTTGAACGCCTTGCCGCTGGCCTGCCGCTCTTCCAGATCGGCGGCGACCGCCTCGGCCCCCTCCTCGCCGAAAAGCTGCGCGGCGCGCTCCGTCACCGGCAAGAGCCGCACCACCCCCTTGTCGGTCTCGATAATCCGCCCTTCCCAATCCTGCAGGTGGATGCCGAGGGGCTGGGCAAACCGCCGCGCGACATCATAGACAAGGGAAAAGCCTTTGGCCTTTTTGCGCGGGGCATCCTCGTCCTCGTCCCCCTCATCCGCCGCCTCTTCCGTCTCTTCCTCGTCCTTCTTCTGACCACTGTCCACCACCAACGGTCCACTCTTCTCCGTGCTTTGCAGGGTCCACAGAAAGAGCGCGGTGAGCCGCGAATCCTCTTCGAGCGCGCCAGCCGCGCCGTCCCGGGAATGCGCCTCCGCCGAGCCGAGCACCTGCTCCAGCGCCGCGCGGCCGACCGTTTCCCAAACATAGGCGAGAAAGCCGCGCTGGTACGGCTCTTTAGCTTCCGGGTCGCCGCCGAGCGGGATTTCGCGGTCTTCGGCGTCCACCACCTTCGAGTAGCGGGAATAGACTTCGAGGGCGGGGCCGATGCAGGCAAAGACGAGGTCCGCGCCGCGCACCCCTTCCGCTTGCAGGCGCTCCATCCATTCGCTGACGCGCTTAGGCAACTCGCGCAGCACGTCGCTCCAATCGCCGATGGGCGCATCAGCCGGCCGCGGGCGGCAGACGAGGTGGACGCTGGTGGCAAGGGCGGCAGAATCGCGGGCGCGCAAGCGATAAGCTTGTTCTGTTGCTATCGGCCAAGAACCAGTTATGACAAAGCTTCCTCTAATCATGCCACCTAGCAATGCCTCCCATCCCTCAGTAGTCTTATGAGCAAAGACAACACAGCCTACCCCATCATCGTGTAATATACGATGCCCTTCCCCAAAGGCGACGGTCATTGTCTTTTCAAAGAATTCCTTATCTTTGACATTACCTCCAATTGTTCGCCCTTCGTCTTCAATAGCCTCCAGTGCTTTTGGTGTTAACGGATTGTTTGGATCAAGCGGGTCCTTGAAGAGGAGCATGTCAGGCAAGGCGCGTTTATACCAAACGAAGAACATATCCGACAAGTCGGAATAAGGGATGGCGTCATAATAGGGAGGATCGGTAAACCAAATGCTCGCTGAATCAGTTGGTAGAGGAGATTGCTGCGCAGGAGCAATCTCCGGTGATGATGTTTTCTCGATGCCTCTTGTCGCGATTACGCCATTTACCAGGTTATCGACACAAGTTGTAAAACTCCCACTTGATTCAGATATGGGGACTCCTTCTGCAAAATCCCATGCTGTCTTGATCCGCCCGAGAGACAGAATATTTCTTGGGCACTCAGCGTTAGGTTCCCATGGACATATCACATTTGCGAGGTCAACCAATTTACCAAGAGCCAGTGCGATTGTGTGGCGTCTACTCTGAAGACCTGCAATCTTCTTGCTAAAGGTGAAAAGGGAAAGATTTTGTCTTGCTGTAAATAGATCCCGAAATGTCATCATGCCATAGTTTCTTACCGAGAATGCACGTCCTGCGCCGGAGCCGCCCCCAACTGGAGTTGGCTCATCAGGTATAGCACTCGAGTTGTTTGACAATTTGATCTGTGCGACTTTCTGCAGACGCCTCGTTGCCTTCCATATTGCTTGATAGTCATCTTGCGTAGGCAGACGATAGTGCCTCCCTGTTTCTTTGTCTATAAGCAACACTACCGCCAAAAGGAACGCGCCGCCTCGCCGCTTGCCATTCGCATCAAAAATCACGTCTGCCCCGCCATGCTGTTCGCGTAGTTGCGCCCGCACACGGTCAGGAAATGTTGTCACATGGCAACACGCGCATGTCGCTTTGGCCCGACTTACAGTAGCTTGGGGGACCTCAGTTTCTTTCGTCGGATTGAAAATCTCGAATTCAATTGTTGGTATCTCGCCCCTTTTGCGAATGATCTGATACCGCAGTGCGCGCTTGCGCCCCGTTTTTTTGCTCAACCAGAACGAGCGCATGAGCGGAATCTCAGCCCCGCAGTTATCGCATTTGATCGTGCGCGCCCATAAATAAGCAATCGGCCGCGCCCCATCCGGGTCGGGCGGGTAAAACTCGGCCAGCTCCTTTTCCGCCGCCGCCTTGATCTCGGCTCCCACGCGCCGCAGCTCGTCTGCCAGTTCCGGCCCAGAGCGCGGGATATCCTCCAGCATCACCTTTTCGATGAGGCACGCCACCGGGTTCAGGTCGCTGGCAAACGCATCACAGCCAAGCCGGAGCGCTTCGAGGGGGATCGAGCCGCCCCCGGCGAACGGGTCCACGACGAGCGGGGTCTCTTCGGGGTGCGCCGCCTTGACCAGGCCCCGCGCCGCCGCGAGATAGTCCTTGTCTGTCGCGACATCCCAATTCGCAAAATCGCCGATGAACTGGAGGAGGACCTGACGGAGGCCAAGGTCCGTAGCCGTCGTCGCATCCCAGCCGCTCGGACGCCCGTGCTTGTCGAGCAGGATGCGCCGCGCCTCGGTCTTGAACTCGGGCGGGCAGAGTGGGTCGCAGGGGTCGGGGAGGAGGAGGGCCATGAGCATGGCGCGGCAGGCGGCGAGGGGACGCCGCGCCCACCAGAGATGGAGGGTGGAGGGGTGGCCGTGGCGGATGGATTTTTCGCGCGCCGCGTGCTTGCTGACCTCCGCGATGGGAAAGTCGACTTCGGCGAGACGCTTGCAGGATTGGGGGATCATATTATTGGGTGTCAACGGAATGGGCGTCAACGGATTCAAAACGGATAACCAGATAGTAGCTCTTGAGTTTTTGGTATCTCGATTGAGATTGTGGGACTAAGAAGAATCGCTACGCTTCTTGCCCCTACGCCCAATCCGCAACCACAAAATCGGCGGCGAAGGGGTTGACAAAGCGCACGCCTTCCAGGACACGCCCGGAGGAAAAATCCTCGCTCAAGATGACGGGAATTTGATAGAGCCGGGCGGTCGCCCAAATTTGGGCGTCCCAGTAGGATAATTGATGATCGCACACACCACGCGTCGCTTCGAGGATGATTTGTGGCGTCAGGTCCAGGATGCGCCAGGTGCGCGCCAGCTTTTCCACCTGCGCTCGCGCTTGCACGGTCGTTAGGATGGGCGCGACCCCCTTGGTCGTTGCGCGAAAAAACTCGGCAAGAACTTGCGCACTCAACCGCCCCGCGCCTGTGGCATACAGGTAATCGAGCACTTGTCCGGCCTGCGCTTGCTTGTCAATTTCGCCGCGGTCGTAAGCATATACGAACACATTGGTATCAATGAGAATCTCGGCCATAGCGGCTCAGACGCTCCTCGTACAATTCGTCACGCGTCCATTGACGGCGGCGATTGGGTAAAGGGCCTTGCGCCACGAGTTCCCGCATGAATTGGCGCGCCTCTTCCCACGCCTTGGGATCGGGTTGAAAGGGTTGGGACGCGCCGCCGCTCAACTGTCGATCCAGCGCCTGCCGGATAATCTCAGCCTCGCTGACCCCGCGCGCTTTGGCCAGGCGCTTGAGCCGCGCCTCTTGTTGCCTGGGAATATAAATCTGCTTGCGCACCATCTGTGTCATAAATCCCCCTATACATCACATTATACATCATCTTGAGCTATCCGGGCCAGAGGGCCAGAGATTCGAAATCTCTGTCTGAAAAAAGCAAGTCGCCTCAGCGACTGGAACAAGGCGGAATCCGTCCCCCCCCCATTTCTCGGTCGCTGAGGCGACCTTTCACGTTCAGGCGGCAAATTCCATTTGCTGAGACACGGCGCGTTCGCCAACGAAATCACGAATCCCGCGTAGCCGCACCCCTAACGCGATTACCCGGTGTATTCCGCCGGCGGCTCGCGCACCTGCATCGGTTTCGTCATCGCATCCACCTGGAGCCAATAATGCTGGACCTTGACGACCTCGTGCCAGGGGAAATGCGCCGGGTCGCGGACCGGCTCTTGCAATGTGGGCGTTCGGTGGCAGTTCGTGACGATATAGAGCCAGTAACAGTCGCGACGGTCTTCCGCCACGCGGCGCTCGTTGGGCGTCAGCAGGATCGTGCCGGATTCGGCGGAGAGTCCTTTGATCTCGATCAGCCGCAGCTCGCCCGAGCTCAGGTCGAGGCTCGTCACATCATAGCCCAGGTTCTTTTCGTGCACGTCATACACCTGCCGCCCCTGCGCTTGCTCGTATTCCATCACGACGCGCATCGCGATGGCTTCGGTCTCGGCGTCCGGGCGCAGGCGCTGGACCTCCGGGGCTGCGCGCTCGGGATGTGGCAGCACCATCACCGAAGTAATCCGTTCGACCGCCTGCAGGGTAAGGGATTTTTGGCGCTCTAACTCTTGCCGCCGCCGCTCGCGTCGCGCCATGAGCTCGGCGTGGCGCGTCTCGGCCTGCGCCAGCCGTCCTTCCGCCCCCTGCGTCCCCTGCTCGACCTCCAGGCTTGCCCGCCCGATCTCTTCGTCGGCCTTGTTCAGCAGCTCGGTCAGCGAGAGCTCGACGTGCTCCCCAATCCGCTCGATCTCGGTCAGCCGCTCGGTGCGGACCTCTTCCAAAAAGGGCAAGAGGGCGTTCGCGTTCAGCCAATCATGGGCCTCTGGTGCATTCGCGACCTCAGCCCCCTCTCCTTGCAGGGAGAATGGGCCATGGGGTGTGTTCTCCCCCTCTCCTTGCAGGGAGAATGGGCCATGGGGTGTGTTCTCCCCCTCTCCTCGCAGGGCGAATGGGCCATGGGGTGCGTTCTCCCCCTCTCCCGCAATGCGGGAGAGGGGGTTGGGGGTGAGGGCCGGCGTCATATTCCCCAAAATGGTTGGCTCGCAGAGGCGCGGCTCGGCATTGGCGCACAGTTCCACGGCAAAGAGGCGCTCGTGCGTCACCTGGCCCAGGCCATCGACCACGCGGGCGCGATAGAAATCGATGCGCGCCGGGGCCTCGTGCTGCAAGGAATAGAAACCGGCGCCCTTGCCAAATGCATCGTGCGCCAGGTCGAGGGTGTGCCGCCGGAGCGACTCGAAGAGGGGATGGCCGGGCGTCACCCATTCCAGGTTGTGTTTCTCCGCCGTCTCGCGGTCGGTCGAGCAGCGCGGGTATTTCACCGCGACCGGCGGGAATTTCCAGTTCGCCTCGCCTTCATAACGGCGCAGGGCGTTCGGAATGCGCCCCGGCTCAAAGGTGTGCGGGAGGGCGGCGACCGGTTTGAGCGCGAGGTGAACATAGTCGGCCGCATCGACGATAAAGCGGGCGATGGTCTCGGGAACGACGCGGCGCTCCTGCGCGCGGGCGCGGCGCTCGATGAGCATTTCGAGGTTCAGCTTTTTCGTGGCCAGTCCTTCCAATGCGTTCTGGCAGATGGCGCGGAACTGCCCCTCGTCCACATTCCGCAGCAGCCGGTCTTCGAGGTCCGCATCCCCCAGCTTGCCGGAATAGTAATCGCGCAGCACCCGTTCGATTTGCGCGGCGGGGAGCACTTCGCCCACGACGTTAAAGACCGCATCGTCGTCGAGCGCGTTCCGAATCTCTTGCAGTTTTTCGAGCAGCCGGTTCAGGACGTGTCCCTCGATGGTATTCCCCGCGACAAAGTTAAAGATCAGGCAGTCAAACGGCTGGCCGTAGCGGTGAATGCGCCCCATCCGCTGTTCGAGCCGGTTCGGGTTCCAGGGGATGTCATAGTTGAACAGGATGTGGCAACATTGGAGGTTGATCCCCTCGCCGGCCGCTTCGGTCGCCACCAGGATTTGAATGTCGCCATCGCGGAACTGCTGCTCGACGTAGAGGCGTGTGCCCGGCTCGTCGCGTGACCCCGGTCGCATCCCGCCGTGAATCGCCCCGACCTTGAAATTCCATTCCTTGAGACACCGGACCAGGTAATCGAGCGTGTCGCGAAACTCGGTAAAGATCAGGAGGCGCTGCTGCGGGTCGGCGTAAAAGCCTTGCGTTTGCATCAGCTCCTTGAGCCGGGTCAGCTTGGCCTCGTGCTCCTCGACCGCGTGCGCATCCCCGGCCAGCCGCCGCAGCTCGGCGATCTCTTGCCGCACCTGGTCGGCGTTGTGCGAGAGTGAAACCGCTTCGAGGATTCCTTCGAGCCGTTCACGCTCGGAATCCTCCATCTCTTCTAGTTCCTCGGGGTCGGGCAGGTCGGGCGGGGCCTCGCGCGCAATCTCGTGGGCGCGCTTGAGTCCCTCCTCCAGCCGGCGGGCGCGGTTATCGAGCGAGTGACGGAGAGAATAGGTGCTCGACGCGAGGCGGCGCTGGTAGAGGGACATGAGAAAGCCGACGGCGCGGGCGCGTGGGTCATCCCCTTGCGCCGCAGCCCTGGCGCTCTGCTGTTTCACAAAGCGGGTGACGGCGCGATACAGCTCGAATTCGGCCCCGTCGATCTGAAACTCGCAAGTGGTCGGGATACGTTTCGTAAAGATCTTTTTCGCGGTCCACGTTCCGTCCGGCTGCCGTTCGGGGAAATAGACCATCGCCTCTTTGGTCCGCCGCAGGTAAAAGGGCGCGCGCCGGCGGTCGATGGCCTCGTGAATCGAACGGACATCGGCAAAGGCGTCCGGGTCGAGGAGCTGCAAGAACAGGCGAAAGTTCTCCGGGTCCCCCTTGTGCGGGGTCGCGGTGAGCAACAGGTAGTGGTCCGTCGTATCGCGGAGCAGCTCGCCCAACGCATAGCGCGAGGTCTTGCGCGAGGGCGGGGTCCACGACATGCGGTGCGCCTCGTCCACGATCACCAGGTCCCAGTGCGCCTGCCGGATGCCGGGGAGAATATCGTCCCGTTTCGCCAGATCGAGCGAGGTGATGATCTGCTTTTGCTCCAGCCACTGATTGACGCCGAACTGATCGCGGATGTCGCCGCCCTTCATGACGATGAACTTTTCGTCGAACTTGTCCTTGAGCTCGCGCTGCCATTGAAAGGCGAGGTTCGCCGGGCAGACGACGAGGATGCGCTCCAACAGCCCGCGCAGCTTTAATTCGCGGATGAGCAGTCCGGCCATGACCGTTTTGCCCGCGCCGGCATCGTCGGCCAGGAGAAAGCGGACGCGCGCCAGCTTGAGCAGGTGATCGTACACCGCCGCGAGCTGATGGGGGAGCGGATCGACGCGCGAGATGGAAAGGCCGAAATAAGGGTCGAACTCGTAGGCGATGCCGAGGGTGTACGCCTGGAGGCCGAGGCGCAAGAGCTTGCCGTCGCCGTCAAAGGTGGAGGCGGTATCGAGAATCGTCAGCGTCTCCAGGTCGCGTGGCGTCAGGGTCACGCTGCGAAAGCGCTCGGACTGCAAGCCCACGAGGCCAACCGCCCACGTCTCGCGGCCCGCTGCGCGCACGGTCTCGACGCGCATCGGCTCGTTAAAGAGTGGACCGCGCAAGATTTGGCCGGGGCGGAGGGGGAGGGTAGACATGAATGTTACCGATTTCTACGAGATACTATAGGCAACGGAGCAAGCTATGAAAACAGCAAGCACCATAAGAAAATTTCCTGCAAGCTAATTCCCTTCGAAATAAAAGGGGGCAGAACAATTACTATCGGGGCTTAGCTGTTTTTGAAAAGTACCACTACTTTCCAAAATAATTGCAACTACCCAACAATAGGTTCCTGGCGGTATGCGTTGCATCGTGTTCACGCCTGGCATATACCGCGCGTCAGCTGTGGTCTTGGTCTCATCAGCCCACGCTATCGTCCGGGAATAAGTAGGATTATCAACATTCTTCATTCGAATCTCGAAATGCTCATGTTGAGCTAGGTTACCACTCCATGACCATTGAACCTGCATTGGTTTATTAGTTCGCAATGCTTCCGGTTGAAAGCTAATGTTAGAAGGTGCGGCATATTTGAATAGATCTGCAGGTGGCACCGGAGATGGCGCGTTAATAGACATCGGGGTAAAAGTAGCTGGCAGCTGAGCAGCGATGCTTGGAGTCGGAGGGGCTGTGGATATGATGGGTGGAGAAGTAGGCAGAACGCTTGTATCTGTTGTCGACGTTACAGTTGTAGTCGGCAGCGCATTCACGATCGGGGTATTGTGATTAGCAACGGAAATCGGACTAGCAGGTGGCACATTAGAGAAAGAAAGACTGTCGATCATCCGCTGCACCTGGGGCAAAGCCAGCCATGCCGCAATACAGCCGAAAATAGCAGCAAGTGCAAGGACGCGTGGATCAGTCAGCCATTTCAGGTAGGCGTGCAATGTGACGGGTGTGCGTTCCGTTCTGCTCTTGATCTGAATGGTATCGGCCCGCGCCTTTAACGCCTTCATCAGTCGGTCAAAGCCTTGTGGCTCGTACAGGTTGACCGCGTGCCAGCGGGAGAGGCGTTCGGGAATCTCGCATTCCTCCAGTTTGACTGGAATGATGAATATTGTCCCTTCAGGTTGCTCGTCCGCCACGTCGAGCGCGAATTTGATCTCTTTGTGAACGTAGCCTGCCGTGTTGATTGCATTGGGAGAGAGGCAGACGAGCACGATGTCCGAGGCGCGCACCGCTTTCGGAATTTCAAGTTGCCAATCCTGGCCCGGCACTAAATCCTCTTCGTCCAGCCACGGTTCCAAGTTCTTGGCCCGCAGGCGTTTGTACAGGTTACGGACAGCCTCTTTATCGGCGTGGGAATGGCACAAGAAAACGCGCAGGCGGTGGGCCTGTTGTGGGGTGGTGTTGGGGGATTGCTGCATCGCGTTCTCCTAGATTCAGATGGTGCTTGGCGTGAATATGGATGACGCAAAAAGCGAGACAGACGGGCGAGCGCGGTACTCGAGATAGATGGGCGTCGCGGAGAGTATGCTAGCACCAGACCGGGTATACGTCAACTTGTTGTTAACGCCTGTCGCAGTTCACATTGGGGGCGAACTGCGACAGGCGGTTAGAAACCGCAGCAATCCCACAAACGGCGTGGGACTCACGCACAAGGCAAAATCTGCCTGCGCAGATTGGCATCTCCAGCCGACGACGGTCGGCTTTGCCCTGAGTTGCCGCGAATTCATTCGCCCGGCAAAACCTGCCCCGAAAGTGAACTGCTCCCTTAACGCCAAGGTGGAGCAATCTTGATCATCCCTCATCCCGCGAATGGGCTGACGGAGAAAGAGAGCGCGAGGGGGGAAGGGGGAAGGGGGAGGATCAGGCGGCCTTCTTCCTGGACCGGTGGCGCTTGACCTCAGTCAAGAACTCGTCGCTCTTGACGCCGCCCGTGCGACGCACGCGTGCGCGGGCCTGTTCAATCAATTCGACAAAGCGCGGGTTATGAACAAGCAGGAGCACGTCCAGGTCATCCCGGTCCTCGATGCCGGTGAGCAGCGCGACCGGCTTGCCGTTCTTGGTCACCACAATCGGCGTGGTTTGGCTTTCTTTGACATAGGCGCTGAACTGGTCCTTGACCGCCGCAAGCGATACAATCTTCATAGTTCAAACGGTTCCTTTCCGATCCATAATTGGTTGCGAGTCTCGACGTCCGGTTCAAAGCGCAATTGCGTCTCGATCGCGTCATGAATCACCGAATCGTACTTGTCTTCGATATACCCCAGGCTATCATACGCGAGCTCGTCAAAGACGATCTCATCACGCGACGTTTTCGACATAGCCAGAATTATAGCCAGATTGAAAAGGTCTGTCAACCGACGGCAGGCCCCTCATTTCGTCAGGCCGCAGACTCCAGAATTTCAATGCTATAATCCGACGATATTCAAGCGGTGGAGGGGCGGATGCTCGTCAATGGGATTACGGTTCTGGGGTTGGTCGCGCTGGCCGCGCTCTTGGCCCGGGCGGCGCGCTGGGCCTGGGGGAGCAAGCGCGCGTGGTTGAAATGGTCGGGGCTGACCCTTGCCACCCTGCTCACGCTCGTTGTGGATGTCGTGCTGGTCATCCTGGTCATGGGGTTGGCGAAAGGTTATCTCCCAGCCAGTAATCCCGTATCGAACGCCAGGGTCGCGGGCACGCCGGAGCAGGTGGCGCGCGGCAAGCAGCTCGCCTATGTGTGCGTTAGTTGTCACTCTCCCGATGGCGACCTGCCGCTCGCCGGCGGCCAGCGTAACTTTGGGGATTTTGGACCGGGTGGTCCGACGGTTGGCGCTCTTTACGCGCCGAACCTGACCCCGGCGGGTGAGCTCGCGGGCTGGTCCGACGGCGAAATTCTGCGTGCGCTGCGAGAGGGTGTGCACAAGAATGGACGCTCGCTCCTCATTATGACCTCGGACGCTTTTCACTCTCTGAGCGATGAGGACGCCCAATCGCTCGTCGCCTACCTGCGCTTGCAGCCGGCCGTCCCGCGCGACCCGCACTATGACACGCCTTCGAACGGCGTCAATCCGCTCGGCGCCATGCTTATCGGTCTGGGTATGTTCCCGACGAGCGCGCAGCCGCCGATTACCCAACCGGTTGTTGCGCCGCCGCGCGGCCCCACCGCCGAGTATGGCAAATATCTCGTCGATAGTCTCGGGTGCCACGACTGCCACGGGGCGAACCTGACGGGGGGAAGGTCCGGCGGGCCAACGGGGCCGGTTGCGCCCAACCTCACGCTAACGGTTCCCAGGATGGCAGAGGCCGATCTGCTTTCGCTCTTTCGCACGGGGACCGTCGGCGGGAACAAGATCAGCGACAATATGCCCTGGAACAACTATGGGCGTTCCTTTACCGACGACGATGTGCAAGCGCTCTATGCGTTCCTGCACGGCCTGACGCCCACCCAGGCGGCGAGCAAATAGAATCCGCCGAGCGAGAGCCATTTTCTGCGGCCCTTGACAGCGGGTTCGCAAAATGCGATACTGGGTCCCGTTCCACCCATTCCGCACGCGCTCTACTGACATTCACATCCTACGATTCATCGGCCCGCCCGTTAGGACTCGCGCTGCGTGCGGTGGGGAGGCGTGCGATGACCGGGCGGTTCCGACCCTTGTGAGGAGGAACAAGCACATGAGCGGTTTCACAAAGTTCTTGATGCGCGGGAACGTCGTCGAGCTGGCCGTCGCCGTCATCATCGGCGCCGCGTTCGGGGCGGTCATCACCGCGTTCGTCAAGGACCTGATTACGCCGATTCTCGGAATCTTTGGCAGCCTGCCCGATTTTGCGGGCTGGGTCTTTACGATCAACGGCTCCAAGTTTCTCATCGGCGATTTCCTCAACAACCTGCTGGCGTTCGTCATCATCGCCGCCGTCGTCTATTACTTTGTCGTGATGCCCATGGAAAGGGCGATGGAACGCTTCAAGCCCGAGCCGGTCGTCGCCCCCGAGACCCAGCGCGATTGCCCACAGTGCCTGAGCAAAATCCCCAAAGCGGCCAGCCGCTGCGCCTATTGCACCTCCGAGGTCAAGCCGGTCGCCTGAGCGCCGCGCCATCGCCTGGCAATAAGCATAGAGGAAATAGAAAACTGTTGTAGGGGCGAACGGCCGTTCGCCCCTACAAGGGCAAATTACACGATTTTCGATATACGGCCGGGATTTTATTTGCCGGTCCACACCGGCGGGCGCTTGTCGAGAAAGGCGGTCATCCCCTCCTGCGCGTCGCAGGTCATGGCGTTCGCAGCCATCGTCTCGCCCATCAGCGCATAGGCGGTGTGCTGGTCCACGTCAATCTGGCGATAAAAGGCTTCCTTGCCGATCTTGAGAATGAGCGGGCTGGAGCTTGCAATCTGCCGGGCCAGCTCCATCACCGCCTCGTCGAGCCGGTCGGCGGGCACGACGCGATTGACCAGGCCCCAATCGGCGGCGGTCCGGGCGTCAATCGGCTGGCCAGTGAACAGCATCTCCATCGCGCGCTTGCGCCCGATGTTGCGGCTGACGGCGACCGCGGGGGTCGAGCAAAAGAGGCCGATCTTGACGCCGGGGGTCGCGAACCGCGCCTGTTCTGAGGCAATCGCCAGGTCGCAGGTCGCCACCAACTGGCAGCCGGCCGCGGTCGCCAATCCCTGCACCGACGCGATCACCGGCTGGGGGATGCGCTGGATCGTCTCCATCATCTGCGTGCAGAAGTCGAAAATCGCGCGCTCCTCTTCCACCGTTCGGTTTGTCATTTCTCTCAGGTCATGTCCCGCCGAAAAGACCGGCCCTGCGCCGCGCAGGATGACGACCCGGCATTCGGGGCGCCGGCTCTGGCGCTCCAATTCCGCTGTCAGCTCGCGCATCAAGCCGGTTGAAAGGGCATTGCGCTGTTCGGGACGGTTCAGCGTGATGATCACCGCCGGCAGCGCATCCTGCACCAGTAAATAACTCGCCTCGCTTGTCATGCTCCACCTCCGCCGTCTATTTTACCCCAAAATCGCGGCGATACGCATTGACGCGCCTGCGGCGGGGTGATACAATCGCGGCAATTCCACAAGAGAGGAGCGCGATGCAAGCCGTCATTTACCGCGAGTTTGGCGGGCCGTTGAATGTAGAGCCCGTGCCCGACCCGGCCACGCCCGACGATGGGGTGGTGATCGAGGTGCGGGCGAATGGCATCTGCCGGAGCGACTGGCACGGCTGGATGGGGCACGACGCCGATATCCGGCTTCCCCATGTGCCGGGGCACGAGCTGGCCGGCGTGATCGTCGAGGTGGGCAAAGAGGTGCGGGGCTGGAAAGCGGGCGACCGGGTGACCGTGCCGTTCGCCTGCGGCTGCGGCGCCTGTCCCCAGTGTCTCTCCGGGAACCAGCAGGTGTGCGACCACTATTTCCAGCCGGGCTTTACCGCGTGGGGCTCGTTCGCGCAGTACGTCGCCGTCCGCTATGCGGATACGAATCTGGTGCGCCTCCCCGCGGCGCTGGATTTTGTCGAGTCGGCGAGTCTAGGCTGTCGCTTTATTACCGCCTTTCGCGCGGTGGTTGCGCAGGGCCGGGTCCAACCGGGCGAGTGGGTCGCGGTGCACGGATGCGGCGGGCTGGGGCTGGCGGCAGTCATGATCGCGGAGGCGATGGGCGCAAACGTGATTGCCGTCGATATTCGCGACGAGGCGCTGGCGTTTGCGCAAGCGCTGGGGGCGCGGCACGCGCTGAATGCGCGCAAGGAGGAGCGGCTGACGCGGGCGATCCGCGACCTGACCGGCGGCGGCGCGCACGTCTCGCTCGATACGCTCGGCAGCGTCGAGACCTGCCGCAACTCGATCCTCGGGCTGCGCAAGCGCGGGCGGCACGTGCAGGTCGGCCTGATGGTCGCCGATTACCGCGATGCGCCCGTGCCGATGAACCGGGTGATTGCGATGGAGCTCGAAATTCTCGGCAGTCACGGGATGCAGGCGCACGCGTACGGGCCAATGCTGGAAATGATTGCGGCGGACAAGCTGGAACCGCGCCGGCTGATTCACGACACGGTCACGCTGGCCGATTCGCCGGCCGCGCTCCAGGCGATGGGAGATTTTCGCGGGGTGGGGGTGACGGTCATCGACCGGTTCTAGAGCGAATTCCAGTTTCGCTTACGGCATCGTCGTAGGGGCGATGCCTTGTGCTCGCCCATGTGTAGGGCAACCACAAGGGATTGCCCCTACAGCCCCATCAATCAAAATGGAATTCGCTCTAGTTGGCCAGTTGGATCGTCGAATGGTCGAGTCGGAGAAAAAACGCCCTGGTCAACCTTGGGGCGTTTTGTATTTCAGGAAATAATTTGCGGCGGCTGGGTGAGGTCTTTGGAAATCTCGGCGCCCCAGCGAGGATCGTCGGAGGGTTGGACCTGAAAGCCGCGCCGGCGATACCATTCGAGCAGGTGCGGGTCCTCTTCGCAATCCTTGCGCGGGATGAGCCCCGTGATGAGCTTGATCCCTTTGCCTTTGGCAAAGCCTGTCACTTCGTCGAGTAGGACCGTGCCGAGGCCGCGCTTTTTGTACGCGGGCTTGTCGATGACGATGTCGACGATGATCAGCCCCTTGGGTCCCCACTCCATATAGACGTGCGCGACGACCGCGCCGCGATGCGAGAGGGCGAGCGAAGGCCGGATGTCCGGGTTATGCCACGTGGCCCAGTACTTGCGCCCGTCCTTGTCCAGAACGAACGGCGCACCGGGCGTCGGCGGCGTATTCAAAAGCCACTGGGAAAGGCCCATGGGTCCATCCTTTGAATCGTGTCCGTGGAAAAATTATAGACACAATCGACGCAAATGACAAGGGGGGCGGGCGCAAGTAACTCGGCCCGCGATGTGTCCGATTATAGGGAACAGGCGTATAATCGGAACAGCGATGCCCACCCACCTCCTGCAGACTAAACTATACGGCCTGCTGGTGTTGGTCTGGACTATCCTCACCGGCATCCGGCTCTTGCAATTCGGGTGTCTTCAAGGAAAGAGGGCAGAGCTGGAAGATAAAGTAGCAATCAGGGAAGGAAGATTCAAGATGATGAATCAAGTTACCAATGCCGACACGATTTTGGTTGCTTTTGCGAGCGAGGCCGGGTCCACAGCCGGCGTGGCGGAGGCGATCGGCAAAACGCTGGCCGAAAGCGGCGCGCGGGTCGAGGTGCGCCCCATGCGCGAGGTGCGGGACCTCTCCCCCTACCGGGCGGTGGTGGCAGGCAGCGCGATTCACGGCGGGGAATGGCTTCCCGAGGCGATGCAGTTCATGCGCACCCATCGCGCCGTATTAGCCCGCAAGCCCTTTGCCGCTTTTTTGGTGTGCATGACGCTGGCGATGTCCGATGGAAAATACCGCGAGCATGTCGCGACGTGGCTCGCGCCGGTGCGCGCACTGGTCCGGCCGGTGAGCGAGGGGCTCTTTGCGGGCGCGCTGGACATTAGCAAAATCCCATCGTTGGGTGACCGGCTCAAATTCCGCCTGAGCGTCCTGTTTGGTGTCTGGAAGGAAGGGGACCACCGGGATTGGAATGCCATCCGCGCGTGGGCCGAAAGCCTCCGCCCGCTGCTGCTTTCATAGATTCGCGTGAGGTTTCAAACCTGCCCCTACTCAACGCCGGGCAAACAGAACCAATCCCACAAGGATCGGGAATACCATGATGACCACTCCGCCGACGATAAGGCCGAGTGTATGCGGCGCCTCTCCGGGCAACAGCACGGCGTTCTTGGGTTTCCCAGGATCATAGTGGACGGTCAGTGGTCTTCCTTCAAAGTGATCTTGCAGGTATGACCTGGCTTGCGCTTCGCTCTTGAAAGCCGTATTCCCAAAAGCGATCTGATGCGAGGTATAACGCGCGCCGCCGACGGTATACCCGTATTCGAGCTTCGGAACGTACCAGGTCGTGTTTCCATATTTCGAATGGCTGACGGTTCGCACAACGTCGACCGACAGTCCTTGACCTTCTGTACAGAGCCACCGGGTGGCGGCCTGCGCCTTTTGCCGAGCCCGAACGCCCAGGAGCACCATGACCAGCCCGATGAGGACAATGGGCGCGAACGAGAGCACGGCCAGATTTCCTTCCATGTTTGACCTCGATTCGCCGATCCGCTCGCCAAAAACAAAAACCGGCTCGAATGTCCGAGTCGGTTCTGCAACTCTCTGTGCGCTCGCCAGAGGGACAGCGGCGAGCACGCTACGACTAATATAACACGGTTCGCCGGAGGGGTCAACCGCTTTTCACAAGTATCGAAATTGGAGTAGAATAGCGGCCATGCCAGAACATCCGGAATTTGAACTCGAAGCGATGCACCTGCACGAGACCGTCGACGCGCTCCAGGCGCGTTTGCGCGTCATCGCCGGCCGCGATTATTCGGCGGGAGATGATTGGGCGACGGAGATGATCGAAGAGCAGTTTCAGCAGGAATATTACCGGCTGCGCCTCTCGCTGCCCAAGCCGTATTTCGGGCGGATCGATTTCCATATCGCGCTGGACCGCGAGCGCGGCGTGTTTTATATCGGCCGGGCCGGGTTCCAGCAGGGGGACCACCGGGTGATCGATTGGCGGGCGCCCCTCTCGACCGTCTTTTACCAGGCGCGGCGCGGGCAGAACGAATACCAGTACCGGATCGCGGACGGGCGCACGGTGTCCGGCCGGCTCTATCTCAAGCGCGAGTACGAGATCGACGCGCAGCAGTTGCAGCGGGTGCTCGATTATTTTGACGAGCGGGGCCAGTGGACCGGCGGCGAGGCGTTGGTGACGGACCCGGACGACCATCTCAAGCAGGTGCTGGCCGGCCGGCGCGATACCCAGTTGCGCGATATCGTCGAGACGATTCAACAGCAGCAGGACGATCTGATTCGCGAGGCGGCGCGGCAGGTGCTCGTCGTGCAGGGGGCGGCGGGGAGCGGCAAGACCTCGGTGGCGCTCCACCGGTTGGCCTTCCTGCTCTATCCCGAGAACGGGAGCGGCATTCACGCACAGCAGACGGTGGTCTTTGGGCCCAACCGGCTCTTTCTCGGCTATATCGCGAACGTGCTGCCCAACCTGCTCGTCGAGGGGATTTATCAGACGACGCTGGTCGATTGGGAAAAGGACCAGCTCGGGCTCAAGAACTGGATCGTCACCGACCGCGCGCTGGACATGCTCATGTCGCCCAGCGCGCGCCCTCACGACCGGACCACCTACCGGGAGCGGAGCCGGCTCAAGACCGGCCGCCGAATGGCGCGGCTCCTCGAGCGCTATGCCGAGCACCGCCGGCGCTTTGTCTTTCCGGAAAGGGGCTGGAGCCTGTCGGACCTCGGCCCGCTCAAGCTTTCGCTCCAGCTCGCCCAGACGCAGTTGCAAGCGCTCTGGGACCGCCTGTCCGACCAATCGCTCTTGCAGCAGCGCCAGCAATTTATTCCCGCGTGCGCGGGGGAATTCATCCGCCAGTACGAAGAGCGGGTGCGCAGTTGGACGGGCGGGGCGGGCGCCCGCGAGCCGTTGAATCAGGAGCGCCGGCGCACGAGCGCGTCGAGCGAAGAGACCCGGCGCGAGGTGCTGGACCGCGTGACCTCCTTTGTGCGCCGCCAGGTCGAGGCGGGGCTCACGCCGGTGCGCCTGCCCGATGACTATTACGCGCTGCTGGACGATAAACCGCTCCTGACGACGCTCGCGCAGGACCTCCTGACGCCGGCCGAGGTCCAACTCTTGTACGGCTCGGTTGCGGACATGGAGATGATCGACCTGTCGGACTTGCCGGGGATGGTCTATTTGCGAGCGCTCTTTTCCGGAGTCAAACCGCCGTTCGAGCACATTGTCGTGGACGAGGCGCAGGACGTCTCGCCGCTCGAATACGAACTGCTCCGGCGCTATACGGCAAACGGGTCGATGACGATTCTCGGCGATATGGCGCAGGGCATCTATCCGCATCGCGGGCTGGCGAATTGGGAGGAGGTGCACGCCGCGTTCGGCGATCTGAACTATCATTTCGCCGAGATCAGCCAGAGCTATCGCACCACGTACGAGATCATGCAGTGCGCGCGGCAGGTGCTCAAGTCGATGCAGGAAAAGGGCTATGCCGTTCCCGCGCTGCCGCGGCCGCTTGAGCGGCACGGCGTGCCCGTCGCCTTTTACCCGCTCACGGCGCGCGCCGATCTGTATTCGCGATTGCGCCAGTTGATTATGCAACTGCGCTTTAAGCAGTGGGACAATATCGCGATCCTCTGCAAGGATACGATGCGCAGCGCGGGGCTGGCGGCGGGATTGCAGAGCGGCGGGCTGGACGAGGTCCGGCTCGTGACGGCGGCGGATGCGCGCTATGCCGGGGGCATCGTCGTCGCGCCGGTGCATCTCGCCAAGGGGATGGAGTTCGAGGTGGGGCTCGTGGTGGATGTGGATGCCCAGACCTATACCGAGAGTGAGTTCGACGGGCGCTTGCTCTATGTTGCGCTCACGCGGGCGCTGCACGAGCTGCACATCTTTTGGGCCGGCGACATCTCGCCGCACCTGGAAAAGGCGTCGCCGCTGGCGGCGCTGTCTAACCCGCAAAAGAAACCGCGCAATGGCAAGCGGTGATCCCCGGCGCCCTTCTTGCCGAAAGATTACTCTTCCAGGTACGCGAGCGCGTCCGTCTTGAGCCCGAGGGCCCACACTTCGAGCGCGATGTTGCCGGCGCGCCGGGCGGCCGCGATGGTCGCATTGGCCGCGGCGATCACGGCGCGATAGTCGCCGATGGTCGCCAGGTAGCCCGCGTGTCTAAAGTGCGCTTCGGCCCGCCGCGCGTCCTCGCCCAATCCCTCGGCCAGTTGTAACAGCGCCTCAATGTCCTGGCGCTGCGCCTCGCGCTCCCCCAGCAGTTCCAGCACCCCTTCCCGACCCAGCAGCGCGCGCCAGCGGCGTTCATGGTCGGCGGTGGGCAGCAATTCGAGCGCGCGATCCATAAAGCGGCGCGCTTCGACCGGCGCGCTCGACGCGCGGGCAAACTCGCCCGCGCGCAGGTACCATTCGCCCGCGGCGCCGGCGTCGCCAGCGCGCTCGGCGTGCTCGGCGATCTGCCCCGCAAATTCGTCCAGCCGCCCCGCCTCGCGCGCCTGTTTCTCCAGCCAGCGCGCGACCACGCGGTGGAGCTGCGGGCGCTCGCGGCGGAGCACGCTTTCATAGGTGACGTCGTGCAAGAGCGCGTGACGAAAATGCCATTCGCGCTCGTCGCGGAAAAAAGAGGTCGGCGCCGGCGCGACCAGGCCACGCGGCTGTAAGGGCGCCAGCAGGTCGGGAATATCCTGTAACCCCATGGCCGCCAGGCCCCCCTCCCAAAAGCGCCGGCCAAAGATCGAGCCGTACTGCAGGGCGATGCGCTGCGGCAGCGGGAGCGCGAGCAGGCGGGTGAGAAGCAGGTGCTGCAGGGTCTGCGGCAGTTGCGCGGCCTCGACCGGTTGGGGCACATAGCGCCAGGGCTCGGTCGAGGTATCGACGACGCCGCGGTCGATGAGCAAGTTGACCAGCTCTTCGATAAAGTACGGCACCCCTTCGGCGCGCGCGACGATCGACTGCACCTGCTCTTCCGGCGCCCCTTCGACCTGTTTCAACAGCTCGTGCGCCAGCTCATCGCTCGCGCGGGCGTCGAGCGGCGACAAGGCAATGTGAATCGCGTGCAATGCGCTGCGCTGCGCGGCGGGCGGGTTCCATTCGAGGCGCGCGGTCGCTACCACCAGCAATCCGTTCAGTGGGTCCTGCTCGGCCGGCGCGCTCTCCGAAAAAGTGGTCCCCGGCTCTAGCGCCTCCATGAGATATTCCCAGGAGGCCGTATCCACCCAGTGCAGGTCTTCGAGCAGCAGCACGGTGAAATTTGCGCGGCGCAGCGCCGCGAGTAAGGCGCGGCTGGCGGCCACGGCGTGGGCCCTGAGCAGCATCGGCTCGCCGCGCAGGTCGCTCAGATAGGGACTGCCGCGAAAGGGGAGGCCGACCAGCAGGCCCAGGGCCTGGGCCGATTGCAGGTCATCCGTCCCGGTCAGTTCCCGGAAGGCTTTTTCCCACTGCGCCTGGGCCTGGGCGAGCGGCGCATCCTCCGGAATTCCAAAACGGGCGAACCACATCCGGCGGACAAGCGCAAAGGGCTGATTGGCCTCGCCCGTCAGGCCGCGCCCGCGCAAATAGCGAATCGACTCGGGACGCAGGTCCATCCAATCCTCGAAATCTTCGACCAGGCGGCTCTTGCCCACGCCCGGGTCGCCGGTCAACTGGACCCAGATCCGGCGCCGGTTTTGAAAGGCATCCAGGTAAACAGTCTGCACCTGCTCCGCCTCGCGCTCGCGCCCGATCGTGCGCGTCTCGATGCCGGCCACGCCGCGCGAGACAATGCGAAAGGGACGCTCCCGCGCGCTCGTGACGAGATAGGTCTGAATGGGCGCGCTCTTGCCCTTGACGGTGAGAGGCGGCTGGGGCGTGAGGTTGAACAGGCCGCGCACGTAACGATATGTGTCGTGCGAAATGAGGATGGCGCCGGGGGGCGCGGCCGACTGGAGATGCGCGGAGAGGTTCATCGCGTCGCCGGTCGCGGTAAACTCGCGGTGGGCATCCGTTCCGACCGCGCCGATCACGACGAGCCCCGTGTGAATGCCGATGCGCAGTTGCAATTCGGCGTTCTGAAGGACGAACTCCGATTGCAGGATGCGGAATCCCGCGTTCTGAATTTCCAGCGCCGCACGGATGGCGTTCTCGGGGTCAGACTCGCTCGGCTGCCCGACGCCGAACAGGGCAAGCAGGCCGTCGCCGAGAAACTGAGAGACGCTGCCGCCGCGCCGCGCAATACTCTCGCTCATCGCCGCGTGGAGCCGGGTGATGATCCGGTGCCACTCTTCCGGGTCCATCTTTTCGGCCAGCGCGGTCGAGCCGACGACATCGGCGAACAGAATGGTGAGCAGGCGGCGCTCTTCGATGGTCGTGGGACGCAACTGCGCTTCAAGCAAGATCAACTGACGGCGGAGCGGCTCGACCGCCGCGTTCACAATGGCGTCGCCCACGAGCGCGCGCTGCGCTTCGAGCGTGGCGATCGTCGTTCGCATTTGCTGAACCTGAGTTTCAATCGAGTCGGACATGTCAAGAGACGCGGTGAGACATGGAGGAAAGCGGCGCAGCTATTCTAACGCCGAGCGCAGGGCCTGTCAATGCCCATTGACGCCGGTTCTGCTTTGTGCTAGATTCTAACGGTGGGTATGGGGCAACAGAACGGCGACAAGGAGATGCGCCAGTGAAAATCGAACAGCGAAAATGGTCGCCGGGTTCCGGGTGGGGCCCGACGCCCGCCGCACCTTTCGCGGAGGATGCCGGGTTGGTCCTGGCCTTTGCCGGCGCCGCCGCGCTGCAAGCGCCGGGGCTCATCGCGTCGATCGGCGGGATGTATCCTCGCGCGCACGTCCTGGGCTGTTCGACCGCCGGCGAGATTTATGGTACGCAGGTGTCAGACGATACGCTGGTCCTCACGGCGGTGCATTTTGAGCACGCACAGCTCGCGGGGGCGCGCGTCGACCTGCGCGAGGTTCCGGATAGTTTCGCGGCGGGCGCGCATCTGGCGCAGGCCCTGCCGCATACGCTCGCCGCTCCGGGCGCCGGGCCGGACGTCCCGCTGGCGCATGTGCTGGTACTCTCCGATGGATTAAAAGTGAATGGGAGCGATCTCGTCAGCGGCCTCATCGCGTACCTGCCGGAAGGGGTCACCCTGACCGGCGGGCTGGCCGGCGACGGGCCGCGCTTTGGCGAAACGCTCGTCTTTTGGAATTGCGCGCCGGCCCCCAACACCATTGCGGTGATGGGGCTCTACAGCCGGCGGCTGCGCGTTGGCTTTGGCTCGCTTGGCGGGTGGGACTCTTTTGGGCCTGAGCGGCTGATCACGCGGTCGCAGGGCAATGTGCTTTATGAATTGGACGGCGAATCGGTGCTCGGCCTGTACAAGAAATATCTGGGCGAACATGCGAAAGGGCTGCCGGCGACCGGGCTCTTGTTCCCCCTCAGCCTCCGCAGCGCGACCGGCGAGACCGGCGTGGTCCGCACGATCCTCGGGATGGACGAACAGGCGGGGAGCCTGACCTTTGCGGGGGATGTGCCCGTTGGCGCGCACGCGCGCATGATGAAAGCGAACTTTGACCGGCTGATTGACGGCGCGGTCGGGGCGGCGCAGACGAGCTATCGCGCTATCGGCTCGACGACGCCCGAGCTGGCGCTCCTCATCAGTTGCGTCGGCCGGAAACTCGTTCGCAGGAGCGCATCGGGGAAGAGGTGGCCGGAGTCCGGGATATTCTGGGCGCGGCGACGACGCTGAGCGGGTTCTATTCCTACGGCGAGATCTCGCCGTTCACGCCGGGCGCCCGGTGCGAGCTGCACAACCAGACGATGACGATTACCACGCTGATGGAGACGTGAGAGATCCTTCCCCCGACGATGCACCCTCAATGATTATTGTCCCTCGACGCGCCACCAACCTCCGCAGCGGCTATGACCGCATCTGCAAGACTGACCGGACCCTGCACTCGGAATGGCGCCCGCGCCTGCGCGAGGCGTACCTCCGCCAGACCGCAGCCTACGAGCGCGAACAGGCGCAGCACCCGCACCGCCAGTCGCGTGCGACGCGAATCCGCGCCCTCGGCCTGGGGCTGGCGCTCCTCTTGGTCCTGCTCGCGCTGGCGCTCTGGGCATGGGCCCCGGCCCCGCAGGGGAATCTGCCCCGCGGCTGGATGAGCATCGCGGCGCTCGCGCTCGCGGTCGTGGTGAGCGCGGCGGCGGTGGGCTATGCGTGGTGGGCGCGCCGCCGGGCGCTCCCCGCCCGCCCCGATTCCTACGACGCCCCCGAGCTCTATGCGCCCCTCCTGCCGCGCTGGCGCGCCGCGCTCGACGAAGCGACGCCCACAGATGAAGAGACCCTGGGCGCATCGGCCGAGAACCGGTTCATTGCCTCCCTGCGCGCCCTCGACGATTCCTATTTCCTCGCCTACCGCCTGCGGCTCAAACCGAAAGGGGAGGCGGATGTCCTGCTCGTGGGGCCGAAAGGGGTCTGGCTGTTCGAGGTCAAGGATTGGGAAGGGACGATCAATTATCACAGCGGCATGTGGTGGCGCTCGGACCGCATCGAGCGCGACGCGGATGGACGCGAGCACCGGCTGCCGCGCCCGGTGGAGTTAGAGCCCGACCGGCAGTGGAAGTGGATTTGCGCGGACCTCGCCGGGCTGATGCGCCAGCAGTTTCCCAGCCTCGTCAAGCGCGTGCGCGGGATCGACTGGATTCGCGGCGGGGTCGTCTTTATGAACTCCCGCGCGACCTATAATATCGTCGGCAGCCCGGTGCAGTGGGGAACAGCGGAAGAGTGGCGCAAGCGGCTGGACGCCGCGCCAGTCCTCGCCGGGATGGACGAGCGCGTCTGCTTTCAGGTGCTCGACGCCGCCCTGGGACGCCATCGCGAGGTGACCGGCCAGCCGGGGACACAGGACATGGACGCGTGCGCGCAAGAGCTCGTGACCGCCGCAGAGGGGCGCTTACAGGCGCGGCTGTAATCCGGGCCATTCATGCCGCGCCCCGGGGTAATGAAAAAATCGGCGAGCTCGCCGATTTTTTGATTCCCTTTAATGTTCGTGCTCGTGCGGGGTGACGTGCAGGTGCGGGTGAGCGTGCTCGACCGGGCCGTGCTTGTGCCGGTGAACGTGAAGCAGGTTGCACGCGACCAGCCGCTCCTCGTCGGCCAGGACATCATGCGGCGCGCCCTCGACCGTGATCTCGTGCTCTTCGCAAAACATGATGACGCGGTCCGAGATCTCTTCCACAATATCAAGGTCGTGCGTCGCGGTGATGACCGTCTTGCCTTCGGCCTCCAGGTCCTCCAGGAAATCGAGCAGGCGGCTCTTGCTTCGCGGGTCCAGCGCCGCGGTCGGCTCGTCCAGCAGCCACACATCCGGGCGGAGGGAGAGGACCGAGGCGAGGGCGACCTTTTTCTTTTCGCCGCCGCTCAGGCGGTGCGGCGCGCGGTCGCGCAGTTTCGTAATCCCCAGCAGGTCCATCGCCCATTCCGCGCGTTCGATTACCTCTTGCCGGCTCAGCCCCAGGTGCAGCGGCGCAAAGGTCACCTCGTCCCACACCGTCGGCGAAAAGAGCTGGACATCGGGGTCCTGAAAGACGAGCCCCACGCGCCGGCGAAAGGCCAGTGCGGATGTCTCGTCGTCCATGTGCGCCGGGGTCATCGGCGCGCCGAACGCGCAAAACTCGCCGCGGGTCGGCCAGTAGAGGGCATCGAGAATTTTCAAGAGCGTGCTCTTGCCCGAGCCGTTCGCCCCCAGCAGCACGATCCGCTCGCCCGGCCGGACCGTCAGGTTAATATCCTTGAGCGCCACCTGCTCCCCGTACGCAAACTCGACATGGGACAGCTCAAAGACAGGATTTGCGAATTCGGAATTCGGAATTCGGAATTTGTCTTGGGACTCGCCCTCTGCAATTTGCATTTCGGATTTTGAATTTGGAATTTTAATCATGGTTATCTCCCCAGCCAGACGGCGAGTAGTGAAACGGCAATAAAGAGCGCCAACCACATCCAGTCGGTCGTGCGCCAGATGAGGCTGTCGAGCACCTGCGCCTCGCCGCGAAAGCCGCGCGACTGCATCGCCAGGTACACCTCATCGCTCATCAGATACGACCGCGCGAGCAGCGTCCCCATGCTCGCCGCCAGCCACCGTCGGTCCTCCGCGCCGGACATGCGCCCGACCAGGCGGCTCTTGCGTGCAAGGAACATATCATTCGCCGCGCGCAGCAGCACATGGATATAGCGATAGGTCATGCCGAGGATGAGCACAAAGGCCTGCGGCACGCGGAGGACGCGCAGCGCCTTGAGCAGCATCGTCCAGCGCGTGGTCAGGATCAAGAGCACCGCGACCGAGACCGAGGCGCCGACGCGCAGGAGCAAAAAGGCGGCGGTGACGACCCCCGGCTGGGTAATGGCGAGGTACACGCGCGGCGAGGCGGAGTCGATCAGCGTGAGCAGGGCGGGGCCGGGCGTCAGGGTGCTGAACAGCGCGGGCAGGGCGATGATGCCGGTGAAAAACGGCATGAACAGCCAGACCCGCTTGAGATAGAGGCCCATCGGGACGCGCGAGGCCGCCGCGACCGGCAGGGTCAACAGGTACAGCCCCAGAATGATGAGCAGGTTATGCGACAGGCTCACGGCGAGCAGGAACGCGAGCGCGCCGAGCAGCTTGGCCCGCGGGTCGAGCCGCTGGAGCAGGCCCGGCTGCCGCGCCAGTTCTTCGGCAAACAGCGCCTGTTCGAGCGCGCCCGAAAGGTTGCCCAGCGTCTTTTCCAAAAATCCCTGGACCGCGCGCCCACGCCCCGATGCGCGGCGCGGGGATGCCGGCGCTTGCTGCGCCGCCGGTTCGGCGCGCTCCCGCGCGGCCGGAATCCGGTCGAACAACCAGCCGAGGGCCAGGAGGACGCCGACGATGAGCGCCACGCCGAGCAAGGCGGAGAGGATATAGGCGACCGTTGGATTGTTGAGCAGGGGCAGGTCATAGCGGGAGAGCGGCGCGCTCCAGACGCCGGCGAACCGGTCAAAGCCTGCCGGGATATAGCCGAGGCCGAGGTTCTGCAATTCCCCACGGCTCCATTCGCCCCACGCCGTGCCGGGCGCGAGCAGGCCGAGCGGGGTCAGGACCATCAGGGCGACGAGGCCGATCCAGGCCCACCGGAGCGTGCGGGCCGCGCTCGCGCCGATGCCGCCGAACTGTTCCAGCAGCGCGGGATTCGAGCGCTGGAGCCAGGCGAGGACCAGGGCGGTCGCCGCACCCTCCGCCAGTCCGGCGAGCGTCAGGTGTGGAATGAGCATGGCCGGGAGCGCCACGTCGATGCTGTAGGGAAAATAGAGAGCGTGCCCCGCCGCGTCGCGAAAGAGTAGCGGCTGGAGGCCGAGCTCGACTCCCGTGAGCAGCGCCGAGACGTTGAGCGAGACATACCCCGCCACTGCGCCGGCGATCACCCGGCGCGGCGAGACGGCGGGAGAGCGCCCGCTCAACACCCGATACACGTAATAGCCCGTGAGCGGCATGGCGATGCCCATATTGAATGCATTCGCGCCAATCGCCAGGATGCCCCCGTCCCCAAAAAAGAATGCCTGGATGATGAGCGCAATCGAGGTGGTGAGGATTGCGGCCCAGGGCCCGAGCACGATGGCCGCGAGGGTCGAGCCGACCGCATGCGCCGTCGTCCCGCCGGGGAGCGGGATGTTGAACATCATGATGATAAAGGAAAAAGCCGAAAAGAGCGCGAGGAGCGGGACCGAGCGCCCGCTCAACAGGCGCTTGACCTTTTGCGAGGCGCGCCACCAGAACGGCATCGCGGCCGCATACATCACGGCGGCGGTTTCGGGTGAAAGATATCCATCCGGAATGTGCATAATGATCTCCTGGCCAGTGGTGTTGCGAGTAGGGGCAGTGGCTTGTCCCTGCCCAGATGGGCAAACTCGCCCCTACTCGCGACAGTGCTCGCAGCGTCCGAAAATGGCGAAATGGGTCAGGTCGGCCTTGAAACCGTACCCGGCAAGCAGGCCCTTTTCCAGCGTGCGAAAACACTTGTCGTCCACCTGGATGACGGCGCCGCACCCCCGGCAGATGAGGTGATGGTGATGGGGATGCTCGTGCAACTCGTATTCGACGCGCCCCTGGCCGAGGTCGGTCGAGGTGACCAGCTCCAGCGCGGTCAACAGATCGAGGCTGCGATAGACCGCCGATTTCACCAGGTAGGGATAGCGTTTGCGCACCCGCTTGAGAATCTCCTCCGCGGTGAGGTGCCGGTCGCTCTCGGCAATCACCGCGAGGACGCTCTCGCGCTGCGGGGTGATGCGGCGCCCGGCGGCGCGAACCCGCGCCAATAGCTCTTGATGGTGAGACATGTTCCTCTTCCTAATTGCAACCAGTTGCAATTAGGAATTATAGCGATTAGAGGGCATCCCGTCAAGCGCCATTTTATATACGCAGGAGCGGCGGGGGTTACATTCTACGGCGCGGCCGCGCGGACCGGAACCCCGACCGGTAAACGTCCTGCGTTGCTTTTGGCGAAGGGGAGTATAATAAAGTGGATGGGACTGGTAAGAGGGAGGGTGGAATGAACACACTGGTCGATAAA
This sequence comes from Anaerolineae bacterium, assembly GCA_049694275.1. Classification (GTDB taxonomy): domain Bacteria; phylum Chloroflexota; class Anaerolineae; order UBA4142; family SHND01; genus JBAVQS01. Next base: position 3,412 of record JBAVQS010000262.1, on the reverse strand, counting down.
GTGGTCGAACAGCTCAAAACTTTGCCGGAGGGATTACAATGGCGCGTGCTGGAATATACTCGCGAATTGGCGAATGCGATCCCGCATGGCGTTCCTGGCGAACAACTGTTGCGCTTTGCCGGAACCATCTCATTGGATGACCTCCAATTGATGCAGGAAATTATTGAACAGGGTTGTGAGCGAGTGGACGCCAATGAATGGTAAATACTTGCTCGATACGAACATTATCATTTCGCTCTTTGCCGGCGAGGCACCAGTCAAAGACAAGCTCGGCACGGCAGGCGAGGTCTTTGTGCCAAGTATTGTGATTGGCGAACTGTGTTTTGGCGCAAGGAAATCAGGACGTGTGAAAGAGAATCTGGAGCGCATTGACGAATTTGCCATCCATAACGCGGTGTTGGAATGCAACACCGAGACCGCGCGCCGATATGGACAGGTCAAGAATGCCCTCCGGGTAAAAGGACAGCCGATACCCGAAAACGATCTTTGGATTGCTTCTATCGCGCTGGAGCATGACTTGACTTTGATTACCCGTGATATGCACTTTGCGCATGTGCCCGATCTCGCGGTAGTTGCCTGGTAATGCAGGCTGCTCTGCTTTCGAGTTGCCCTGTCTTTCACCCCACTTGCGCGAGAGAAGCTTGTCATTGCTCAAAAGACGTCCGATGATGAAAGATTTCCGATGCAGAATGTAACCGAGACCCCACCCCCCGTCCGCTCGGGCGATGTCAAGACAGTGGCGGCCGCCACCGACGTGCTCGAAGGCACGAGCAAAAAAGGGCGGCTCGCGCGCCTGCTCCCCTTTCTCGGGCCGGCCTTTATCGCCTCGATCGCGTACGTCGACCCCGGCAACTTTGCCACCAATATCCAGGCAGGCGCGCAGTACGGCTATCTGCTCCTCTGGGTGATTCTCGCGAGCAACCTGATGGCGATGCTCATCCAGTCGCTTTCGGCCAAGCTGGGGATGGCGACCGGCAGGAATCTCGCCGAGCTGTGCCGCGAGCATTTTCCGCGCCCGGTCGTCTATTTCATGTGGGGGCTGATGGAGATTGCCGCTATCGCCACCGACCTCGCCGAATTTATCGGCGCGGCGGTCGGGTTCAACCTCCTCTTTGGCATCCCCCTCCTGCTCGCCGGGTTCCTCACCGCCATCACCACCTTTGTCATCCTGAGCCTCGAACGGCGCGGCTTTCGCCCGCTGGAAGCGGTCATCACGGGGTTTGTCGGCGTCATCTCCCTCTCGTATGTGATCGAGACGGTGCTCGACCGGCCGAATCTCGGGCAGGTCGCGTTCCACGCCGTCGTGCCGCAGCTCGCAGGGACGGAGAGCGTACTGCTGGCGACGGGCATCCTCGGCGCGACGGTCATGCCGCATGTCATCTTTTTGCATTCGGCGCTGACCCAGGGGCGCATCGTCACACGCGACCCAGCCCACCTCAAGCGCCTGTTCCGCTTTGAGCTCGTGGACGTGACGATCGCGATGGGCCTGGCGGGGCTGGTGAACATGGCGATGCTCATCATGGCCGCTGCAACGTTCAACGTGCAGGGCCTGACCAGCGTCGGGACGCTCGAAGAGGCGCACCGCACGCTCGAACCGCTGCTCGGTTCGGCCGCGTCCTGGATCTTTGGCCTCTCCCTGCTCGCCTCAGGGTTGTCCTCCTCGACCGTCGGCACGATGGCGGGGCAGGTCATCATGCAGGGCTTTATCGAGCGCAAGGTTTCCGTCTGGCTCCGGCGCATCGTCACCGTCATCCCCTCGCTCGTCGTCATCGCCATGAATCTCGACCCGACTCGCACGCTCGTCATCAGCCAGGTGGTGCTCAGTTTTGCGCTGCCGTTCGCGGTCGTCCCGCTGATCCTCTTTACCGGCCGGAAAAAGCTGATGGGCGTATTGACGAATGACCTGCTGACCACGTTACTTGCCATTCTGGCGGCGCTGATTATTATTGCATTGAATATATTCCTGCTCTACCAGATGCTCTTTCAGGGATAACCATGTTTAAACACATTCTCGTTCCTCTCGACGGCTCTTCGCTGGCCGAGGCGATCCTCCCCGCGGCCAAATCCCTGTCCCTCCATCTTGCGGCGCGCCTGACCCTGCTGCACGTCGTCGAGCCGGGCGGGCCGACGACCGTTCACGGCGAGGCGCATCTGCCCAATGCGGAAGCGGCGCAGGTCTATCTCAAGCGGCTCGTGGACCGGCTGCAGCAGGAGGGGGTGCAGGCCGACTGGCATGTGGACGTGGTCGAGCAGGGGAATGTCGCGAAAACGATTTTTGCGCACACTGGCGAATTGGGCACCGACCTGGTGATGCTGGCGACGCACGGCGAGAACGGGCTGCGGGGGATCGTCTTTGGGAGCATTGCCCAGCAGGTAGTCAAGAGTGGAGGCGTGCCGGTTTTCATGCTCCGACCTGAATGGACGCCCGCGACGTTCGACCCCGGGCTTATCCTCGTGCCGCTGGATGGCAGCGCAGTGCATGAGCCGGCCCTCCACCTGGCCGCCGAGCTTGCTCCGTATTTCAATGCGCGACTACACCTCGTGGTCGTCGTGCCGACGCTGGGGACGTTGAGCGCCGAACGGGCCGCAACCGGAGCGCTCCTTCCCACCAGCACCAAAGCCATGCTCGACCTGGCGCAGAATGGCGCGGTCGAATATCTAGAACTTAAAGTCCAGGCGCTCAAGGCGCGCGGGCTCACCGTCTCGGCATCGGTCGAGCGGGGCGCGCCCGGCGCCGAGATTCTCAAGGTGGCGAGCCGCTCGGACGCCGGCCTCGTGGTGATGGGGACACACGGGCGCGCGGGGCTGAGCGCATTCTGGGAGGGGAGCGTGACCCCCAAGGTGCTGGAACAGGTCCACGCCCCCGTCCTGCTCCTGCGCGTCTTTGGTCCCGAACCGGTACGGTAGCGGTAATTGTAGGGGCGAGCCGGTGGTTCGCCCAATGTGTTGATGGTGTAGGGGCGAGCCGGTGGTTCGCCCCAATGCGGTGATTGAATTGGCAGACAAGGCGTCCCATTCCCATTCTCATGCGCACGTTCATGCGCCGGTATCCGGCGATATGCGCGCGACTGCACGGCGGCTCCTGCTCGCGCTCGGGCTGACGATTGCGTTTGTCGTCCTGGAAGCGGGCGCGGGCTGGCGCGCCAACAGCCTGGCGCTGCTCACCGACGCCGCACACAATTTTTCGGATGTGTTGGCGCTGGCGTTGAGCTGGTGGGCGCTGCGCCTCAGCCTGCGCCCCGCGAACGATAACCGGACGTTTGGCTATCACCGCGCCGGGATTCTCGCCGCGCTCGTCAACGCCGGCCTGCTGATCGCGCTCTCCCTGCTGATTGCGTTCGAGGCGCTGATGCGCCTGCAAACGCCGCCCGACATTCAGGAGCAGTGGATGGTGAGCGTCGGCGCGCTCGGC
>JBAVQS010000261.1:0-7896 GCA_049694275.1 Anaerolineae bacterium | reverse complement strand
TTGAATTCGCCGTCTTGCCACGCAAGAATCTTGTAGACTACCTCCTCTCCTTCGCTATCCCCCAGGGCCGCGTGCACGATGTTGCCACGTGCGAAATAGACATCGGCTTCTAGTCCATCCTGGCGGAGCGTCAGGCGCCCTGTTTTCTGATCATGGCAGGCCTGTTGAATCAAGCTGGCCACATCCATATCTTCGAGACTGCCTTGAGTGCTCATCTCGTTACTCCTGCTGGGTGCTGGTGCTGATCATTTGCCGGATTGCCAGCACGGCCTGGTTGGTCAGCCGGCGGTATTTCTTTTGCTTGTCCGGAATCAGCACCGCTAGGATCATTTCGTGGCCGTTGATATCGAAGGGGCGGCAGACGAGGCGCCGGCCCTGCGCATCGAACACGCTGATCTCGTCGGTGGCGGCCATACCGAGCCGGTCGCTGACCTGGACGGCCGTCCGCTGGACCAACGCGACGACTGCCGATTGACGGTCGGTATCTTCCCCAGGAATGGTGGCGGACGCGATAGGCAGGCCATCCTTGTCAGTCAGTACGGCGATCTCAAAGCCCCCTTCCGCATTCATCTCTGCCAGCATCTGGGTCAATTTGGTGGTACCAAGTTGCGAATCGGAAAATTCCATGATTGCCTCTCTCGGTGCAGACCGGCTCAGGCCATTTCTTTCTGCACGGAACTGAGTACGTTATTGACAATTGCTTTTAATGTGTCAAAAACTCCCTTGCTCTGCACCGCGACCGCCTCGAAACTGGGATAGACGCCTATCGGCAATACCGATTTCAGCGTCGCGACCGGGATGGCGTTGGGCAGGTCGCGCTTGTTCAGTTGGACGACGATCGGCAAATTCTTCATCGGGAGGTTGAGGGCGGCCAGATTCATCTTCATGCTGGCCCAGGATTCCAGGTTGTCGTCTAACCGATTGGCCGAGGAATCGACCACAAAGACGATGCCATCTGCGCCGCGCATGACGATGCGCCGGCTCGCTTCGTAATAAATCTGCCCCGGAACGGTATAGAGTTGAATGCGCGGGATCAGCCCGCCGATCTTGCCCAGTTCCAGTTGCATAAAGTCGAAAAAGAGCGTGCGGTCTTCGTGTGTCTTGAGCGATACCAGTTCCCCGCGCTTTTTCGGATCGATGCGCGCGTGGATCTGTTCGAGGTTGGTCGTCTTACCGCTGAGCGCAGCGCCATAATAGACCACCTTGAGGTTCAGCTCGCGCGTTTGCCAGTTGATAAGCATTCCTTCTCCCCTACCGCGTGTTATGAAAGGGTCCCGTCGTCGCTCCACATCGAGTCCAGCTCGTTGTTGAGCAGGTCGCCCAGGCCGAGTCCTCCGCTTGAGCTGTCGCCCGTGTCGTTCAGGCCCATCTCCTGGGCGAGGTTGAAAGTGTTTTCGGGCGGGTGCGCCAGAATCTCTTCGAGCTTGTGTGCTGCCTGAATAATCAGCATGCGCGCCCACCCCATCGGCACCTCGCTGCTGACCTGGACCAGCAGGGCGAGCGAGCGCCCCGCCTCGGATATGAAAATGTGGCTCTTGTTCCCCTGGCGCATGACCAGTTGATAAGCCTGGTACTCGCCGGTAAGGCGCGCAATCTCCTGACTGGCTGCCAGATCGCTGGCCATCAGCGCCCCCAACGCCGTCGTGTCCAGTGGGGTATTTGAACCGGCGCGATGGACCATGATGACCTGCCCGCTGACCTCGGCCAATACACTGAGGCGCGCCGGCAGTTGTTGTAAGAGGTCGCTCAGAACTGCATTGAGCTCGTGGCTTTGTGACGGATAGATTGTCAACCCGCCCCGCAGCGACAAGGCGTCTCGTTCGTCAGAGTGATCCATTTCCAAATCAGTTTTTCCCATGGTTCCCGGTTCCGTTTAGGATGTCGCTAACTGGATTGTTCCTCGATATCGTCGAAATTGACAAGGCCCAGTTCCCGCGCCTGTTCATACGAGGAGATGCTCTCCATGCCGTCGATCGGTTTTACATCCATGAATCTTGCAAGCGCTTCCAACTCTGCTGGCTTGTCTTTGTCTGCCGGTTTGTCTTTGTCTGCTGGCTTGTCTTTATCTGCTGGCTTGTCCTTGTCCGCCGGCTTGTCCTTGTCCTCCGATTTGGGCTCTTGTCCCCCGGATTCTTTTGCCTCGTGCTCTATAGTCAAGTCAGGGGGGGGCGGCGGTTTCGCCGCGTCGGGGGTTGATTCGCCGGCCGGATGGTTCCGGCGTGGCCGCTGCGCTTTAAGCGCTTCCACCTCTTTCAGGTCGAGGCCATGCCGCGGCGCCGGTTTTTCATCGGCCGGTTGCGCCGGCTCAGGCGCTGGTTTTTCCAGGTCCTCCATTTCAAGCGGTTTGAGCGCGAACGCTTCGTCCAGGGCATTGCCAAGGGCTACGCGGAGGTCATCGCCAAACACGGAATTGCCGCGTGTCATCGCCTCGTTGACCAGGTTGCGCATATCGGCGATCGCGCGGCGCAGCGCTAGCCAGACCATCCCGACCGGGCTGCTGGCGGTGCTGTGCCGGTCGATAATGACGCTCAGGAATACCTGATCGTTGAGGCGCGCCGTGTAAATGTCGTATTTTCTGCCTTGATGCAGATTGAGATCGAATGCCTCTTCATCGCCGAGCATGTGTGTCACTTCGTTGGTAGCCGCCATCGCATTGCCGAGCAGGGCCAGAAACGCATTCGTATCAAAGTCGCCATGCTGGCCGGTCTCAGTCAGTAATTGTCCGGATTGATCCAGCAGGAGCACGCCGAGCGCCCCCAGGTCCACCCGCAATAGTTCCGTCCGCTGCTGAATGGAGCGCAGCCCAATCTCGGAAAAGGCGGTCCATTGCTGTGGCGCGGCGGGGCGGGTCAACAAGGTTTGCCGCACCGTCTGTACAAAGGCCTTCATGTTAAACGGTTTGGGGATATAAGCGTCGGCCAATTGTTTGGCCATTTCCTGGACCTGGGGCGATCCATAGGCCGTAATGAGGATGCTGCGTGTGGTTGGGCTAATCTCGTGGGCCTGCTGTAATAGTTCCAGCCCGCTCATCCCGGGCATTCGCAGGTCGGTAATTAATAAATCATAGTGGGCCGAGCGCAGTTTTTCCACCGCCGACTCGCCTGAACTGCAGGTTTCGGCGTCATAGTTGCCCCCTTCGGGCAAGGTCAGCACGCGACAGAGCGCCTGTGCGACGCGTGATTCATCTTCGACAATGAGGATTTTCTCCGCAGCCATAGTCCTGCTCACCCCTTAGGAGAGCATACCACGCGGACCGGGCGCGTGCGGATTCAATTCTGTTGCAAAAAAATTCACGCCCGAATAAATGGACCGTATCCACCAGGGGGTAAGGGGCAGGGGTTAGACTTTGAAGAGATAGCCGCGGCCACGCACGGTGCAGATGAGTTGGGGCTCGCCTGCGGTTTCGATCTTTTGACGCAGGCGGAAAATATATGGGCGAATGAGGCTGTTCGCCTCCCATTCGTCCAGGTCATAGTCCCAGATATGCCGGGTGGCCTCGCGGCATGAGAAAACGTGGTTGGGGGCGCCCATCAAGAATGCGAGTACCCGGGCTTCTCCCTCGGTCAACTCAGCCGTCTGGGGAGGGTTGCCTGTCCGGTAGACTGTGCGCTGGGTCAGATTCAGCGTCAGCAGGCCCGCGTGAATCTGACCCGAAGGGGTAGGCCTTGCCGCCGCCGTAACGGGCTCGGCCGGGGCCTGCACTTGATCGATGTCGCCGTTCAGGGATTCAACCTGGCGCAGAGCTTCTGCCGCCTGGCGAACCAGGTCTATCCGGTGGGCCTGCTCGCGTCTTGCTTGGAGCGCCGCGCCGACTGCGGTCACAATATCGTTAATATGCATGGGTTTGAGCATGTAATCGACGGCGTGCGATTTGACCGCTGCGATTGCGCTTTCGACTGTCGCGTGGCCGGTCAGCACGAGGATGAGCAATTGCGGCGCTATCGTGTGCGCCTGGGCCATGACCTCCGTGCCATCCATGCCGGGCATTCGCAGGTCCAGAATCATGAGGTCAAAGTGGGCTGTGGTGAGCAGTGCGAGCGCCTGTGCGCCGGAGGCAGCCTCAGACGTTTCATAATGGGACAGATTCAGTGCGCGTACCAGCGCTGCGCGGATGTTGGGCTCGTCGTCTACGACAAGGATGCGACCCAGCGAGGGGGTGGTGGTTATCATTGGGCCCGAGTCTCTCCGGTGGTCACCAGGGGGAGCTGGACGAGAAAGCGGACCTCTTGCGTACGCTCCGTTGTCGCTCCCCATTCCTTTTCAAGGGGACTGGTAGACCGGTTCGGATCGGCCCGGGTCGCGCGCTGGCGGGGAGACCGGGCACGCGGGGGTGAGGTTGCTTTCTTCATAGTCATTAAATCCTCAATAATAGTGCAGCGTAAAATGGGTCCTTGAAAGCGACCGTTAGATTATAACTGAACTTTTGCAAAATCAGTTGAGTGCCAAATGGGCGATGATCCGTTCGGGCTGCCAGTTGTCTTGCGTGGCGCGCGCAATCGCCCACTGGAGGGTCTTGGCCAGCACGTCGCGTTTCACCGCCCGACAGGCTTCGCCAATGGTCATCAGCATCGCAGAGGCCCATTCACTCGCACGGCTCTGCCGCAACGCCGCCATGAGCAGACTGTGCGCCAGCATGACGAGATATTGGTGTCGGGTCTGACCCATGCCACTGCGCAGCTGACAGTCACCCATGCCGATGTGCTGCTTACCGTCCCGATGAAAGGTTTCTGTGCCGGTCCAACGGCGGCGATAGACGCGCACGATGCGGGTCACTTCCCAATAGCTGCGATTGGTCACGAGCATTTTTCTGGGTTCGGCGTCCTCCGGCTGCGCCCAGAGGATGACGAGGCGCACCGGATGAGCCACCTCGGGAATCCGCAGCGTCACCGTGAAATACCATTGGGTTTGGTCGCCCACCTGCAAACGTTTGCGCGATTCACGTGGAATTGTCGCTGCGAAGTCGGAGGCTTTGAGTTCCCGTCCCCGATGGACCACCCGCCGATTGAACTTCAAGTCACCGACATAGGTGCGTTGCTGTGCCTGAATGTGGTTCAGCACCGCCGCCGAGGTGAAGTAACTATCGAACGTAAAATCGCCTGGAATCTGCTGGTCAATCACCCAATCCACGAGTTCCAGACAGAGTTGGGTATGATCTTTGAACGTGGCGAGCGCCTGCTCTTCGGGCGTCGCGGCGTTGAATCCACCCGGACGTGCGAGCAGGTCTTGCCGCCAAGCGTCGCAGTCCGCCCGCTTGCGAAAACGGCGAAACTCCAACGGATAGTGTTTGCCGGAAGGACACACATAATTGGCAATCAGATAATCGTGGGCAATCCGTGCGCGTTGCTCGGCATGATCCCACAACCAGCCGACGTCGTCGATCAGTTGTCCGTCATGATCAATCAAGGTGTTGTCAATCGGGATGACACCGTGCTGGGCATAGCACGTCTCGGGCATCGTTTGGAGCCAGTCCAGCCGTTTCTGGTTCAGGGCGTGTACGTCCCATTCGACCTGAGTCAGCCAGCGATTGAGACAGGACTGGTCCGTCGTGACGGCGAATTCGGCGTTAATACCGGAGACGGTCTTGCGTTCGGCGACAAGCAGGCCGGTGAGATACTCGGCGAAGTGACGGCGTTCGGGTTCATTTGTAAAGTGCGAGCCAAACTGCTCCAGGGCGTCTTGCACGATGGTCGGATGTTCGATGATACCGGGCATGGATCACCTCCTCCGCCCATCTTACGCAGATCAGCTCGAATATCCAACTTTGCAAAAGTTCAGTTATAATACAAACCCTGACAAGTGGGTAATGTCCTTATCACTGTTGCTCGTCGAATTGTTATTGTGTGTGGTTTAGCATATAATCAGACAATCGTGAGCCAGGTAAGTCTAATATTGATTTCATTCCGTAAATTCCTGCCCTTGTTCGCGCTCGTCTGGTTGAGCGTGAGTGTTTTGGCAACGGCATGCGCTCCGAACGGCCGCTCGGCCGCGACGGCGACTCCCGTTGTAATGCGTCTGGCGCGCTCGTACGAGCCGACCAAATTCGCGCGGGTCGTTCCGACCGACACGCCTACGATGACCCCTACGGCGTTGCCAACCTTGACCCCGACCGCCACCGCGACCAGTACGCAATCGCCGACTCGCATTCCGACCCGCCGGCCCACCTGGACTCCGACCATTGTCATCGCGCCGGCCATGGGGTCCCAGGTCGTGCCTACGCTGTTTCCAACGCAGAGCCCGACTCCTGCCATCGCCTGCGCGGATTTGCCTAATGAGGACTATACCCCTTTTACGCTGAATTCACCGCCAACTGATCGACCGGCTGCGCTTCATCCGGACCTCAACCTGGCGCTGCGTGGTTACACCCCCACGATCGGACTGGCTGGCCCAATAGATTATGGCGGCCCTACCGCGTCCCAGTCGCCTCAACTGGACGGCCTTTTCTTTGACCGGCGCGGGCCAGTGCTGCGCGCCCTCTATAAAGTCTATGATTGGAATTGGGTTACCGACACGCGCGGAGATCCGATTGCTGATCCCGCTGTGACGATGATCGGCGCCGCGGTCGCCCCTGGCGAATCGATTCACGTTCCTGACGCTGGCACCAATATTGGCCTCGGTTTTGATGCCCTCGTTCTTTATGCAGCGCCTACCCGTATCACCATTAAATATACGGGCGAAGATAACGCCATCCACGGATATACGCTCCAGCTTGAGAATATCTGTGTCGAGCCCCGGCTACTGGCGCTCTATCAACAGTTGAATGCCGAGGGCCGAAGCCAACTGCCCGCCCTTCATTCCGGCCAGGCGATCGGCCGCGCAATCGGCGACGAGATCGATATCGCCGTTCGCGATACCGGCGCCTATCTCGACCCGCGCTCCCGCAAAGATTTCTGGCGCGGGCACTAGCGGCTATGCGTCTTGTCCGCTGGCTCATCCTGGTCCCGGCGCTGCTGTTTGTCCTCTTTCTGGGACTCCCCCTGGTCGCAATTTTCCTGCGTGCTCTGCCTGTGTCCATCGAGAATTGGCAAAGCGGCAGTACGCTCGATGCCCTGACCTTGAGCCTCTTCACGGCGACGCTGGCGGCCATCATCAGCGTCTTTTTAGGAACGCCCGTCGCGTACCTACTGGCGCGCGCCAATTTTCGCGGCAAGAGCGTTCTCGATACCCTGGTTGACCTGCCGATCATCATGCCGCCCGCTGTGGCCGGTCTGGGCCTGCTTATGGCCTTTGGCCGGCGCGGGTTATTGGGACCGGCGCTCGCAGGCATGGGCATCGAGCTTCCCTTTACGACCGCGGCGGTGGTGATGGCCGAGACCTTTGTCGCAGCGCCGTTTTACATCCGCGCCGCCCGGATCGGCTTTGCCGCCGTCGACCGGCGGTTGGAGCAGATGTCCGCGCTGCTGGGCGTCCCGGATTGGCAGACGTTTATGCGCATCACGCTGCCGTTGGCTGCGCCTTCGCTCGCCGGCGGCCTTTTGATGACGTGGGCGCGAGCGTTGGGTGAATTTGGCGCGACAATCATGTTTGCCGGCAATTTCCAGGGCCGCACGCAGACCATGCCGCTGGCGATTTATATCGGGCTCGAATCGAACCTGGATAGCGCGCTGGCGCTCAGCCTGGTGCTCATCGTCGTCTCTTTTTCCATCCTGGTCCTTGTCCGGCGCTATGGGATACGGGTGTGAGGCATGCTCGAGTTTGTGATTCGGAAAGAATTGGATGGGTTTACACTCGATCTGTCTCTCGTCGCGCCCGAGCACAAGATCATTGTTCTCTTTGGACCGAGCGGCGCGGGCAAGTCGCTGACCCTGGCGGCTATTGCCGGCTTGCTGGCGCCGGATATGGGACGCATTGCAATCGGCGACCGTGTTCTCTATGATTCGGCGCAGGGCATTGCTCTGC
>JBAVQS010000260.1:0-23666 GCA_049694275.1 Anaerolineae bacterium | reverse complement strand
TCCCGCTGGCATAGTCCTTGCCAAAGGCGCGGTTGAGCGAATAGGCAAAATCTGCCGCCGTCACCGGGTCGCCATTGGCGAATTTCAATCCTTTGCGGATATGAAAGATAAAGGTCTTGCCCCCGTCTTTGATGTCCCAGCTTTCAGCGCCAGCCGGTGCAATCTTGAGATCGCGGTCGAGGCGAACCAGTCCCTCAAAAATGAGGTCAATCACTCCCACCGATTGCGACGCGCCGGCGAGCGGCGGATCGAGCGAAGGGAGTTCATTCACACCCTCGACGGCCCAGCGCAAAACTCCGCCGCTCGCCGGCGTTGCCGTAGGCGCGGTGGTTGGTGCAACGGTTGGCGCAGATGTGGGGGCGGTGGTCGCGGTTGGGGCAGTGGTTGGCGCCGTTGTGGGAGCGGTCGTCGGAATGCTCGCAGCGGCAGTTGGCGCGGTGGTGGGTGGAATGGGTGTCGCCGTCGGGCTGTTGCACGCGACGAGCGCGAGGGTCAATAACATCGCGATGAACAGTAGATGCTTTTGCATGGTTTTTCCTCCTTTATACACAATACTGTACTCTCTGTGATGTTACATGTCAAGATGGAAGGGAGCCGGTAGACAAGGAAAAAGGTGGGCAAAACCAGTCCATTAATCTATTGAACAAACATTATACAAACTATTGACAAGAAAAAAATCTTGTTGTATAATGTTGCCAATGAAAAACACAATTACCGGACTCAACATCAAAGCCGTAGCCGAACGAACCGGCGTGCCACTCCATACCTTACGTGCCTGGGAACGGCGCTATGGGGTGCCGCGGCCGGGGCGTGTGCCCGGCAATCATTATCGTGTTTATGATGAGCAGGATATCGCGGATGTTCTCTGGATGAAACGCCAGGTCGAAGCGGGCGTTTCGCCGGCGCAGGCGAGCGCCATGCTGGAACAGCAAACCCATCCTGTGCCCGCTGAGTCTACAACGGCCGGGCAGCCGATTGTGGCCATCCAGAGTGCGTTGCTGAATGCCCTGCTCGTTTCGGACCAGATCGGCGCACAGCAGCTCCTCGACCAGGCTTTTGCTCTCTTTTCGCCTGAGCAGATTGCCGTTCACTTGATTCAACCGACGATGGCCGAGATCGGTCAACGCTGGATGAACAATCAAATTACGATTGGCCAGGAACATTTCGCCAGCAACCTGATCCGCCAGCGCCTCCTTGCCATTGTGCAGGGTCAACCGACGCTCCCCATCACCGCGCCGCGGCTTGTTGCGGCCTGCGCCCCGGCCGAGCAGCACGAGTTGGGCCTGCTTCTCTTTGCGCTCCTCGCGCAACGGCAGGGTTGGCAGGTCCTGTATCTCGGACAGCGTACGCCGCTCGCCGATCTGGCGCGTTGGGCCCACGTAAGCCGGTTGATTGTGTTGACCATTGCGACGGTGAATGGGCTCGCCAGCCTGATCCCGCTCTGGAACGAGGCGAACCGGCCGGCGGCCACCCTCGTGTTTGGCGGTGTTCTATTCAGCCATCTTCCGATATTGCGCGAGCACATCCCCGGCGCTTATCTGGGCGACGATGGGGTCGAGGCGGTCCGGGCGCTCGCGACCAGCGACACGCGCGTGAGCCAATGGAAACCGGAGCCGCATGTGCTCCAGGCCGCGCTCACGTTGCAAGACCAGCGCCTGCGGCTGACCGATGCGACCCTGAGCGGATTGGCCGTTCTGGAGCGCGCCGGCGAATTTGTCCCCCGGCACTCGCTCGTGGACCCCACCCTGTTCCTGGTCGATGCGGTGGCCAGCGCGCTGGCGTTCGAGACGCCTGGGCTGATGGACCTCCAGGGCGCGTGGATTCGAAACCTGATGACCGCGCACGGCGTCGACCCGCGGATGCTCCAGCATCACCTGCAGAGTTTTGTCGGCGGGTGCCGCCAGGTCTTGGAGCGAGAGCAGGTGAGATTGATCAATCCACTTGTCGAGCGCCTGTTGGTCTCGGCGGGACAGCACAGTGCGCAAACCGACTTTTCATCGAGGTGACAAATTGGGATTTTATCTTGCGTTCAAAGAGATGTGGCGCAATCGTGGGCGTTTTATGCTCATCAGTATGGTGATTGCTCTCATTGCCGTGCTCGTTCTTTTTACCGCCGGATTGGCGGAAGGACTGGGGAACGGCAATCGCGAATATTTGGAAAAATTGAACGCCGAGCTGGTGGTTTACAAGAGCAATGTGGACCTTTCGCCGGCGGCGAGCCGCCTGGACCGGGGGACGTTGCATGACGTTCGCCAGGTCGCCGGCGTGAAGGATGCCGGCCAGGTGAGCTTTGCCAATGTCGCCATCATGCTGGCCGATAACAAAACGCTGAACGTATCGCTCATCGGCGTCGAGCCGGGACACCCCGGCGAACCGCCGGTCGTGACCGGTCGCGGGCTAGGCGACATGCGCGCCAACGAAGCGATTCTCGATCGCAATGTCGCGATTCGCACCAAATTGCAGGTTGGGGACACGGTCAAGGTCAAGGCGATCCAGGGGACCAAGGATGAATACTATGATCTCCGCGTGGTCGGGATCAGCGATGGGCGCCAAAATTTCTTGCAGCCCTCGCTCATTGTGCCGGCGCTCACCTTTGACAAGATCAAGCCCAAGGGCGCGGCGACCCCCAATGACCCGCAGCTCGTATCGAATATCATTGCGGTTCAATTGGAGAATCCTGCCGACCTGGCGGGGATGAAACAGCGCATCGAAAGCGGGGTCAAGGATGTCACCGTGGTCGACCGCAAGACCGCGTATGAAGCGACGCCGGGCTACACCGCGCAGCAGGGGACGTTAAACACCCAGCAGGTTTTTGTGCTGCTCATCGGCGTGCTCGTGATCGGCGGCTTTTTCCAGATTCAGATGCTGCAAAAGGTCCCGCAGATCGGCGTGCTCAAGGCCATCGGCGCGACCAACCCGGCCATCGCCGTCGCCGTGGTCGTGCAGATTATTGCCTCGACGGTCCTCGGCATCGGGATCGGCACTCTGGGGACCCTGGCGCTCTCGTTGAGCTTTCCGCCCACGATCCCGATCATCTTTTCGCCGAATGCCATCGCCCTGAGCGTTGCCTCGCTCATGCTCATCGGACCGGTCGGCGGAATGGTGTCCGTGCAATATGCGGTCCGGGTCGAGCCGCTCACCGCGCTGGGACTATCGGCCTGAGAATATCATCGCAACGGCTTGCAAAAAAACACAAAGTAAGAATGAATCGGGAGTCTGGATACAATGACAATAGCGCTTGAAACGAAGCAGGTCACCAAATTATATGGGCTGGGGGCAAACAAGATCACGGCCGTCGACGGCGTTTCGCTCCAAATCAACACGGGGGAGTTTGTTGCGCTCGTCGGTCCGAGCGGCTCGGGCAAGACGACGCTGCTGGCGATGCTGGCCGCGCTGTTGAAACCGACCGAAGGGCATATTTATATCGATGGGCATGAATTGAGCAAGATGAGTGAAGGGGACCGCGCGCGGTTTCGCCGGGAAAAGATCGGGTTTACCTTTCAGGCCAACAACCTGGTTCCGTATCTGACGGCGCAGGAGAATGTCGAACTGATGCTGCGGCTCAACGGCAGGCTGGACCGGGCGGGCAAAGACCGCGCGCGCGAGCTCTTGAGCCGGCTCGGGCTCGACGATCGCATGAAAAATCTCCCGCGCCAGCTCTCGGGCGGCCAGCAGCAGCGCGTCGCGATTGCGCGGGCGCTCATCCACAACCCCGCCGTCGTTCTGGCGGACGAGCCGACGGCGTCGCTCGATACCGAGCGCGCTCACCAGGCGGTCGAGACCTTTGCGAAATTGATTCACGAGCAGAATCGCGCGGGGATCATGGTCACGCACGACCTGCGCATGTGCCAGTACGCAGACCGCGTGGTCCAGATGATGGATGGCCGCGTGCAAAAGAGCATTGACGAGCCGGCGGCGATTCACGCCTTTGCCGGCGGGGTACTGCACGCGCCCAGGCCCGAGGCTCTGACGCCGGCGAACAGCCTGGTTCTTTCCTACAGTCCTTCGATGTAAAGAGTGAAATGCCGAAATGTGCGCGCCCCGAGCCGCGGACTGATGATGGACGCGGCGTGCACGAGGATATAAAGGAGATGGGGTGATGAGTGCTCCAATGACTTTGGCTCCGAGATTAACCAGTATCATTCCGGTTCGCCGTCGTTCGACGGCAAAGATAGACGCGGATAGCGATCAGGCCCTGCTGGCCCAGATCGTCAAACAGAAACCTGAGGCCCTGTCCAAATTGTATGACCGTTATGCCTCGCGTGCGCTGGGTCTGGCCTTTCGCATCTTGAAGGACCGCGACCTGGCCGAACAGGTGATTCAGGACGCGTTTTGGAAGGTGTGGCAGAACGCGGCCAAGTTTGAACCGACCCGGGGCAGCTTTAGCACTTGGTTCTTTACCATTGTTCGGAATCTTTCTATCGACCAGTTGCGCCGCCGTCGTGACGAGCCATCGCTCGACGACGATCAACAGGCGCCGGCAATCGAAGCGCAGATGAGCGCGCCGGATGTCGGCGAGGCGGTGGGCCGGCAGTTACGGTCGGAAGAGATTCGCTCTGCCCTACGGGGGCTGCCCCCGGCGCAGCAGCGAGTGCTGGAAATGGCCTACTTTGAGGGGCTTACCCGCCGTGAGATTGCGGACAAGCTTGACGAACCGCTGGGCACCATCCACACGCGGGCGCGTCTGGGACTGGAAAAGCTTGGCCAGCTTTTGGATGTTTCCTGGTCATAGGGCCTACGGTGATCGAGCCGTCATTACAAGCGCAACCAACGCAAACACCAGAGTTCTCGCTCTGGTGTTATTATTTGCCATAAAAAAGCATCGCCATTAAGATAAGGGGCATTATGCTGCACGCCCCTGCATGGCATTGGAGCGGTCGCCCGCTGGCGATCGGATTGGCCCTGCTCCTGCTTGCCGTCCTCATCGTGTTTCTGCCCGCCGGTACTGCGCTGGCCGTCATTGGCGGCGGGCTGGCCACCCTCGCGCTCTTGCGCTGGCCGGGGCTCGCCCTTTACCTCCTGGTTTTTGCAATCCCTTTTGGTTCCCTGGTCCCACTTCCGCTCGCGGGCGCGAATGTGACGGCGGCCGACGGCCTGCTGCTTGTCGCGTTTGGGCTGTGGCTGGCGCGGCAGGTGGCGCAGCGGGCGATTATTCTTAAACCCGCTTCGCTGGTGATTCCCTTTCTGCTCTTTTTCCTGGCGATCGGTCTATCGACAACCGTCGCGCTATCGCTGCAGGCCGCGGTTAAGGAGTTGACCAAATGGGGCGAGATGCTGTTGGCCTACTGGCTCATGGTTCAGGATATACCCGAGGACGGCAGGGCGGAGAATCGCGTCAAGGTTTTGCTGGCGGTCATATTCCTTTCCGGCGTGGCAGAGGCCCTGGTCGGCGTCAATCAGTATTTTCTGCGGATCGGGCCGGAGGGGTTTGTCCTGAACGGGACGCCCCGCGCCTTTGGTACTTTTGACCAACCCAACCCCTTTGCCGGTTATCTGGGATTGATTATTCCGCTGTCGTTTGGCGTTTTCCTCGGGAGCATGACCTTGGGACGCAAGCTGCTCTCGCCGGGCAACCTGGCGCTGGCCGGGCTTGCGGTCCTGGCGTTCGGCGTAATGCTCGCGTCCCTGTTGTTTTCGCTCTCGCGCGGCGCGTGGGTGGGTGTGGCCGCCGCGCTGGGGCTTGTCTGGGCGCTTCGCTCGAAACGCGCCGCTCTGTTCGGGCTCGGGCTGGCCGTGCTGGTTGCAATGACTGCGTTGCTCGGCCAGTTGAATGTGATTCCCGATGTGGTAACGTCCCGCTTTGCGGGTGTGAGCGATTATTTCGGCCTGCAGGATGTGCGCGGCGTCAAGGTCACCGATGCCAACTTTGCCATTGTCGAGCGAATGGCGCACTGGCAGGCAGGGCTGGACATGTTCCAGGACCATCCGTGGCTGGGCGTTGGGATCGGCAATTATGCGGCCGTCTATCCGGCCTATTCCCTGCCGCATTGGGACGACCCGCTGGGCCATGCGCACAATTACTATATCAATATCCTGGCCGAGAGCGGCATCGTCGGCATGGCGGGTTATATCCTCCTCTGGACCGCTGTATTCTGGCTGGCTTGGCGCACCGTGCGCGCGACACACGGCCTGTGGCAGGGCATTGCTGCGGGCGCGTTCGGTGTGTTGGTCGCGTTATCTGTGCATAACTTGTTCGATAACCTTTTCGTTCATTCCATGCAGATGCAGGTGGGGTTGACCCTGGGGATGATCGAATCTATCAAGCGCAAACCGCGCGATGTGGAATCTGCAACCTGAAACACTTTTGGAGGGATCTATCTTGACCGCATTTTTTCAATGGATTAATTCGCTCGCTCCCGCGCCGCTCAAACAGGCGCATCCCGAGGTGCGGCGCTTTATCAAGTTCGCCATCGTCGGCCTGATCGGCGCGGTGGTCGATTTTTCCGTGCTGAATATCCTCGTCTATGTCGTCGGCATACCCGAAGAGTTCGCCAATATCATTTCGGTTACCTGCGCGGTTGTTTCCAACTTTACCTGGAATCGCCTCTGGACCTTTCCGGAATCGCAAGAACATGCGGTGCATACACAGTTCGGACAGTTCTTGGTCGTCAACCTGGTCGGCCTGGCAATCAACGAATTCGTCTTTGTTGTCGCCAAGAACTGGCTCTTTGAGCCGATGTTTCCGACGAACGACCGGATTGCGCTCAACGTGGCCAAGGCGTGCGCCATTGGCATTGTCCTCTTTTGGAATTTCGGCGCCAACCGCTTTACCACGTACCGGCATATCAAATAAGTCCCTACTGGACCAAGCATGAATTCCATCAGCAAATCATTTCAACAACTGGCTGACCGTTATCTGACCGGCCTGTTCGACTTTTGGCCGTGCCAGGCGTCCTTCCTGGGACTGCATGAGTATGATGCGCGCCAGCCGGACCTGAGCGCCTCAGCCATCGCCGGGCGACTGGACATGGTGCGTTCACAGGCCGGCGCGCTCGCGGCGCTGAATCCGGCCCAACTGACCGCCGAGGAGGCGTTCGACTATCGGTTGTTAGAGGCGGCGCTAGAGCTCGAGCTCTATCAATGGGAAGCGGAACGGGGATTTCGCTTGAATCCAATGTGGTATCTGCGCGCCATCGAGTTTTCCAATTTCCTTGTCCGTAACTATGAGCCGCTTCAGGAGCGGCTGCGCGGCGTGATCGGGTACCTGCGCAACACGCCCGCGATCCTGACGGCGGCGCGCGAGAACCTGGCCCCGCATCTCGCCCGTCCCTTGATCGAAGTTTCACTGCAGATGTACAAGGGGCTGCGCGCTTTTTATGACACCGATTTACAGGCGGTTGCGTCGCTCGCCGACGGGTCGGTGCTGGACGAATTGCAAGCCGCGCGGCAGACGGCCAGCCAGGCGGTAGACCAGTTCATCCAGGCACTGGAAGGGCAGTATCTCCCGGCGGCGAATGAGGACTATGCAATCGGCGTAGAGAATTACCGGCGGATGCTGCACGCGGGCGAGCTGGTGGACCTGCCCATCGAAACCTTGCTGAAGATAGGAGAACGGGACCTGGCCCGCAACCTGGCCGGCGCGCGGGAACAGGGTCGCCAGATCGACCCCACCCTATCCCTGCAAGAGGTGGCCCAGCTTCTCCAGTGCGATCATCCGAGCAAAGCGGAGCTCATCCCCGCGACGCGTGACCTGCTCGAAGCGATTCGCCAGTTCCTGATCGATCGCCACATCGTGAGCGTCCCGAGCGAGGTGCGAGCGCAGGTCGAGGAAACGCCGACGTATATGCGGTGGGCCTTTGCGATGATGGATACGCCAGGGCCATTCGAGACGGTCGGCACCGAAGCGTACTTTTATGTGACGCCGCCTGATCCGAACTGGTCGGCGGAGCAGCAGGAGGAATGGCTCGGTTCCTTCAACCACTCCTTTTTGCAAAATCTCGTCGTTCACGAGGCTTACCCTGGACACTATATCCAGTACCTGCACGTGAACTATCGGCTGCACAGCCGGCTTCGCCAGGCGCTCATTCTGGTGCTGTCCTATGCGTTTTCGGAGGGCTGGGCGCACTATGCCGAAGAGATGATGCTGGATGCCGGGTTGGGAGACCAGAACCCGCGGCTGCGGTTCGCGCAGTTCCAGGATGCGCTGGTGCGCAATTGCCGCTATATCTGTTCAATCCGCATGCATACCCAGGGGATGAGCGTGGACGAAGCGACGCGCTTTTTCATGGAGAACGCGCTGATGGGCGAGACGCCGTCACGGCAGGAGGCGCTCCGCGGCACATTCGATCCGGGCTATTTGTATTACACCCTGGGCAAGCTGATGATCGTCAAGCTACGCGACGACCTCAAAAAGCGTGAGGGGACCGACTTTGACCTTCATGCGTTTCACGACCGGCTTCTCTCTTATGGTACGCCGCCGCTCCCCTTGCTCAGAGCAGAGATGCTCGGCGCCGATTCAGGCGAGATCTTGTAAAAAGGACGGTCGGGCCCTGACAAGGCTCGACCGTCTTGCTATTTCACCCGGCTCTTTGTGTCTCCCGCTTTTGTTTTATCTCCTCTTTAACCGCGGGCCGGCTTACGCCCCAGGAACCTGGCGCTATACACGAGGTCCAATTTGCCGGGGGCGCCCCGGACTTGAACATCCTCAAACCCGGCGGCTTGCATCTTTGTCATGTACTCGGCGGACGAAATCGCGCCGGCAACGCAGGCGGCCCACGAATCCATATTCTTGCGCAGCCCGGCCGGAATCCCCACGCGGGCGACCTCATCACTCAAGGCGACCCGCCCACCCGGCTTGAGGACCCGGAATGCTTCACGAAAGACCTGGTCCTTGTCCGGTGAGAGGTTGATGACGCAGTTCGAGATAATCACATCAACGCTCGCATCGGCGACCGGGAGAGCTTCAATCTGCCCGCGCCGGAATTCGACGTTCGTCAGGCCGACCTTTTGCTGATTCTGGGCCGCAAGCTCGAGCATGGCGGGAGTCATATCGACGCCAATCACATGGCCCGTAGGGCCGGTGAGCCTGGCCGCATAGAAACAATCCAGACCGCCGCCGCTCCCGAGGTCGAGCACGGTTTCTCCGGGCTGGATCGCGGCGAGCTCGAGCGGCGTGCCACAGCCGAGCGTGGTCTGGATGACCTCTTCGGGCATCGCTGTGTCATCCTGCAGGGCCGCGAGGGCCTGGACGGGGATGGTATCGGATGAGCTGCAGCAGTCGAGGCTGGCGCCGCCGCAGCAACTGGCGCGATTGCCGTCCAGCGCTTGCCGCGCGATTTCGGCATAGTGCTCACGGACCTGTTCGGTGATCGGATTGCTTGACATATGTCCTTCTCCTTGAGATAACGATTATCGGTCTTTTCCATAGACAGTTATCTATGGGTCGTGCCAAAAAAATATTACCTGGGCGTCAGTTTGACGATTTCTTTGGTGGCCGGTTCTTCGGGCGCAAAGAGATTCATGAGCTGTCCGCAGCAGAACACAACATGCTCCTGGTTGAGCATGTAAAAGGTCTGTCGCCCCTCTTCGCGCGCCTCGACCAGCCCTGCATCACGCAGGACGGCCAGATGATGCGAGACGGTCGGCTGGGTGACGCCGATCTTGTCGGCAATGTCCCCGACACTGCGCCATTCGCAGCAGCAGAGCTGCATGATCTTTTGACGGGTCGCGTCTGCCAGCGCCCTTGCAAAATCAACCGTTCGTTTCGACATATCGATACCTGTCTATACATCTATTATATAGATATTGGTCTATTTGTCAATACCCAAAATGAACCCTTCGGAATACGTGCGGCGCGAAAACCGTGCTTTTCCTCTGGCGAGTTTGTGCTAATATGGGTTCGTTATGCCTGATTCACACACTCGCAGCGGGACATCCGCACATCGACCCCTTCTTGGGCGCATTGCCGCCACAAAATGGCTATCGGTCTGGATGCCGTTGGGCGCAGATGTGCAATCGTACAATACACGACGCGTTTTGTTGGACGGGCTGGGCGTGGCGGTGGGAACGGCGATTGCGCCGTTCCTGCCGGTTCTTCTGGCCCGTCTCGGCGCATCCGATTTTGCGGTCGGGCTGTTGAGCGCCATGCCCGCGCTGGCCGGGCTGCTCTTTGTTCTGCCCATCAGCCGCTTTCTCGCCCGGCAGCGGTTCATTGTTCCCTGGTATTCCACCGGACGCCTCATTATTATTGCCGGTTATGCGCTGAGCGGCGCGGCGACGCTCCTGACGCCGGACTGGCGTGTGGCCGCGATTCTACTCATCTGGGCGCTGGCGACCGTTCCGCAGACGATCGTCGACGTCTGTTTTACGATTGTCATGTCCGGCGTCGCTGGACCGGACCGGCGACTGTACCTGATGAGCCGGCGCTGGTCGAGCATTGGCCTTGTCACGGCGGTCACCGTTGCGCTGGCCGGGCTCGCCCTGCAGCGCATCCCCTTCCCGCTCGGCTATCAAATTGTCCTGCCGGCGCTCTCGCTCGGCGGTCTGTTTGCCTATTACTTTTCCAGCCAGATTCGTCTGCCACCGCAAACGCCGGCGATCAATGCCGCGCAGCCGGCGCCGGCCAGCCCCTCCCTGAAAGCCTCGCTCTCGATCGCGCTTCGCCACCCTAAATTCGTGCGCTTTACGGCCAGCCAGTTCGTCTATCGGTTGGGTCTGGCGTGGGCGCTGCCGCTCATCCCGCTCTATTACGTGCACAACCTGCGCGCCGACGATGCCCAGGTGGGCGTCATCAATACGGTGAGCTCGGCCGTCCTCCTCGTCGCGTATTTGATGTGGTCGCGGATATCCAAACGGCGCGGCATCCGTTTTGCGTTGCTGGCCACTACCGGCGGTATCGCGCTCTACCCCATTATCCTGTCGCAACTGACGCAGGTCGGCTGGGTGGTCGTGCTGGCGGGGTTATCCGGGATTTTCGCAGCGGGCATCGATCTCGTGTTCTTTGACTCGCTCGTGTCGAGCTATCCGCCCGAATCGAGCACCCTGTTCCTGGGTCTTTACCAGACGACGGTGTATGTTGTGACCTTTGTCGGGCCGCTGGCAGGCACGGCGTTGGCGCAGTCGATTGGCATCCCTGGTTCTCTCCTCGTCGCCGGCGCGCTCCGGTTGGCCGGGTTCGGCCTCTTTGCCTATCTGGGCGAGAAATAAAAGGGAATAGGGTTGGGGCAGGTTTCAAGCCTGCCCCAACCCTATTCAGATCGACATACCCCGGTTACACGCCCAACTGTTCGTGTACCTGCTGGAGCGCCTCGAGCACGTTTTGGATATGCTGGTCAAGCGGAATGCCCAACTCTTCAGCTCCGCGGGTAATCTGCTCACGGTTCGCCCCACGGGCAAACGCCTTGTCTTTCCATTTCTTTTTCACGGCGGCCAGATCGACATCGGCCAGTTTTTTGGAGGGACGAACGAGCGCGACGGCAAGGATCAACCCGGTCAGTTCGTCCACCGCATAGAGGGTCTTGTCCACGCGGTGCGGTCGCGGGAGCCCCATGTGATCCCCGTGGGTCTTGATGGCATAGATCCAGTCTTCGGGAAAACCCAGCTCAGCCAGAATTTCGCTCCCCTTTTGCGGGTGCTGCTCCGGATACTTTTCGTATTCAAAATCGTGGATGAGCCCGATATTGCCCCACGCGTTCTCGTCTTCGCCAAACTGGCGCGCATACCAGCGCATCGCCGCTTCGACGGCCAGATGATGTTTGCGCAAATAGTCCTGCTCGGTGTACTGGCAGAGCAGGTTCCAGATTTCGTTGCGGTTATAGGGATTCATTTAGTATTTTCCGTCAGATACTTGCGGGCGGCTTCCGCCAGGAGGGCGGCGCCGGTGGGCAGGACCGCTTCGTCGATATCAAAGTACGGGTCGTGATGCCGTCGGTCCACCTCGTCCTTTTTGGCGCCCAGGTAAAAGAACGCGCCCGGTTTGGCCTGCGCCATGTAGGAAAAGTCTTCCGCGCCCATTTCCATCGTCGCTTCCTTGACCCGGTCGGCGCCGATGAGCTCTATCGCCATGTCGCGCACGAAACGCGCCATCATGGGGTCATTGGCCGTGACCGGATAGCCGTGATGGATGTGGAGGTGGTAATCGCCGCCCCAGGCGCGGGTGATGGCGAACGCCTTTTCCAGGTCCGAATGCAACTGGAGGCGCACCGCGGGGTCAAAACTGCGAATCGTTCCGCGTAGCTCGACCTCGACCGGGATGATGTTGCTGGCGGTGCCGGCGTGAATCATGGTAACAGAGATGAGCCCGTTCTGGGTGGGGTTCATCCGGCGCGAGACAATGCCGTGAATGCCGGTGACGACCTGGGCGGAGAGCCAGATGGGATCGAGGGCCTCATGCGGATAAGCGCCATGCCCGCCGCGCCCGATGACGCGGCCGGTGAATTCGTCGTAGGAGGCCATGAACGGACCTTCACGTACATAAACCTGGTTGGAGGGCAGAGTGCTGATGACGTGCAGCCCGACGACGGCATCTGCTCCCTCAAGCACACCCTCTTCCACCATCCGCTGGCCGCCCGATTTGCCTTCCGCATCGTGATTTTCTTCCGCCGGCTGGAATAAAAGGCGAACCGATCCTTTGAGCTGACCAGCGGCGAAATCTTCGGCCAGCAGCATGGCCGCGCCGAGGAGAGACGTGGTGTGCGCGTCGTGGCCGCAAGCATGCATCACCCCCACGTTCTCGGACTTGTGCGGCATGTCGTTCGCTTCGACGATCGGCAGTGCGTCCATGTCCGCGCGGAGCGCGATCACCGGGCTTCCTTCTCCCAAATGCCCAACGACGCCTGTTTTGGCGACGCCCGGGGTGTATTCGATTCCCAATTCATCCAGGGTTTTCGCCACCTGCCGCGCCGTCCGCACCTCCTGGAACGATAACTCAGGATGCGCGTGCAGGTCACGCCGGATGGCAACCAGTTTGTCCTTGAGTGTATCCGCTCGATCGATATAGCTTGACATTCTCGACTCCTCAAAAGAAATTCTCAATAACCGCCGTTCAATACGCGTGGATAGGTCAGCGTTTGTTCCCGCCTGGCCGAGCATGGGCATTATATCACCGATATGGCCGCGAACATGATCTCTAACACAAATCTAACATTGCTCCAGTGTTGTTCTAACATGCCTCTAGTATAAAGAGGGCGTATTCGGTTGGAGGAAGAAAATAACACATGCAATTCAGAATGATAGGGAGGTCAACTATGGCTAATCAAGTTTCGCGTTGGCAGCCCACGGGCTCGACCCTGACGCTGCGTGATGCAATGGACCGTTTGTTTGAAGATTCGGTCGTGTGGCCGCGCTGGTTCTTTAACCCGGACACGCTGACCGGCGTGCTTAGCAACATGCCGCTGGACATGTACGAGACCCCCGACGAAGTGGTCGTTAACATGACTCTGCCGGGCGTCAAGTCCGAGGACGTCAACATCCAGTTCAACGACGGCCGGCTGGTGGTCGACGCCAACATCCCGGCGCCCAAACTGGAAAACGTGACCTGGCACTATCGCGAGGTGATGTACGGCCAGTATCATCGCGAGCTGACGCTGCCGGTCCGGATCAATACCGACAAGGTCGAGGCCACCCTTCACGACGGGTTCCTGATGCTCCATCTGCCCAAGGCGGATGAGATCAAGCCGAAAAAGATCCAGATCAAAGCGGTCGGCAAGTAAGGGGCTCGGTTTTGCGCCGTCCCGAGAGTCAGTGAATCAAAATAGCCCGGCGGAGAGCCGGGCTATTTTTTGTAATCCACAAACTTGTATCCCATCCCACGTTCCGTCAGGATGTACCGGGGATGCGCCGGGTCGGGCTCGATTTTTTGGCGCAGATAGGTGATATAGAGGCGGACGTATTCGTCAGAGCCGGCGTACTCCGGTCCCCACACTTTGGCGAGGATCGATTCGTGCGGGAGAACCCAACCGGCGTTTTGCACGAGGTGATACAGAAGGCGCCACTCGGTGGGCCGTAACTTGACCTTTTGCCCCTGGACGAGCACCTCCCGTTTGCGCAAATCGATGGTCAGGTCCTCGTCAATCTGGATAAGCTCAGATTTAGCCGCCTCCGGCGCGGTGCGGCGCAAGACCGCTTTCAGACGGCTGACCAGCTCGCGCGGGCTGAATGGCTTGCCCATGTAATCATCCGCGCCCAGTTCCAACCCACGGATTCGCTCCTCTTCGTCCGCTCGCACCGTGAGCATAATGACCGGCACATCGGACTGGGCGCGTAGCAGTTTGAGCGTCTCGAACCCGTCCAGCTCCGGCATCATCACATCCATCACCACCGCGTCAGGAATACTCTCCCTGACCTTGTCGAGCGCTTGCAGTCCGGTATTGGCCGTCAATACCCGCGCCCCCTCTGCTTCCAGGTTCATCCGTATGAACTGGAGCATGCGGGGCTCGTCGTCGACAATCAGGATCAGTTTGTCTTTGAGTGGATTGGTGGGCATGATAATCTGTTCGGAACTCAACGCTCGAATTTAGAATTTTCTCGTGGAAACGTCAGATAGAACGCGGCCCCCTTTTCCGGCAGGTTTTCCATCCAGATGCGGCCGCCATGCTGTTCGACAATGGCGCGAGAGAGATAGAGCCCCAGCCCGGCCCCTTCGGCGCGCTGGGCGCTGTAGCTGCGGCCCCGCGTAAACCGTTCAAAGATGCGCGCCTGCTCTTCCACCGGAATCCCCGGGCCTTCATCGCGGACAAAGAGCCCCACCCGCTCGGGGTCAACCCATCCGCCAACGGTGATTGTGCTGCCGCGTGGCGAGTACTTGACGGCATTGGAAACGAGGTTTTGCAAGACTTCGCGCACGCGTTCTGGGTCGCCGGGAACCGTGGGGAAATCGGCCGGAAAGACGAGGACCCAGCGATACCCGGGCCGGGTGACCTGAAAGCGCTCGACCACCTTTTTCGCCAGCTCGTCCGCGCGAACCGATTTCCACTGGAGATTGAGGCTCCCGTATTGCAGTTGGGAGGCGTCGAGCAAGGTGTTGACCAGGTGGGTCAGATATTCCGCCTCGTCCTGAATGACCGCCAGGCTCTCGTCCAAAGTCTTGCGATCCCACTCGACATCCGTTCGGCGCAGGGTCTCCGCATACCCGCGAATCAGCGCCAGCGGCGTTTTCAAATCATGTGAGAGTCCGGCGAGAAAAGAGGTCTTGAGCTCATCCGCCTCGCGCACGGTCGTCACGTCGACGACATTGATGAGGAGGCTGGTCAATTGGCGGGTTTCGTCATACAGTGGCGCCAGCGTGACGTGTGTATACGCGCCCCGGGCGCCATCGCGCTGCTTGATAAACCCTTCGGCCGTCGGCGCGGTATGGGACATGCCGGCAAAGGTGGGAAGGGGGACCGTCTGCCCCCGCTCGTCCATTAACTGCAACACCTCACGATAGTTTCTGCCTTCCGCCTCACCGCGCGCCCAGTGGGTCAGACGCTCGAGCGACCGATTCATGCTCCGAATCTTTTCGCCCGGTTCGGCGATCAAGACCCCCTGTGCGCTCCCTTCGATGACGACGGATAGTTCATGCGCCCGCGCCGCCTGCGCGCGGTAGAGGCGCGCATGTTCGATGGCGATTGCCACATGGTCGGCGAATCCGGCGAGCGCATCCTGGTCGAGCGCCGTGAACAGCAGCTCACGCCGGTCGCGAAACACATAGATGATGCCCAGCAGATTTTCCGATGCAATGAGCGGGATGGCCATGACCTGCTGGAGGCGGAGTAGGGAGGCGTCGACGATGCCATCGAATTTCATCTGGAGCTGGGGAAAGCGCCAGCGAACGTTCTGGTCCTGTTCGAGCGTGAGCGGGATCTCTGTCAGGAGCGGCTCGAGGCGTGACAAAAGCCGCGCCTCGATGCCATAGCGCGCGGCAAAATGAAAGACATCGTTGGCGCCGCGCAGGGCGACCAACCCGGCCTCGCCGCGCACCAGGTCTACGGCATAGCGCAGGGCGCGGGCAAGCACGGTGTCGAGGTCGAGGCGCGCGGCAATCGCGCGCGTGATCTCGAGCAGGTACTTCCACTGCTGCGCCTGGTAATCGGCCCAGGGTTCCATAAAGCTCATTCCCGATTATAGCACGGTCAGGCGAAAAAGAACGAGGAAAAGCGCCGACTGCACGCCGCGGACCGACCTTCAGAAACGGAACCGCCCATAGGTCACGCAGGCTATTGGACGCGGCGTGCGGATGTGCTATAGTACACAGGCGGCGTGTGCTCAGCGCCTGCAGGAGTTTGGACATGTCACGTCATTCACTTGCCCATCCCCCTTTGCGCGGGATGACCACTCGTTCGTTCCTGATCCGTCTTTTTGTCTTTACCCTGGTGTTCCTTCCCCTGGCGCTTGTCTTATTGAACCAGGCCCCCTCTGCATCGGCCGGTTCGTGCGCCGAAGACCCGACCAATCTCTTGCAAAATGGCACGATGCTCGGCGGCGCGCCGCTTCCCAATGGCTGGGTGGTCGCCCAGGGCTGGAACGCGTGGATGGACTATGGGACCCAGGTCAATTTTGAAAACCCGCAAAACGAAGGATGGGACCCGAACGGCTCGCAATATATCTGGTCCGACTGGGGGCCCTTCAAAGCCGGCATCTACCAGCGCGTCACCAACCTAACGCCGGGACGGACCTATCATTTCTGGATTGTCTGGGGCCAGACGCTTCAGGATACCGGCGGCGGGAACAATATTCGCACGACCGGCATCGACCGGCATATCGGGATCGACCTCAACGGTGGAACGAACCCCGATTCCGCTGCGATTCAATGGTCTGTGCCCTATACCGGCATCAGCGGGTTTAATCGGTCCGAGTGGAATCTCTATTTCACGGCGAGCAGCAGCGCGGCGACCTTTTATTTGCGTGCGATCAACTCTTTGACCACCGGTCGCGACAAGGTGTTTTTTGATACAGCCTGTCTCCAGCCGGCTGGGTCTGGCACGCCCACCTCGACTCCCTGGGGAACGGTTATGACGCCGACCCCCACCGCTAGCCCGACCACCTCCAATACGCCAACGGTGACCCCGACCGGACCTACGTCCACTCCTACAAACACCGGCGCACCAACGGCGACGAGCACGCGCACCAGTACGCCGACGCGCACTAGTACTGCGACTCGCACGCCCAGCGTCTGCGCGGTCCAAAATCTGACCAGCATCCCGGTCGGCGCCCATCCCAAAGGAATCGCCGTCGATCCGGCCGCGCACCGGGTCTATGTGGGGTTGTACGACGCGTCGAGTGTGGCAGTGATCAACACGGACACGAACCAAATGATTGCAACTTGGGCCACCGGCAGCGGCGGCAACAGCAATGGGCTCGCCCTGGTGCAGGGCAAGCTCTTTATCTCGAATCGCAATACGAACAATGTCTCGGTATTGAACGCGACGGATGGCACGCAACTCGGCGCCATCCCGGTGGGCAGCTTGCCCTATGCAGTAGGCGCGAGCAGCAATCGCGTCTGGGTTGCCAATTTCAACGACCGCACCATCTCGACTATCGACGCGACCGCCAATAGTCTCATCGCCACGGTCGATGCCGGGTGGAACCCCTCGCTGATTGCCACGCTGAATAACAGCGCGTATGTCTCGGCTTGGGGTTCGGGGGTTGTGCAGGTCGACGGGACCGGCGCGGCGATCAATGTGATCCCGCTGGATGGCGGCGTGTATGGCATCGCCGCGAATCCGTTGAATAACCGCCTGTATGTCTCCAACCGTGCGACGAACGCCCTGGTGGAAATCGATGCGAATACCAACACAATTTTGAACAGCCTGACCGATGCCGCGGTCCCCTACGGGCTGGCGGTCAACCCCAATACGAATCGCCTCTTTGTCATCTGGGCCGACCCCGGCGTCAATCGTCTGCGCGCATACAACATCGCGACCGGCGCCCTGGCCGGGGATGTCCTGCTGGGTAACCAGGGCGACCAAGGGGGGGATAGCATCGCTCTTCTCGGCAATACGATCTATGTAGCAAATAACGCGGACGGGACCGTATCGGTCATTGGCGATTGTGCGGGCGGGACGACGCCGGTTCCAACCCTGACCCGAACCCCGACGCCGACTCGAACCAGTAGCCTGACGGCTACCGCCACACAAACTTTTACGCCCTCGGCCACGCCGACGATCACGAACACGCCGACCGATACGCTCACGCCGACGATCACGAACACACCCACGGATACGCCTACGCCGACGATCACCAATACGCCGACCGATACACCCACGCCCACTAATACCCCGACACCGACCAGTACCTTGACGCCGACTAGAACGCCGACGCCCTGGATCCCCAGCGTCTTTATCTACCTGCCGTTCCTGACAAAGTGATAGCGCAAAGAAAGAGGAGGAGCGTATGGCTCCTCCTCTTCGAGTGGTCTTATTTGGAGAGATGGTCCAGGGTTTGCCGCTGTATTTCGAGCAGTTCGATAATCCCCTTTTTCGCCAGCGCCAGCAACTGGTCCATCTGAGCGCGGGAAAAGGTTGTTCCCTCCCCGGTCCCCTGTACCTCGACAAAATCGCCCCCGCCAGTCATGACGACATTGAAATCCACGCCGGCGGTCGAGTCTTCGGCGTAGTTCAGATCGAGGCGCGGTTCTCCTTTGACAAGCCCGACGCTGACCGCCGCGACCGGCGTCTTGAGCGCTCGCGGGGACGCGGCTTTGACGAGGATGAGCTTGCTGAGCGCAACGGCCAGCGCCACATAGCTACCGGTGATCGCCGCCGTTCGCGTTCCGCCGTCCGCCTGCAGCACGTCACAATCCACGTTCAACGTTCGCTCGCCGATCAGCTTGAGATCGACCGCGGCGCGCAGGCTGCGGCCGATGAGCCGGCGAATCTCTTGCGAGCGCGGGCTGGGCGTCGTCTCACGGGGGCTGCGCGTGTGCGTGGCGCGCGGCAGCATCGCATATTCGGCTGTAATCCAGCCCTGGTTCTGGCCGACCAGCCAGTGGGGCACGCGCTCTTCGACCGACACGGCGCATAAAACCCGCGTTTTTCCCATTTCGATGAGCACGGACCCTTCCGGATAATCGATAAACCCCGGTGTCAGCTTGACCGGGCGCAGTTCATCGTTTGCACGACCATCTGGACGCATAATTCACCTTTGGATAGAAAAGCACGCGCAGGCACGCGCACGGATGTTCTGGAGGATAAAGACACGCAAAACCATTGACAGCGCGTTATTTCAGTGCTACAATGGCGTACAATAGAGCAACGTGTAGCAATTAAATGCAGCCTGCGCCAGTAGCCCTGTACGCTGGCAAACGGCTGTTGTAAGGTCAAACCGTGGCGATTCAGCGCGAATACCTGTCCCCGAACGAAATTGCCGAGTACCTGGGGGTGAGTCCCTTTACGATTCGCCGCTATATCAAGCTGGGCGAGCTCCGGGCGGTCAAGCTCCTGGGCGGGTTTCGGGTGCACCGCGACGAGCTGCAAAAATTCCTCAAGGCGCACGAGGTCAATCCATTCGAGGAGGAATTGCTCCCCGAAGAGGTGACCGCGGTACCACCGGCGCCTGCATCAACCCCGACGCCGATATCCGATCCCACGTCCCTTGAGCTTATTCAGGGTATCTTGAAAGTACCACCGGCGCCTGCATTAACTCCGACGCCGGTCTCATCCCCTAACGCTGCCGTACCTTCACCGGCGCCCGAGACTGCTCCCCAGCGCGCGCCGGCGATTCCGCGTCCGACCGCCAGGCGCAAGAATCAACCGGCCCGCGCCAAAAAGAAAACCTCGGCGTAATCAACCGCCTCTCAGGGACGGCCGGTCAAGCCAAGTCCTTCAAGAAATCTTGAACGGCCCGGTTAAACAAGTCGGGCTGTTCAAGGTTTGAGAGATGCCCTGCATCGGGCAGCATGACCAGTTGTCCTTTTGGCAGGCCCTGCGCCATTTTGTCGAATTCGCTTTTGGGAAAGAGCTGGTCATCTGTCCCGCCAATCACGAGCGCAGGGCAGTCGATCGCTGAGAGTGTCGGCGTCGAGTCCGGCCGGTCGCGCATGGCGCGCAGCGCCCCCACGATTCCCGCCACTGTCGCCATCCGCATGATCTCACGCGCCTGCTCGACGAGCGCGGGATTGTTCTGGTAGGCCTTGGGTGATAGCAGTTTCGGAAGCATCCCGGCGATAATCGCATCCACCCCTTTTTCGCGCGCCAGCAGGGCGCTCTGGTCGCGTCCCGCCTTGCCTTCCGACGAATCCGGTCCGGCTTTGGTATTGGCAAGGATCACCCCTGTCACCCGGTCGGGATAGCGGCGGCAGAACTCGAACACAATATAGCCTCCCATGGACAGCCCGCAGAGCACCGCCTGGCTGATATGGCGCTCGTCCATGAGCTCGCGCACCTCGTCGGCATAGGCGGCCATCGTCGTCTCCGCCGCCGGCGCGCTATCGCCAAACCCCCACAGATCGAGCGCGAGGACTTGCGCCGTATGCGCCAGGCCGTGCAACTGCGGTTCCCACATTGCTTTGCTCAGCGGATAGCCATGAATCAGGACCAGCGGAACTCCCGCGCCCGATTCGCTAAATGATACCGGTTGACCTTCTATCATCAGGTGCATGAACAACCTCCCTTGTGCAATAACGCATCCATTTCTCCTTATTCTAGCATAGACTGGCGCGTATTTTACAGACAGTTTACCCGTTTTTCAAACGGATTTAATCTGCGGGCGCTAGAATAAGGCCAGAGTCGAGCAAGAGAAACGCTCGACGCCTCAAGCCAGCTACTTGAGGTATGACCAGGATGAAACGAGGAGGAAAACGAAATGGAAAAGCACAAACTTGCAATCGGCATGGTTCTGGGGATGCTCGTCAGCCTTCTGCTCGCGGGCGGGCTCGCACTGGGGGTCGCGCCCACTTTGGCCCAGGGGCCGACCAAGACGCCAACGACAGCTGCCGGGACTACCACGCAAGGCCAGCTCAAGGGCGCGCTGCTCCAGGCGCTCAACAAGCACGCGGCCAGGGGCAAGATCACGGCGATCAATGGCGCAACGATTACCGTCGAGACCGCCAGGGGAAATGCGACGGTGAATACGGATGCCCAGACCCGGTTCCGCCGCAACGGACAGGTCATCTCCCTCGCGGATCTCAAGGTCGGGGATGACATTGCCATCGTCGGCAAGAACAGCAATGGGACAATAACCGCCAGGATGATCACCGTCATCCTTCCGCACGAAGGGGGCGTTGTGACGGCGGTGAACGGCAGTCAGATCAGCATTCAGCGGAACTATCTCAATGGGAGTATTCTGACGAACGCTTCAACAGTGTTTGCTCGTGGCAAGGATACGATGACCCTCGCCGACATCAAGGTGGGCGATCACATCCTCGCGACCGGGACGGCGAACGGCGATGCCACTTTTACCGCCACGCGCGTGGTGGTCCAGATGCCGCACACGGGCGGCAAGGTCACCGCGGTGAATGGCAGTAACATCACGATCCAGCAAGGCAGCATGACCGGCGTCATCCTGACCACCCATGATACGACCTTTACGCGTGGGGGGCAGACAATCAAGCTAAGCGACATCACGGTGGGCAGTGTCATCGCGGCGCAGGGGGTGGCGAATAGCGACGGGACCTTGACGGCGACCCGCATCGTCGTCAAAGGCAAATAGGAGTATCCTGAGTAGACAAGAGTCGGCCTTTACCCGGCCGGCTCTTGTTATTGGCGAAATTGTCTTAAAGCCGTAGAGGCGAGACGGTGGTTCGATCTACACGCGCCAATCACAAAGGACCGCCGGTTACCTTACCCCGGCGGCCCTCTCGATTCACATGATTGAGATTCCCTGAAGCCTGCGACCTACTCTATCGCTTCGCTACCGTTTGCACCGGCGCAATCCACCCCACCAGCGCATCCCATAGCGATTGGAACCAGCTTGTGCTCGTATCCGGCGCATTCTCCTCCGGGAGAACCGGTGTAGTCATCGTCGTTGTCGTTCCCATCGATTGGAGGTTCTGGCTGAGCGTCAGGCACGCGGTGTTGTTGAGCGTGTTGGGGTCGAACGTCGCCGCGCTTACTGTCGCACAGTTCGTGAACGGCGCGCTCGCACCCAGGAACGAGACCAGCAGGCCCACCTTGCTGCTGTGCTTGGCCGCCAGTGAAGCAATAGTGCATGTCACCGTCGCAGTCGGCGCATCATAGGTGCACTTCCACCCTTTCGGGGTCTGCGGCGCCATTGAGATGTACATCACCTGCGGCGGCAGCGGGTCGGTTACGACGATGTTCTGCGCCTTGGCCGGTCCCAGGTTCTTTACGGTGAGCCAGTAGATTAGTTGAGCCCCGTCGCTCTTGACCTGTGCGGTCTTGGTGATCGACAGGTCGGCGCTCGGGCCGGGCACCCGCGTCGGCGTATTGGTCGGCGTATTGGTCGGCGTTGGCGTGTTCGTCGGCGTAAAGGTGTTGGTCGGCGTCGGCGTGTTCGTCGGCGTATCGGTCGGCGTTGGCGTGTTCGTCGGCGTATCGGTCGGCGTTGGCGTGTTCGTATTGGTCGGCGTGTCCGTTGGCGTATTGGTCGGCGTATCGGTCGGCGTATTGGTCGGCGTATTGGTCGGCGTGTCCGTTGGCGTATTGGTCGGCGTGTCAGTCGGCGTATTGGTTGGCGTATTCGTCGGCGTGTTCGTCGGTGTATCCGTCGGCGTATCCGTGTTCGTCGGCGTATCGGTGGGCGTTGGCGTATTCGTATTGGTCGGCGTGTCCGTTGGCGTATCGGTGGGCGTTGGCGTGTTTGTGTTGGTCGGCGTGTTGGTGGATGTCGGCGTGTTCGTCGGCGTATCGGTCACTGTTGGCGTATTCGTGTTCGTCGGCGTATCGGTTGGCGTATTGGTCGGCGTGTCGGTTGGTGTATTCGTCGGTGTATTCGTATTGGTTGGCGTATCGGTGGCCGTTGGGCTACTTGTGCTCGTCGGTGTATAGGTGGACGGGCATCCAACGGTCGTCAGCGGCGACACATGTATTCCGCTCACGGGCAGACAGGTCGGCGTAGCCGTCGGCGTGTCCGTCGGCGTATCGGTTGGCGTGTTCGTATTGGTGGGTGTATTGGTCGGGGTTGGCGTATTCGTATTGGTCGGGGTTGGCGTATTGGTCGGCGTGGGCGTATTCGCGGTCACCGAGTTGGGCGTGCAGTCGTTGTTGTTCTCGTTGCTCTCGGTGCTGCTGTTGTTCGGGTCAACGCGGCAGATGCCGCCCGCGCGTGGGTTGGTGTAGGTCCCGCCTGCAATGGAGGTCACGGGCACCACCACGTCGAACTTGCCCGTCGTCGCGCCGACAATCACGGGCGAGCCATTCGCGGTACAGGTCAGCGTCTGGCTGCCATTGATCGCGCACTGAATGCTCCCACTGTTGGTCACGTTCGTGACATTCGCCACCGTCGGCGTGCCATAAGTTACTCCACCGCTGTTGTCCAGATCATCCTGCAGGAGGGTCATGCCTGGTGTAAAGACGCCCCCGGCATTCCCCACATTGGAGGTGGTCAGGGTCCAATTCCAGCCCTGTCCCTGCACCACCACACCGCCCACGTTGTTCGACTTGCTGATGGTCAGGTCGGGCGCGGTAACCGTCACCGAGTCCGAGTTGCAGTTGTTGTTCGCATCGTTTGTCTCCGGGACGACATTGTTTGGGTCCACCGCGCACGTGCCGCCGGAGCGCGGGTTGGTATAGGTCCCAATTGCGCTCGGCGTGGCCGTAAAGGTGACCTCGAAGATGCCGCCGGCGCCGACG